>NZ_CP171131.1:626696-940045 GCF_043187535.1 Luteimonas sp. WGS1318
GGCTGCCGGAGTGGCGCCGCACTGCCCATGGCGTGCTGCGGTGGGAGCTCGGCGCGATCTACGTGCGCGGTCGTGACAACACGCGTTTCGACCTGGCCGAAGACACCGGCGTCGTCCATGGCGGCGCGCGCTACGAGCGTGACAACGGCTTCATCGCCGGTTTCGGCATCGGCGTGCAGGCCGGACGCACCGATGCCCTGTCGGGCAATCCGCAGTTCGTCAGCAGTGTCGGTTGGCGCTGGCAGCGGTTCTCGCTGCTGGCCCGTCATATCTCCAACGCGAGCATCAAGCAGCCCAATGACGGCGAGACCATGCTGGTCGCCGCGTGGCGCTTCCGCTGACGCACGGTCCGACCTGAGGCGTCGTGGCTCTGCCGCCGACGATGCAGACAGGCGGGGCAGGGCGGTCGCCGACGTGGCGGCGTACGCGGTGATGGGGCCTGCGGCTCACGTGGCGCGGTGGCTGGACTCGAGCTGCTCCGACGCAAAAGAATCTCGGCCCCGGCCCTTGTAAAGCGCGCCGGCGCGCCCATCTCCCGTCCGTCCCGGTGTTCCGGGGTGCGTGCGCCCGCTGTTCTGGCAGTCTCCATGGCCGAGTGCCAGAACGAGTGCTAGAATCGGCGCCCGTTTTCTTCACAATCAATCACTTAGAGAGGGTTGAAATGAGCAATTTGAAGCCGCTGTACGACCGCGTCGTGGTCAAGCCCGTCGAGGCCGAGGAAAAGACCGCCGGCGGCATCCTGATCCCGGACAACGCGAAGGAAAAGCCCACCAAGGGTGAAGTCGTCGCCGTCGGCGAAGGCAAGGCCCTGGACAACGGCAGCGTGCGCGCGCCGAAGGTCAAGGTCGGCGACATCGTGATCTACGGCCAGTACTCGGGCAGCGCCTACAAGGCCGAAGGCATCGAATACAAGATCATCAAGGAAGACGACGTTCTTGCCATCGTCGGTTGATTGACGGCGGGATTCGGGATTCGGGAATGGGGAGTCGAGACGGCAACTGCCGCGCCCCACTTCGCTCGAGTCGACCGTAACCCCGCCCTTTCGAATCCCTAATCCCTATTCCCCAATTCCGGAGTTTTTATCCATGGCTGCCAAAGAAATCCGCTTCGGCGAAGACGCACGCGCAAAGATGGTGCGCGGCGTGAATGTGCTCGCCAACGCCGTCAAGGCGACCCTGGGCCCGAAGGGCCGCAACGTCGTGCTCGAGAAGAGCTTCGGCGCGCCGACGATCACCAAGGACGGCGTGTCCGTCGCCAAGGAGATCGAGCTGGCCGACAAGTTCGAGAACATGGGCGCGCAGATGGTGAAGGAAGTCGCGTCCAAGACGTCCGACAACGCCGGTGACGGCACCACCACCGCGACCGTGCTGGCGCAGGCGCTGATCCGCGAAGGCTCGAAGGCCGTCGCGGCCGGCATGAACCCGATGGACCTCAAGCGCGGCATCGACCAGGCCGTCAAGGCCGCCGTCGCCGAGCTGAAGAACCTGTCCAAGCCGACGGCCGACGACAAGGCGATCGCGCAGGTCGGCACGATCTCGGCCAACTCGGACGAGTCGATCGGCACGATCATCGCCGACGCGATGAAGAAGGTCGGCAAGGAAGGCGTGATCACCGTTGAAGAAGGCTCGGGCCTGGACAACGAACTCGACGTCGTCGAGGGCATGCAGTTCGACCGCGGCTACCTGTCGCCGTACTTCGTCAACAACCAGCAGTCGATGTCGGCCGAGCTGGACGACCCGTTCATCCTGCTGCACGACAAGAAGATCTCCAACGTCCGTGACCTGCTGCCCGTGCTCGAAGGCGTGGCCAAGGCCGGCAAGCCGCTGCTGATCGTCGCCGAGGAAGTGGAAGGCGAAGCGCTGGCGACCCTGGTGGTCAACACGATCCGTGGCATCGTCAAGGTCTGCGCCGTCAAGGCCCCGGGCTTCGGCGACCGTCGCAAGGCGATGCTCGAAGACATGGCCACCCTGACCGGCGGCACCGTGATCTCCGAGGAAGTGGGCCTGTCGCTCGAGAAGGCGACCATCGCCGACCTCGGCCGCGCCAAGAAGGTGCAGGTCTCGAAGGAGAACACCACGATCATCGACGGCGCCGGCGAGACCGGTGGCATCGAGGCGCGCATCAAGCAGATCAAGGCGCAGATCGAGGAGACCTCGTCGGACTACGACCGCGAGAAGCTGCAGGAGCGCGTGGCCAAGCTGGCCGGCGGCGTTGCGGTGATCAAGGTCGGTGCCTCGACCGAGATCGAAATGAAGGAAAAGAAGGCCCGCGTCGAAGACGCCCTGCACGCCACGCGCGCAGCGGTCGAGGAAGGCGTGGTCCCCGGCGGTGGCGTGGCGCTGGTGCGCGCGCTGCAGGCGATCGGTCAGCTCAAGGGCGCGAACGAAGACCAGAACCACGGCATCATCATCGCCCTGCGCGCGATGGAAGCGCCGCTGCGCGAGATCGTCACCAACTGCGGTGAAGAGCCGAGCGTCGTGCTCAACAAGGTCAAGGACGGCACCGGCAACTACGGCTACAACGCCGCGACCGGCGAGTACGGCGACATGATCGCGTTCGGCATCCTGGACCCGACCAAGGTCACCCGTTCGGCGCTGCAGAACGCGGCCTCGATCGCCGGTCTGATGATCACGACTGAAGCGATGGTTGCCGAGCTGCCGAAGAAGGAAGAGCCGGCGATGCCGGGCGGCGGCGGCATGGGCGGCATGGGCGGCATGGATTTCTGATCCAGCGCCCACCGCTGCACCGTTCCAGGAAAACCCCCGCCGCGAGGCGGGGGTTTTTTCGTTATGCAATGCGTCGGTAGACGCGCGCTCGCGCGCAAAGAAAATATCCCGATGGACGGCCCTCGCACGCAAGCGCGCGCCTGCGAACGAGCGCGTTCCTTGAGCCGCCGCACCTGCAGCGCTAGGCTGCGCCGATGCCCACTTCACTGATCGTGGTCGACGACTTCCTCTCGACCCGGGACGCCCTGTCGCTGCGCGACGCCGGCCTCCGCCTGACCTATCCCGAGCAGCAGGGTGCGTTTCCCGGCCGCAACTCGCAGGAGCGCCTGCATATCCCCGGCCTGGTGCCGGCCGTATCGCAGCTGGTCGGCGAGCAGCTGCGGCCGATCGAACCGCTCGAATCCCATGCCAAGTTCCGCATCACCCGCGCGGGCGATGTCGGCCGCGGACGCGTGCACATCGACGGCCCCGTCGAATGGTCGGGGATCTTCTACCTCAGTCGCCCCGAAGACTGCCGCGGCGGCACCGAGTTCTTCCGGCATCTGCCCACGGGCACCGAGCGCGCGCCGCTCAATGAGGGCGAGCTGCGGGCGATGGGCCTCTCCAGCTATCAGGCGGTCCAGGACGAACTGCTCGCCCGCGACAGCAGCGACGCGTCGAAGTGGGAGATGACGATGCGCGTGCCGATGCGCTTCAATCGCCTGGTGATGCTGCGTCCGTGGATGTGGCACAGCGCCGGCGAGGCCTTCGGCTCCGGGCTGGAAGATGGCCGGCTGATCTACCTGATGTTCTTCACCCGCGGTTGAGGACGGCGGCCTGCGTGCAGGCGCCCGTCACCCGGTGTCGTCCAAGCTGTCGGGATGCTGCCTCACCTCACCGCCCGGCTGCGCACCCACCGCCGTGGCCTGCGCATCGCGGGCCTCGTGCTCGTCGTGCTCTACGCGCTGTACCTCGCGGGCGCCAATGTGTTCCTCAACAGCGCCTGGGGCGAGGGCGTCATCAACCGCAAGCCCGAGCGCTACCACGCGCGCTGGGACTGGGCGATGAGCCTGTATCCGGGCCACATCCACGCGCGTGGCGTCGTCATGGGCGGCCATGCGCGGACCACGCGCTGGACGATCGCCAGCCCGGTCGCCAATGGGCGCATCAAGGTGCTGCCGCTGCTGTGGCGTGAAGTCGCGTTCGGCACGATCCGGGCCCGTGATGTCTCGGTGCACGTCGCACGTGCGGACACCGATCTGCCCTCGACCAAGCGCCCAGGGCGGGCGCCGTGGACGTTCCGCTTCGATGCGATCACCACGCCCAGCCTGCTGCGCCTGGACTTCTTCGACGCCCGGGTCACCGGCCACGGCGACGCCCGATTCGCGTTCGAGAAGGAGCTGCAGGGCGGCCCGATGGAAGTCGGGCGCTCCACGCTGACGATGCCGGATGCGACGCTGTCGGTCGGCGACGTGGTGCTGCTGCGCGACGGTGCGCTGGACTTCGATCTGCGGATTCCCGCCCACATCCGCGAGCAGGCCGAAGGCGAGGAGAAGCTCGTGCTGCTCGATGCGCACATGCGTGTGGACGGCCCCGCGCCCGGCGTCGACCTCGTCGCCCGGAACGACGATGCACTGCCGATCGGCATGGCCGGCACCGCGGGCCACCTGCGCGCGGATCTCACCCTGCAGCGCGGTGTGCTGATGCCGGGCAGTCGGCTGGACTGGTCGGCGCCGGTGTTCTCGCGCACCGCCGACGGCGAGGACGTCCGCCATCCGCTGGGCGTCGCATTGCGCACGGCCGACGATCGCATCCTGGTCTCGGCGCGTGTGCCGGAAGGCGCCGACCGCCCGCCGCGGCTGCATGCGGATCTGCAGGTCCACGACCGTCGACTGGGCCCGGACGACTGGCTGCGGCCGCTGCGCGCGGTGTCGGGCCAGATCGATGCGCTGTGGCCGGCGGTGCCGCTGCGCTGGATCGACGTGATTCTCGACGACGTCGACTGGCTGTCGTTCGACGGACGCGCGGACCTCGAGGCAGCCGTGCAGGTGCGCGATGGCGAGCTGGCGCCGGGCAGCCGGATCGATCTGCGTGATACACGGCTGCAGGCCACGGTGCTCGACAACCTGTTCCAGGGCCAGGCACACGCGCGCATGCGGGTGGACGGCGACGATGCGTCGTCGCAGCGCACCCGCATCGACATCGTCATGGACCGTTTCGTGCTCGCGCCGGAAACCGCGCCCGACCGCGTGGACCTGCAGGGGCGCGACCTGCGACTGGATCTCGAATCCACCGGCCCGCTGGCCGAATTCCACGAACGCCTGGACGCGCGCCTGCGCTTCGACGATGCCGAAGTGCCGGACCTGCGCACCTACAACCGCTATCTGCCCGGCGACAGTGCGCGCCTGCTGGCCGGCCGTGGCGTGGCCAGCGGCGATCTGCGCCTCGACAACGCCGGTGAGATGATCGAAGGCCGGATGCAGGTGAGCGGGCAGGGCGTGCGCCTGGCGCTCGGACCGTCGACGCTGACCGGCGATGTCCAGCTCGACAGTCGGCTCACGCGCATGGAGCGGGTGGGGCGGCACTACGCGCTGGACGCGTTGAAACTGCAGCTCGACGGCGTGCGCCTGGATGGCGCCGGCGACGATGCGCCGCCGTCGTGGGCGCGCCTCGCACTGGAAGACGGCACCCTGGCCTGGCGCGAACCGTTCGAGGTCAACGGCCGCGGTCGCGTGGCGATGCGCGACGTCAGCGTGCTGCTCGGCCTGTTCGCCGAACGCAGCGCGTTTCCACGCTGGATCGGCAACCTCATCGATTCGGGCGAGGCGAATGCGACCGGCATGCTGCGCGTGCGCGAGAACGAAGTGGTGTTCGACCGCGTCGAGGCCAGCAACGACCGCATCGACCTGCAGGCGCGGCTGCGCATTGCCGACGGCACGCCGAACGGCGATCTCTACGCGCGCTGGGGCGTGCTCGGCCTGGGCGTCGAGCTCGAGGGCGGCGACCGCACCCTGCACATCGCCGGCGCCCGCGACTGGTACGAAGGCCGGCCGCCGCTGCTGCCGGCGGAGTGAATCCGATGGTCGCGTCTGCAACTGTCGCGCCGGCCGCAGGTGCGTGCTATCACTGGCGCCCATGACCCCGCGCCTGCCCACGTTCTTCTATTGGTATGCGTTTCCGACGCCACCGGCGGCGGACGGTCCGCGCGCGCCCTGAAGCCCACGGGTCGCACGCATCCTCCGAACGCCGCCAGCGCCCCTGGCGGCGTTTTTGTTTCCGAATTCCCACCTGTCCCGAGCCCTGCCATGCCCCCGCACACCGACGATCTGCGCATCCGCGCGCTGCAGCCCCTGACATCCCCGGCCGACCTGATCGCGGCCTTGCCCTGCGACACCACGATGTCCGAAACCGTGGCCAGCGCCCGCGCGGCCTGCCACGCGATCCTGCACGGCGACGACGACCGCCTGATCGTCGTCGTCGGGCCCTGCTCGATCCACGACCCGGTCGCCGCGCTCGACTACGCCGGCCGGTTGCGCGCCTTGCGCGACACGCACGGCGATGCACTGGAGCTGGTGATGCGCGTGTATTTCGAGAAGCCGCGCACGACGATCGGATGGAAGGGACTCATCAACGATCCGGATCTCGACGGCAGTTTCCGCATCGACACCGGCCTGCGCACCGCACGCGGCCTGCTGCGCGACATCGCCGCGATGGGCCTGCCGGCGGGGGTCGAGTTTCTCGACATCATCAGCCCGCAGTATCTCGCCGATCTGGTCGCCTGGGGGGCGATCGGCGCGCGCACCACCGAAAGCCAGGTGCATCGCGAGCTCGCGTCGGGGCTGTCGTGCCCGGTGGGCTTCAAGAACGGCACCGGCGGCGACGTGCGCATCGCGGTCGACGCGGTGGGCGCGGCCTCGCATCCGCATCATTTTCTCGCGATCGGCAAGGACGGCCGGGCCGCGATCGCGACCACCGCCGGCAACCCGGATTGCCACGTGATCCTGCGCGGCGGCGCGCAGCCGAACTACGACGCCGACAGCGTCGCCGCGGCGGCCGCCGTGCTGCAGGCCCAGGGCCGGCGCGCGGCGCTGATGGTCGACGCCAGCCACGCCAACAGCGGCAAGAATCCCGACAACCAGCCGGCCGTGATCGACGACATCGCCCGTCAGCTCGAACGCGGCGAGACGCGCATCGTCGGCACGATGATCGAAAGCCATCTGGTCGCCGGCAAGCAGACGCTGGTGCCGGGCGCGCCGCTGGTCTACGGGCAGAGCATCACCGACGGCTGCATCGACTGGGCGACGACGCGCGACTTGCTGGACCGGCTGGCCACCGCCGTGCGTGCGCGCCGCGCGCGGACGGACGCGCAGGCCGCGTGATCGGGGGTGCGCGATGTCGCTTCGCGGAAGTGCCCATCGCGCGCCAGCGCGCTCCTACAGAGGCAGTGTCGTGTCAGGCCGAGCCGATGCGAGGTCCGCTCCGTGTAGGAGCGCGCTCGCGCGCGAACGCCGTTCTCGGGAGCGCCCCGTCGCGCGCAAGCGCGCTCCTACAGAAGCAGTGTCGTGTCAGGCAGCGCCGATGCGAGGTCCGCCCCGTGTAGGCGCGCGCTCGCGCGCGAACGCTGTTCGCGGGGAGTGCCCCATCGCGCGCCAGCGCGCTCCTACAGAGGCGGTATCGTTCCAGGCGGGCCGATGCGAGGTTCGCTCCGCGTAGGAGCGCGCTCGCGCGCGAACGCCGTTCTCGGGAGCGCTCCATCGCGCGCCAGCGCGCTCCTACAGAGGCGGTATCGTTTCAGGCGGGCCGATGCGAGGTCCGCTCCGTGTAGGCGCGCGCTCACGCGCGAACGCTGTTCGCGGGAAGGCCGCATCGCGCACCGCGTACGCGTGACCCGGTCTACGCGGCTTCGCCCGCCGCCATGCCCGAGGCCCAGGCCCACTGGAAGTTGTAGCCGCCGAGCCAGCCGGTGACGTCGAGCACCTCGCCGACGAAGAACAGGCCCGGCACCTGCCGCGATTCCATCGTCCGCGACGAGACGCCGTCGGTATCCACGCCGCCCAGCGTGACCTCGGCGGTGCGATACCCCTCGGTGCCGCTGGCGACCAGCGGCCAGGCCTGCAGCAGCGCGGCGGTGTCGTGCAGCTGCGCCGGCGTGTACTGCTTCATCGGCCGGTTCGGCAGCCAGATCTCGCACAGACGCTGGGCGAAGCGGCGCGGCATCAGTTCGGCCAGCACGTTCTTGAGTTCGGTGCCCGGACGCTCTGCCTGCTGCGCCTGCAGCCAGCCCAGCGCATCACGGCCGGGCAGCAGGTCCAGGCGCAGGTCGTCGCCGGGCTGCCAGTACGAGGAGATCTGCAGGATCGCCGGTCCGCTGATCCCGCGATGGGTGATCAGCATGCGGTTGCGGAAGTGCGCGCCGTTGCAGCCGGCCTCGACGTCGAGCGCGACGCCCGAGAGTGCGTCCAGCCGTTCCTGGTGCTTGCCGCTGAGCGTCAACGGCACGAGGCCCGCGCGTGTCGGCAGCAGGGCATGGCCGAAGTGGCGGGCGAGTTCGTAACCGAAGCCGGTGGCCCCCATGCTCGGGATCGACAGCCCGCCGGTCGCGACGATCAGCGATGCGCACCGCAGACGACCGATCGCGGTGTCGAGCACGAAACCGTCGTCGATGCGGCGCGGCAGCTGCACCGCGCAATGCGTGCGCACCTGCACGCCGGCCCCGTCGGCCTCGTCGAGCAGCAACTGCACGATCTGTTTCGATGACCCGTCGCAGAACAGCTGGCCCAGTTCCTTCTCGTGCCAGGCGATGCCGTGGGCATCGACCAGATCGATGAAATCCTGCGGCGTACAGCGCGCCAGCGCGGATTTGCAGAAGTGCGGATTCGCCGACAGGTACTGCGCCGGCGTGGTGCCGGTGTTGGTGAAGTTGCAGTGGCCGCCGCCCGACATCAGGATCTTCTTGCCGACCTTGTTCGCATGGTCGAGCACCAGCACCCGGCGACCGCGCCGGCCTGCGGCGATCGCGGCCATCAGGCCGGCCGCGCCGGCGCCGAGGACGATGACGTCCCAGTCGGGGCTCGGGAGCGGCGGTGCGGACGGTGCGGACATGCGGGCGCGGCGGCAGTGGGCCGCGCAGTGTAGGGCGTCCGCCGGCATCCCGCCCCGTACGAGGTCCGGTCGTGCCGGGCGCCGGCGCGAACCTGCACACCGCCGTGCGTGGCGTGTTGTGCGCCTCACGCGCCTGTGGCTAGGCTGCGGCGTCCTCCTCCGGCAGTGCCTCATGGACCTCAAAAGCGGGTATCCGTTCTGGGCGATACGCAACGGCCTGATGCAGGCGATGCCGAAACTGGACGCCGACCTGCGGTGCGAGGTGCTGGTCATCGGTGGGGGCATCACCGGGGCGTTGATCGCCGATGAATTGATCGCCCACGGTCACGAGGTCGTCGTCGTCGAACAGCGCGACATCGCCTGGGGCAGCACCGCCGCGAGCACCGCGCTGCTGCAGTACGAGATCGACACCCATCTGGTGGATCTCGCGCGGCGCTACGGCGAGGCCGACGCCGGCCTGGCCTATCGCGCCTGCGGCGAGGCGATCGATCTGCTGGCCGAACTCGCGCGGGGTGTGCGCGACGTGGATTTCGAGCGCACCGACAGCCTCTACTACGCCAGTCGCCGGCGTGACGTGCCGGCGCTGCAGGACGAGTGCGTCGCTCGCCGCCGCCACGGCTTCGAGGTCGACTATCTCGACGGCGCCGCGGTGAAGCAGCGCTACGGCTTCGACGCGCCGGCCGCGCTGCTGAGCACGCAGGCCGCCCAGGTCGATCCCTACCGCTTCGCCTCGCGCCTGCTGGGGCGCTGCGTGCGTCGCGGCGGCCAGGTCTTCGACCGCACACGAATCCTCGATCTGCAGCCGCGCAGCCGCGACGTGCTGGCGGTCACCGATGCCGGCATGCGCATCCGCGCCGGCCACGTCGTCGTCGCCGCCGGGTATGCCAGCCAGCAGTGGCTGCCCAAGCGCGTCGCACGCAACCGCAGCAGCTACGCCTTCGTCACTGACCCGCTCGACGCCGCATTGCCGGAGATACTGGCGCGCACCCTGGTCTGGGAGACCGCGCGGCCGTATCTCTACCTGCGCACCACCGCGGACCGGCGCCTGCTGATCGGCGGCGAGGACGACGACGTCGACATCCCCGCGCGCCGCGACCGCCGCGTCGACGCCAAGGCACGGCGCCTGATGAAACGCGTGGCGAAACTGTGGCCAGCACTCGATCTCAGCCCGACGTTCGCCTGGGCCGGCACCTTCGCCGAGACCGCGGACGGCCTGCCGTTCTTCGGCCCGCACGCCGCGACCGGCCCGCGCGTGCAGTACGCGATGGCCTACGGCGGCAACGGCATCACGTATTCGATGCTCGGCGCCGGTCTGCTGCGCGCCGCGATCGAGCGGCGCGCGCATCCGCTGGCACGGTTGTTCGGGTTCGATCGGGTCTGAGCGCCGTTGACGCAGGCGGGCGCGGATTCGATCATCGCGCGATGACCGTCCCGCGCAGCTGGCATCTCTACCTGCTCGAATGCCGCAACGGCAGCTGGTACGCCGGGATCACGAATGACCTCGACGCACGGTTCGCCGCCCACGTGGCCGGGCGCGGCGCCAAATACACCCGCGGCAATCCGCCGCTGCGCGTGCTCGCCAGTCGCGCCTATCCCGATCGCGCCAGTGCCTCGCGCGCCGAGTGGCAGCTCAAGCGCCAGCCGCGTGCGTGCAAGCTCGCTTGGTTGCAGGCCACGACCATCGCCGCGGATCTCGAGATCCGCGCCGGCGGCCTCGACGATCCGCGCGTCGTCGCCCTGCTGCAACTGCACCTGGCCGACATGGCCCTGCATTCGCCGCCCGGCAGCATCCATGCGCTGGATCTGTCCCGTCTGCGCGCGCCGGGCCTGTCGTTCTGGACCGCGTGGCGCGGCGACGCGCTCGCCGGCTGCGGCGCATTGAAGGATCTCGGCGACGGCCACGGCGAACTGAAATCCATGCGCACCGATCCCGCCCATCTGCGCCGCGGTGTTGCCGCCGCGATGCTCGCGCACCTGATGGCCACGGCCCGCGCGCAGGGCCTGCAGCGGCTGAGCCTGGAGACCGGCAGCGCGCCGGCGTTCGCCCCGGCGCACGCGCTGTACGCGCGGCACGGGTTCGTCGGCTGTGGCCCGTTCGGCGACTACGTCGAGGATCCCTTCAGCATCTTCATGACGCGGACGCTGTAGCCGGCGCGCCGATGCGCATGTCGCCGGTGTCGAGCCAGCGCTGGTGCCAGGACAGCGCCTCGGGCAGCAGGTGCGGGGTGTGCTTGCCGTAGCTGGTGCGGCAGGCACGGGCGAAGTAGTCGTCGAGCGCGTCGCGATAGTCCGGATGCGCGCAGCGGTCGATCAGCACGCGCGCGCGCTGCTTGGGCGACAGGCCGCGCAGGTCGGCGACGCCCTGCTCGGTGACGACGATCGAGACGTCGTGTTCGGTGTGGTCGACGTGGCTCACCATCGGCACCAGCGACGAGATGCTGCCGCCCTTGGCCGTGCTGGGCGACATGAAGATCGATAGGAAGCCGTTGCGCGCGAAATCCCCCGAGCCGCCGATCCCGTTCTGCATCCGCGAGCCCATGATGTGGGTGGAATTGACGTTGCCGTACAGGTCCACCTCGACCATGCCGTTCATGCCGATGCAGCCCAGACGTCGCACCAGTTCGGGATGGTTGGAGATTTCCTGGGTGCGCAGCAGGATGCGGTCGCGGTAGAAGGCGATGTCGCGCTTGAAGGTCGCGTTTGCCCACGGACTCAATGCGAAGCCCGTGCACGAGGCCGAGCGCAGTACGCCGGATTTGAGCAGGTCAAGCATGCCGTCCTGGATGACCTCGGTGAACGCGGTCAGGTCGCGGAAGCCGCTGCGTTCGAGCCCGGCGAGCACCGCATTGGGAATGTTGCCCACGCCCGACTGCAGCGGCAGCAATCGGGCCGGCATGCGGCCGCGCGCGACCTCGTGCTGCAGGAACTCGATCAGCAGTGCGGCGATGCGCTCGCTGGTCGCGTCGGTCGCCTTGAACGGACTGTTGCGGTCCGGCGCGTGGGTGCGGACGATCGCGACGATCTTGTCCGGATCCACCCGCAGCGCGGTCTCGCCGATGCGTTCGTCGGGATGTTCCAGCGGAATCGGCCGGCGCAGCGGCGGCAGCGCGGTGCCGTAGTAGATGTCGTGCATGCCCTCGAGTTCGGGCGGCTGCCAATCGTTGACCTCGACGATCACGCGCTTCGCCAGGTCCAGCCAGGTCTTGCTGTTGCCGACCGACGTGGAGGGCACGATGCCGCCGTCCTCGCGGATCGCGACGGCCTCGACCACCGCCACGTCGATGTCGCCGTAGAACCCGAACCAGGCGTTCTGCGCGACCTGGCTCAGGTGGGCGTCGATATACGCCAGGCTGCCGTCGTTGATGCGGCGGCGCGCGTCGGGATCGCTCTGGAACGGCAGCCGCAGCGCGAGCCCGTCGACCTTGGCCAGTGCGCCGTCGAGTTCGGGCGCGGTCGAGGCGCCGGTCAGCAGGCGGATCTGGAAGGCCTTACCCGCAAGGTGCGCGGCTTCGATGCGTGCGGCGAGCGCCAGCGGCACCGCCTTGGGGTAGCCCGAGCCGGTGAAGCCGCTCATCGCCACCGTCTGGCCCGGGGTGATCCAGGCGGCGGCCTGCTCGGCGCTGACCACGCGGTCGCGCAGCCCGGGCTGACGGATACGGTCGTCTGGCATCGGCGCGGTGTCCCGGAGGCGGATCGGTCGATTATCACCGGTGCGGAGCGGATGCCGCGCGGCGACGCACTGGCTATAGTCGTGCGCCACTCCGGAAAGGCGATCCCATGTCGCATGCGTCCTCGTCCGCGGCCCTGCCCACTATCGCCTGCGCGGCCGGCGGCACAGGCGGGCATCTGTTCCCGGCCGAGGCGTTGGCGCGCGAACTGCAGCGCCGCGGGCATCCGGTGGTGCTCTATACCGAGCGTCGCGGCGCGGCGTACACCCAGGCGCTGGCGGGGCTCGACCACGTCGTGCTGCCGGCGCGCAGTCTCGAAGGCGGCGTGGGCGGCAAGCTCGCCGCCGGCCTGACGATCCTGCGGGCGACCTGGCAGGCGCGCCGCGACATGCGCCGGCGCGACGTGCGCCTGCTGGTCGGTTTCGGCGGCTATCCGAGCTTCGCACCGGCGCTGGCGGCGAAGAGCCTGGCCCTGCCGCTGCTGCTGCACGAGCAGGGCGCGCGGCTGAGCCTGGCCAACCGCAAGCTGCTGCGGTTCGCCGATGGCGTGGCAACGTCGTTTCCGAACACCGCCGGTCTCGATGGCGTCGAGGCCGCGCGCATCTTCGACACCGGCAATCCGGTGCGCCAGGCCATCCTCGATGCACGGGGCGACTATCCGCCGCTCGCCGCCGACGCGCCGCTGCGTCTGCTGGTCGTGGGCGGCAGCCAGAGTGCACGCGTGTTCGGCGACGTGGTGCCGCCGGCGCTGCTGCAGCTGCCCGAATCCGTTCGCAGGCGCCTGCAGCTCTCGCTGCAGATGAAGGGTGAGGCCGTGGCGGATGTCGAGCGCGCGCTGCGCGCGGGCGGCATCGACGCGACCGTGCGGCCGTTCTTCGACGACATGGGCGCGCGCCTGCGCGATGCGCACCTGGTGATCACGCGCGCCGGCGCGACCACCGCCGCCGACCTGTTGACCGTCGGCCGGCCCGCGATCTTCGTGCCGATCCCCCACGGCGGTTCGCGCGACGAGCAGCGCCGCAACGCCGAGGCACTGGCCGCGGCCGGCGTGGGCTGGTGCGTGCCCGAGCCGGACTTCACCGCGGCGCATCTGACGGCGCTGCTGGCCGACGCGTTCGCATCGCCGTCGGTGCTGCCCGAAGCCGCGTGCGCCGCCGCCGCGCTCGGCCGACCGCAGGCCGCGGCGACGCTGGCCGATCGCGTCGTCGCCGTGCTGCACGCCCGCGCATGAGCACGCCGCGCAACGACGCCGATGTGCTGATCATTGGCGGCGGTCACAACGGGCTCGTCTGCGCCGCCTATCTCGCTGCCGCCGGCCTCGATGTGCGCGTGCTGGAGCGCCGGCGGATCGTCGGCGGCGCCGCGGTCACCGAAACCTTTCACCCCGGTTTCCGCAATTCGGTCGCCAGCTACACGGTCAGCCTGTTGAATCCGCAGGTGATCGCCGATCTGCGGCTGGTGCAGCACGGGCTGCGTGTGGTGGAGCGGCCGTTCTCGAACTTCCTGCCGCTGCCCGATGGCCGGGCGTTCCGCTTAGGCGGCGCGGACGGCCTGGCCGAGGTCGCGCGCTGGTCGCCGCGCGATGCCGCGCGTCTGCCGGCGTATTACGAAATGCTCGAGCGCGTGGTCGCGGTCTTGCGTGCGTTGATGACGCGCACGCCGCCGAACGTCAGCGACGGCTTCGTGCTCGCCGACTGGGTGAATTCGTGGGCCGTCGGCCGGCAGCTGAAACAGCTCGACATGCGCGGCCGCCGCGACCTGCTCGATCTGTTCACCAAATCCGCCGGCGAACTGCTCGACGACTGGTTCGAATCCGCGCCGTTGAAAGCCGCACTGGGCTGGGATTCGGTGGTCGGCAACTTCGCGAGTCCGTACACACCGGGCTCGGCCTACGTGCTGCTGCATCACGTGTTCGGCGAGGTCAACGGCAAGTCCGGCGTGTGGGGCCACGCGATCGGCGGCATGGGTGCGATCAGCGAGGCGATCGCGGCCGAGTGCCGCGCGCGCGGCGTGGTGATCGAGACCGATGCCGCGGTCGCGCAGGTGGAGGTCGAAGGCGGGCGCGCGGTGGGCGTTGTGCTGGACGACGGGCGCACGCTGCGCGCGGGCGCGATCGTCTCCAACCTCAATCCGAAACTGCTCTACCAGCACCTGGTGCCGCGCGACGCGCTCGACACCGATACCGCCGCGCGCATCGATCGCTACCGCTGCGGCTCGGGCACGTTCCGGATGAATGTCGCGCTGTCGGAACTGCCGGATTTCACCGCGGCGCCGGGCACCGCACTGCAGCCGCACCACCAGAGCGGCATCCTGATCGGGCCGTCGCTCGCGTACTTCGAGCGCGCGTACTTCGATGCGAAATCGCGCGAACACAATCCCGGCTGGGCGCGCGCGCCGATCGTCGAACTGGTGATCTCGTCCACGCTCGACGACAGCCTCGCGCCGCCCGGGCAGCACGTCGCCAGCCTGTTCTGCCAGCACGTCAATCCGGTGATGCCCGACGCGACCGGAGGTTGGGACGCGCACCGCGACACCGTCGCGCGGCTGATGATCGACACGGTCGATGCGGTCGCGCCGAACTTCGCGCGCAGCGTGCTCGGCTTCGAGGCGCTGACGCCGCTGGATCTCGAGCGCCGTTTCGGCCTCGTCGGCGGCGACATCTTCCACGGCAGCCTGGGCGCCGACCAGCTGTTCAGTGCGCGGCCGCTGCTGGGGCAGGGCAATTACCGCGGCGCGCTGCGCGGGCTTTATCTGTGCGGCTCGGGCACGCATCCGGGCGGCGGGGTGACCGGCCTGCCGGGACGCAACGCGGCGCGTGAACTGCTGATCGACCTGGGGCGCCGGCCGCGCCCCCGCTGAAGCCTCGCCGTGTTCAGCATTCGCGGCCGTTTTTGTACCCGCGGGTATCGTTTTGCACTGCAGCGTGCACAACGTCGCGCGCTCTTCCACTATCGCCCTGCACCCGACGTGGGGGAGGGAGCAAGCCCGTAACCGGTTCGCCGGAAGCGGGCTTTTTTTTGCCTGTCGATCGGGTGCCCGCCGCACTCGACGCCCGACAGGGCGGATGCGCGCCGGGACGTGGATGTCATCATCCGGGCCATGAGCACATCGCCCACCGACGCGCTGGACGCGCATCTCGCCCGCCAGCTGGCCCGTCTGCCCGACGCCGTCCGCGACGACCCGGCCGCCCTCGACCGGCTGCGCCGCGTCGCGCTCGCCAGCGATTTCGCACTCGACGTGCTGCAGCAGCAACCCGAGCTGCTCGATACCCTGCTGCGCACCGACGGGGACGCCGCGTTGCCCGCGCCGCGACTCGAACCGCAGGCGCAGGCCGATTGGCCGGCGCTGCTGCGGCGTTACCGGCGTGCCGGCTCGACCCGGCTGATCTGGCGCGACGTGCTCGGCCTCGACACCGTGTCGGACACGCTGGCCGGCAGCACCCGGCTCGCCGAGACCTGCCTCGCGCTCGCGCTCGATGCGCTGGAGGCCGCGTTCGCACAGCGCCATGGAGAAGTGCGCGATGGCGACGGCCGGCCGGTGCGGCTAGTCGTGTTCGGCCTGGGCAAGCTCGGCGGCGGCGAGCTGAACTTCAGTTCCGACATCGATCTCGTCTACGGCTTCGAATCCGGCGGCGAAAGTGACGGGGCGCGCCCGCTCGCGGCCGAGGACTATTTCACCCGCCTCGGCCAGCAGCTGGCGCGCCTGCTCGACGAGACCACGGCCGACGGGTTCTGCCACCGGGTCGACCTGCGCCTGCGGCCGTTCGGCAACGCCGGCCGCATCGCGCTGAGCTTCGCGGCGATGGAGCAGTACTTCCAGCGCGAGGGCCGCGACTGGGAACGCTACGCCTGGCAGAAGGCACGGCCGGTGGCCGGCGACATCGAGGCCGGCGAGCGGTTTCTCGCGCTACTGCGTCCGTTCGTCTACCGGCGCTATCTGGATTTCGGCGCGCTCGACGGCCTGCGCACGATGAAGGCGATGATCAGCGCCGAGGTCGCGCGCCAGGAACTCGCGGACGACATCAAGCGCGGCGACGGCGGCATCCGCGAGGTCGAATTCCTGGCCCAGGCGCTGCAGCTGATCCGCGGTGGCCGCGAGCCCGCACTGCGTGAGCGCCGCCTGCTGCCCGCGCTCGAGGCGCTGCATGCGGCCGGGCAGGTCTCGGACGAGGCGCTGACGCGCCTGCGCGTTGCGTACCTGTGCCTGCGCCGGGTGGAGAACCGGCTGCAGATGCTGCGCGACGCGCAGACCCACGTGCTGCCGGCCGATCCGCTGGACCGCCTGCGCATCGCGACCGGTCTCGGCGTCGACGACTGGGCGGCCCTGCACGCGGAACTCGCGCGCCAGCGGAGCCACATCGCGCACGAATTCGATGCCCTGCTCGCCGTGCGCAGCCAGCAACGCGCGCCCGAGGCCGACAGCGACCTCGCCGCCTGGTGGCGCGCGCTGCCCGAGGGCGGGGATCCGTCCACGTTGGCCGCGGCCGGGTTCGACGATGCCCGCAACGTCGATGCCGCGCTGCGCGATTTCGCCCGCTCGCCCAGCGTGCGCGACCTCTCCGACATCGCGCGCGCGCGGCTCGACCGCCTGATGCCCGTGCTGCTGCAGGCCTCCGCACCGGCGGACCGGCCGCTGCAGGCGGTTCGCCGGCTGCTCGCGGTGTTGCACAACCTGCTGCGGCGGGCGAGTTACCTCGCGCTGCTCGACGAGCAGCCCGCGGCGCTGGCGCGGCTGGTCGGCCTGGTCACGCGCAGCGCGTTCCTGGCCGAGCGGCTGGCCGCGCATCCGCTGCTGCTCGACGAACTGCTGGACGCACGCGTTGAAGGCGAGTTGCCCGATCGCGATGCGCTGGCCACGCAGTGCGCGCGTGCGCTCCGGCAGGGCGATCTCGAAGCGGCGCTGTTCATGCTCAACGAGGTGCGCCAGCAGCTGAGTTTCCGCATCGCGCTGGCCACGCTCGATCGCCGGCTCGACGCGCAGACCGCCACCCGACAGCTCGCCTGGCTCGCGGATGCGGTCGTGGACGGGGTGCTGACGCTGGCGCGGCGGGACCTCGAACGCGCCCACGGGCGTGTGCCCGACGCCCGCTTCGCGGTGATCGGCTACGGCAGCCTGGGCGGCGAAGAACTCGGCTTCGGCTCGGATCTCGATCTCGTCTTCCTCTACGACGCGCCGCCCGATGCGCAGTCGACGGGCGCCCGCCCGCTCGACGCCCAGCGCTGGGCCTCACGCCTGGCGCAGAAGGTGGTCAACCTGCTCGGAACCGTGACCGGGGGCGGCCGCCTGTACGACGTGGATGTCCGCCTGCGGCCCGACGGCGGCAAGGGCCTGCTGGTCTCGTCGCTGGCCAGCTATGCGGAATACCAGCGCGAGCGGGCGTGGACCTGGGAGCACCAGGCACTGGTGCGCGCGCGCTTCGTCGCCGGCGATGACGCAATGGAGCCGGCATTCGAGACGGTGCGTCGCGACACGCTGGCGCGCCCGCGGGACGCCGCCGCCATCCGTGACGACGTGGCCGCCATGCGGCGCAGGATGCGGGCCGAGCTCGATCGTTCGACCGCGGCGCGCTTCGACCTCAAGCAGGGCGAGGGCGGGCTGGTCGACCTGGAGTTCTTGGTCCAGTGCCTGGTGTTGCAGTCCGCGCATGCCGCGCCGGTCCTGTTGCAGCCGCGCGCGACGCCGCCACTGCTGGATGCGGCCGTGGAGGCCGGCCTGGTCGCCCCGGCGGACCGGGATGCGTTGCAGGCCGCCCACGCCACGCTGGTCGCGGCGGGCGTGGACTGCATGCTCGACCGTCGTCCCCGGCTCGCGGCGCCCTCGGACGAGCTCCAGTCCGCCCGTGAAACGATCCGTCGCATTGCCGGCTGGACCTGAATGCGGTGATCTTCATCGTCGGTTTCCTGCGCTCCCTGCACACTTTCCTGGTCCCGCTGGCGGACGGCGATCATGAGATCGCGTCGCCTCCGGGCGCCCCTTGCAAGCGCCGTGAACCATCCCGATGTCGACACAGCGTCGGGCAGCTGAACGTTCCACCCTTGGAACGTACGGAACTTTCCGCGCCCTTAGCAGTCATATCCATCGACTGCTAACATCCCTTCCCATGAGCACGCAGACGATGACCCACGCCCTGGTTGCCAACAGCCTGCCGATCCCCAGCCCGCTGGGTTCGCTCGACGCCTACATCGGTGCCGTGCACCAGATCCCGGTGCTGACGGTCGACGACGAGCAGACCCTGGCCCGGCGCTACCGCGACGACGACGACCTCGACGCCGCGCGCGAGCTGGTGCATTCGCACCTGCGCTTCGTCGTGCACGTGGCCCGCGGCTACAACGGCTACGGCCTGCCGCTGGGTGACCTGATCCAGGAAGGCAACATCGGCCTGATGAAGGCGGTCAAGCGCTTCGACCCCGACGTCGGTGTGCGCCTGGTGAGCTTTGCCGTGCACTGGATCCGTGCCGAGATGCACGAGTTCATCCTGAAGAACTGGCGCATCGTCAAGGTCGCCACGACCAAGGCGCAGCGCAAGCTGTTCTTCAACCTGCGCAAGTCCAAGACGCGTCTGGGCTGGCTCAATGCGGCCGAAGTGCGCGCCGTGGCCGCCGATCTCAACGTGTCCGAGCGCGAGGTGCTGGAGATGGAGTCGCGCCTGTCGGGCCGCGACATCGGCTTCGACGCGCCTGCGGGCGAGGACGACGACAACGCGCCGCCGGCGCCGGTCGCCTATCTCGTCGCTCAGGACGAGGATCCGGCGCAGGCCTACGAGCGCAACGACAGCGAGGGCAGCAAGCTCGACCTCCTGCGCGAAGGCCTGTCCAAGCTCGACGCGCGCTCGCGCGACATCATCCGCCGCCGCTGGCTGGACGATGAAAACAAGGTGACGCTGCAGGAACTCGCCGACGAGTACGGCGTGTCCGCCGAGCGTATCCGTCAGGTGGAAGCCAACGCGCTGAAGAAGATGAAGGCGCTGTTCGCGGCCTGATCCTTTTTCCAGTTGCGACACACGATACGGCCCGCGCAAGCGGGCCGTATCGGTTTCGGCGGCAGCGTGTCAGCAACGCCAGCGGGCGACCGCTCTCACCACTTGAACAGCACCAGACTGATCGCCAGCGCCGCCATGCCGGCGACCAGGCCGTAGACCGTCTCGTGGCCCTTGGCGTAGCGCTTGGCGGCGGGCAGCAGTTCGTCGAGGGCGAGGAAGACCATGACGCCCGCGATCAGGCCGAAGACGACGCCGAAGACCGGCTCGGACAGGAACGGGCGCAGCACCGCGTAGCCGATCAATGCGCCGACCGGTTCGGCCAGGCCCGACAGCAGGCACGCGAGGAACGCGTAGAGCTTGTTGTTGGTGGCGAAGTAGACCGGCACCGCGATCGCGATGCCTTCGGGAATGTTGTGGATCGCGATCGCGAACGCCAGCGGCATGCCGACGCCGGGGTTCTCCAGCGTGGCGAAGAAGGTCGCCAGGCCTTCTGGGAAGTTGTGCGCGGTGATCGCGACCGCCGTCAGCAGGCCGACGCGCTTGACGTAGCTGGTGTTGTGCTCGCGAAAGTAGGGGTCGTCGACTTCCAGCCGTTCGTGCGGGTTCGGCACCAGCCGGTCGATGGTGACGATGAACAGCACGCCGCCGAGGAACGACAGCGTGCCCCAGGTGAAACCGAGCTGCTGGCCGTAGGCGTTGGTGAAGGCCTGCACCGATTTGTCGAGGATCTCGGTCAGCGACACGTAGACCATCGCGCCAGCGGCGAATGCGAGGCCGAAGGCCAGCAGGCGCGCGTTGGGCTGCTTGGCGAAGAGCACCAGCAGGCTGCCGAGTCCGGTCGCCAGGCCAGCCGCGGTGGTCACCGCGAGCGCGATCCAGAAGTTGTGGGACGAGATGTCGATCATGGCGCGGACGGGCCGGAGCGGGGGAAGGGCGCGCGGCTCAGTCCGACGACGGATCCGGGTGCGACGGGCGCGGCGCCATGCTAGCCGAAGCGTCGAGCGTGGTGTCCTCGACATCGGCGTCGGGCCCGACCTCGGGCGCGGGCCCGAAGATGATCCGCGCCGCGCGCTGGTAGGTCCAGTACGCCATCGTCCAGTTCAGCAGCACGACCACCCGATTGCGGAAGCCGATCAGGAAGAACACGTGGGCGATCAGCCAGAACCACCAGGCGATGGCTCCGGACAGCTTCAGCTTGCCGACGTGGACCACGGCGGCCATGCGGCCGATGGTCGCGAGATTGCCGAAGTCGCGATAGACGAACGGCGCGCGGGGCCGGCCGCGCAAGCCGGCGCGGATGTTCGCCGCGACATGCCGGCCCATCTGCTTGGCCGCCGGCGCCACGCCCGGGACCGGGCGGCCGTTGCTCTCGACGGCGGCGAGATCGCCGGCGACGAAGATGTCCGGGTGCCCGGGCACCGACAGGTCCTGCGCCACGCACACGCGGCCGGCACGGTCGCGCGGTGCATCGAGCAGTGCGCCCAACGGCGAGGCGGCGACACCGGCCGCCCAGATCACCGTGCGTGCGGCGATGCGCGTGTCGCCGAGGCAGAAGCCCTCGGCGTCGATATCTTCGACCGGCGTGCCGGTCAGCACCTCGACGCCGAGCTTCTCGAGCTGGCGCTGCGCGCGCTGCGACAGGTCCTCGGGGAACGAGGCCAGTACGCGCGGCCCGGCCTCGACCAGCCGCACCTTCGCGGCCGCGGGGTCGATGTTGCGGAACTCGCTGCGCAGCGTGTGCCGGGCGATCTCGGCCAGCGTGCCGGCGAGTTCGACGCCGGTCGGTCCGCCGCCGACGACGGCGAAGCTGAGCCAGGCCGCGCGCTGCTCCGGATCGGTCTCTGCTTCGGCGCGCTCGAATGCGAGCAGCAGTCGACGGCGCAGCAGCAGCGCGTCGTCGAGCGTCTTCAGGCCCGGCGCATGCGCGGCCCAGTGGTCGTTGCCGAAATAGGCGTGGGTGGCGCCGCTGGCGAGCAGCAGCTGGTCGAAGCCGAGGGTCTGGCCGCCGTCGAGGCGCAACGTGCGCGCGTCCGCATCGATGCCTTCGACCTCGGCCAGGCGCACTTCGACGTTGTCCTGGCCGCGCAGGATGTGGCGCAGCGGCGCGGCGATGTCGGGCGCCGAGAGCCCCGCCGTCGCCACCTGGTAGAGCAGCGGCTGGAACAGGTGATGGTTGCCGCGGTCGATCAGCGTGATCCGCACCGGATCACGCGCCAGCGCGCGCGCGGCCCAGAGGCCGGCGAAGCCGCCGCCGACGATGACCACGTGGGGGGAACGATCGGAATTCGACATGGGCCGACGTGCGTATGATGGACCGGCTGATTGTAGGTGGGCGGCCGCAATGTCCTGTCAGGACGCGTGGTGCGCGCGCGATGGAGCACGCTGTGGATAGCCGTCGCGCGATGGCGATCGTGCATCGCGTTCGAGAACCACGCGTGTAGGAGTGCGCTTGCGCGCGATGTTTTCCGCAACATCCCTTCGCGCGCAAGCGCGCTCCTACACGGGCGGCAGGGGCTGTGCAGATGCAGTGTGGTGTTCGAAGACCCGCGTGCTGCACGTCGACGGCATCCGGACGATGCGTGGAGATAGCGAAGCGTCGATGCGCCGTCCGCCTTCGTCGAAGGCGTCGGGAGCGCCGCATCCGTAGGAGCGCGCTCGCGCGCGATGGGGCATTCGATGGACACCCCATCCCGCGCGTATTCGACCCCGCGGTGGCGGCAGGGCGCGCCGGCGCGCAGGCCGGCGCGTTGCCTCAAAGCCGTGCGCGCTGCGCGGCGAGGGCGTCGTGTTGCGCGGTCCAGTCGGCGAGGCGCTGGCGCTCCTGGTCGACGACCGCCGCCGGCACCTTGTCGCTGAACTTCTCCAGCTTGGCGGCACTCTTGTCCTTCTCCGCGCCGATCCGGGCGATCTCCTTGTCGAGACGCGCGCGTTCGGCATCCAGATCGACCAGGCCTTCGAGCGGCACGAACAGCGCCAGCTCGCCGACCAGGGCCGAGGCGGCCGGTGGCGGGTCGCCGTCGAGCGTCTCGATCGCGGACAGGCGCGTCAGGAAGCGCAACTGCGAGGCGAAGCGCTGCACGCGCGCGTCATCGTTGGCGTTCCCGGCGCGCACCAGCAGCGGCACCTGCTTCGACGGCGACACGCCCAGCTCGCTGCGGATGCGACGCAGTGCGCCGACCATCTGCTTGAGCCATTCGACATCGGTGGAGGCCTGCGCATACGAGGCCATCAGCGCGGCATCGGCCGCGGGGTACGGCCGCAGCGAAATCGTCGCGGCCTCGATGCCGATCCGCGGCGCGACCTCGCGCCACAGTTCCTCGGTGACGAACGGGATCAGCGGATGCAGCAGGCGCAGCAGCGATTCGAGCACGTGCAGCAGCGTGTGGCGGGTGCTGTTCGCGGCTGCGGCGTCTTCGCCGAGCAGTGCGGGCTTGGCGAGCTCGACGAACCAGTCGCAGAAATCGTTCCACGCGAATTCGTACAGCGTCTGTGCGAGCAGGTCGAAGCGGTAGCTGGTGAAATGCGCGCGTGCCTCGTCGGCGGTCGTCGCCAGTCGCGCCAGGATCCACTTCTCCGCGTCGGTCGTCGGCTCGGGCGCACCCTCGGCGCTGAAGCCTTCGGTGTTCATCAGCACGAAGCGCGTCGCGTTCCACAGCTTGTTGCAGAAATTCTTGTAGCCCTCGGCGCGGCCGAGATCGAACTTGATGTCGCGGCCTGGGCCGGCCAGCGCGGCCATCGTGAAGCGCAGCGGGTCGGCGCCGTGGGCGATGATCCCGTCCGGGAATTCCTTGCGCGTCGCTTTCTCGATCTTCGGCGCGTCCTTGGGCTTCATCAGCCCGGTGGTGCGCTTGGCGACGAGGTCTTCGATGCTGATGCCGTCGATGATGTCGAGCGGATCGAGCACGTTGCCCTTCGACTTCGACATCTTCTGGCCGTCGCGGTCGCGCACCAGGCCGGTCATGTAGACGTCGCGGAACGGCACCTGGCCGGTCAGGTGATCGGTCAGCATGATCATCCGGGCGACCCAGAAGAAGATGATGTCGAACCCGGTGACGAGCACGCTCGACGGCACGAAGTGCTCGAAGCCGCGCTCGGCCATCGCGGTCTCGTCCGGCCAGCCCATCGTGTTGATCGGCCACAGGCCCGACGAGAACCAGGTCTCGAGCACGTCGGTGTCCTGGGTCAGCACGACATCGGCGCCGAGTCCGTTGCGCGCACGCGCTTCGGCCTCGTCGCGGCCGACGTAGGGCGTGCCGTCGGCGTCGTACCACGCCGGAATGCGATGGCCCCACCACAGCTGGCGGCTGATGCACCAGTCCTGGATGTTCTCCATCCAGTGGCGATAGGTGCTGGTCCAGTTCGGCGGCACGAACTTCACTTCGCCGCTCTCGACGAGATCCATGCCGCGCTTGGCGAAGCCGTCCATCGCGACGAACCACTGGTCGGTCAGATACGGCTCGATGACCTGACCGGTGCGGTCGCCGCGGGGGACCTGCAGCTTGTGCGGCTTGGTTTCCACAAGGAAACCGCCGGCTTCGAGATCGGCGAGCACGGCCTTGCGCGCGTCGAAGCGATCGAGGCCGCGGTACCTCGAAGAGATGTCTACGAGACTGGCATCGTCCCGGAGTGCTCCTTCCAGAGCATCCATCGGCGTTTGCGCTATAGACCCATAGTTGGCGCCTTCCTCTGCGCCTACGATCTTCGCTTCTGGAGTCAGGATGTTGATGAGCCCCCGGTTCGGAAGCTGGTCGAAGACGCCCGTGTCCACGTGCCGTTGCCACACCGCGTAATCGTTGAAATCGTGCGCGGGCGTGACCTTGACTACGCCGGTTCCGAACGCGCGGTCGACGTAGCCGTCGCCGATCACCGGAACCCGTCGGCCGGTCAGCGGCAGCACGACGGACTTGCCGATCAGATGCGCGTAGCGCGCGTCATCCGGATGCACCATCGCCGCGGTGTCGCCGAGCATGGTTTCCGGACGTGTCGTCGCCACGACGAGATAGTCACGCGTCTCGCGCAGCGTCTCGTTGCCATCGGCATCGACTTCGACGTGCTCGTAGCTCTCGCCATCAGCCAGCGGGTAGCGGATCGACCACAGCGAGCCGTCTTCTTCCTCGCTGACGACCTCGAGATCGGAGATCGCCGTCTTGAGCACCGGATCCCAATTGACCAGACGCTGGCCGCGATAGATCAGGCCCTCCTCGTGCAGACGCACGAAGGCCTCGACTACCGCCTGCGAGGGCAGCGGATCCATCGTGAAGGTCTTGCGCGACCAGTCGCCCGACGCACCGAGGCGGCGCATCTGGCGCTCGATCGTGTCGCCGGACTGGCCCTTCCACTCCCACACCTTCTCGATGAAGCCCTCGCGGCCCAGCGAGTCGCGGGTCTCTCCTTTGCCTTCGAGCGCGAGGTTGCGCGAGACGACCATCTCGGTCGCGATACCGGCATGGTCGGTGCCCATCTGCCACAGCGTGCGGTGCCCGAGCATGCGGTGGTAGCGGATCAGCGCGTCCTGCAGCGTGTGCTGGAAGGCGTGGCCCATGTGCAGCGTGCCGGTGACGTTCGGCGGCGGCAGCAGGATCGTGTAGGCCGGGCCGTCGCCCTGCGGCTGGAAGACGCCGGTCTTCTCCCATTCCGCGTACAGGCGGGCTTCGAAGGTGCCGGGGTCGTAGCTTTGGGCGAGGGGCATAGGGGCCGGGATTTGGAATTGGGGATTGGGGATGGGAAGAGCGGGGAGTCCGGCTGGGCGGAATTCGCTGTTCGAATCCCCAATCCCCAATCCCGAATCCCCGCTTCTCACTCACATATCGTGCTTGGCGAGATCGAGGCCGGCGGCCTTGTACTGCTTCCAGCGCTCGCGCAGCGGTTCGCGGGCCGAGTCGTCGGCCGGCACCACTTCGAGCACGCGCTCGAAGCCCGGCGGCGCCACGTCGTCGCGCAGGTTGATGACCAGCGCACGCATCGGCGCGTCGAACTCGGGCGTGGCGATGAGGACGGGCGTCTCGTCGTCCTCTTCGTCCATGCCGGCGATCTGGTGGGGGATGTAGGCGTCCTCGCCCATGTCCCACAGCAGGTCGTCGAGCGCTTCGGCCTGCTCGGCGTCGCGGGCGAGGATCAGCGTCCACAGTTCGGCCGCGTAGGACTTGCGGACGAGTTCGCACACCAGGCGCAGCGGTTCCTCGCGGAAGCGCGGCTTGGCGATCAGATAGAAGTCGGCGCGGGCCATGGCAGTGGCGGTCGGGCCGGAACCGGGGGCGCGGCGCGATGCCGCCTCCCCGTGAGGCCCGGACCGGTCAGGCGACCTGGTCCATGAGCCACTGGCTCAGCAGGCCGACCGGGCGGCCGGTGGCGTAGGCCATTTTGCCGCTGCCGCTGCCGCTGCCCGCGATGTCGAGATGCGCCCAGCGCTGCTTCTCGGTGAAGCGCGACAGGAAGCAGCCGGCGGTAATCGCACCGCCCCAGCGGCCGCCGATGTTGTAGACGTCGGCGAAGTTGGAATCGAGCATCGACTGGTATTCGTCCCACAGCGGCAGGCGCCAGGCGCGGTCGAACACGTGCTCGCCGGCGGCCAGCAGTTCGTCGGCCAGGTCGTCGTGCTTGCTCATCAGGCCGGTGGCGTGCGAGCCGAGTGCGACCATGCAGGCGCCGGTCAGCGTGGCCACGTCGACCAGGGCCACCGGCTCGAAGCGCTCGGAATAGGTCAGCGCATCGCACAGGATCAGGCGGCCCTCGGCGTCGGTGTTGCCGACTTCGATGGTCTTGCCCGACATGCTGGTGATGACGTCCGACGGGCGATAGGCATCGCCATCGATGCCGTTCTCGACCGCCGGCACCACGACGTGCAGGTTGATCGGCAGGTCGAGGCCGACCGCGGACACGAAGGTGCCCATGACCGTCGCCGCGCCGCACATGTCGAACTTCATTTCCTCGATGCCGCCCTGCGTCTTGAGGTTGACGCCGCCGGTGTCGAAGGTGATGCCCTTGCCGACGAGAACATAGGGCTTGGCGTCGCCGCCGTTCTTCCAGCTCAGCACGACGAGACGCGGCCGGTTGGCCGAGCCGCGGGCCACGGCGAGCAGCGAGCCCATGCCCAGCGCTTCCATCTGGTGCTCGTCGAGCACCTCGCAGCTGGCCTTGTCGAAGCGCGCGGCGAAGGCCTGCGCCTGCTCGCCGAGGTAGGCCGGGTTGCAGATGTTCGGCGGCAGGTTGCCGAGTTCGCGGGCGAACTTCACGCCGGCAGCGATCGCCGCGCCCTGGGCCACGGCATCGGCATCGTCGCCGTGCACTGCGATCGCGGTCAGCGCCGAGGGCTCGCGCTTCTTGTTGTTCGGGCCCAGCGTGGCGACGTAGCGGTAGGCCGCGTGGTCGGCGGCGATCACCGCCTGGCGGATCTTCCATGCGGCGTCGCGGCCGGCGACATCGAGGTCGGCCAGCGCCAGCGTCGCGTTCTTGCAGGTGCCGTCCTTGAGCGCGCGGACCGCGTCGCCGACCGCCTTGATGTACTGCGAAGCGCCGAACTTGGCGCGGTCGCCGAGACCGACGGTCAGCACGCGCGTCGCGGCGAGGCCGGGCAGGTCGTGCAACAGGCTGGTGCGGCCGGCCTTGCCGGAGACGTCGCCGCGCTGGGCGAGGGCGGCCAGGCGGCCACCGCTGGCGGTGTCGACCGCCTCGGCTGCACCTGCGAGTGGGCCGTCGGCGAAGACGCCGACCACCAGGCAATCGGTGGTGAGTTCGGCGGGCGCGGCGTGGTTCAGGGAGAATTCGAGGGTCATCAACCAGATTCCATAGAGTGATCGGTACACTTCACGGTCCAGTGCGCGGCGCCAGTGACAGGCGTGCCGGGTCGGATGCGCCATCTGGGCGCGGCTGGACGAACCCCCAAGTCTAAAGCAAAGCCCCTGTACCCGATGCCGAAGCTCGACAGTTACCTGTTCCGCGAGTTCGCCCAGTCGACGTTCGCCGCCCTCGTGGTGCTGCTGATCGTCAGCCTCGGCGGGGTGTTCGCGGATGTGCTCGGCGACATCGCCCGCGGCCGCGTGCCGGCCGGCCTGATGCTGGCCCAGCTGGGCCTGCAGGTTCTCAACTACCTGCCGCTGATCCTGCCGCTGGGCCTGATGCTGGGCCTGATGCTGGCCGTCGGCCGCCTGTACCGCGATACCGAAATGCCGGTGCTGACCTCGGTCGGCGTCGGCCCCGGGCGCCTGCTGCGGCCGCTGATGCTGGTGGTCGGGCCGATGGTGCTGTTCATCGGCGCCTGTTCGCTGTGGCTGGGGCCGTGGGCACGTGACTACTCGCAGCGGATGATCGAGGCCGGCCAGCGCAGCCTGCTGGTGTCCGGCCTCGAGGCCGGACGTTTCGTCGAATTTCCCGGCGGCGGTGGCGTGATCTACGTCAATGCGATGTCCGACGACGGCAGCCAGCTCGGCCGCGTGTTCGTCTACCGCCAGGACGACGGGCGCATGGACGTGACCACGGCGATGACCGGCGAACTGACGGTCGACGGCGACGGCCGCTTCCTGCGCCTGGACGAGGGCTTCCGCGTCGAGGGCCCGCTGGATGCCGGCCTGGACTTCCGGCTGATGCGCTACGCCAGCAACGAACTGCGCCTGCCGAGTACCGAGGCCAGATCGCGCTCGGACGAGCCGGAACTGGCGCCGACCTGGACGCTGTTCGGCGATGACCGCCCGGCGGCGCAGGCACAGCTGCATTTCCGCATGGCGCCGCCGTTGCTGGCGCTGGCCTTCGCGCTGCTCGCGGTGCGCCTGGCGCGCAGCCCGCCGCGGCAGGCCCGCTACGGCCGGATGATGATGGGCTTTCTGGCCTACGTGCTCGGCATGAACCTGATGATCATGGGCACCGACTGGGTGGAGGACGGCAAGGTGCCGGCGGCGCTGGGCCTGTGGTGGCTGGTGCTGCCGCTGCTGGCGTTCTGCATCTGGATGTACGTCACCGACGGACGGCTCAAGGCCCCGGTCTGGAAGCGCCTGCCATGAAGATCCGGCCGCTGCTGCGCACCCACGATCTCTACGTCGCCCGCGTGATCACGGTCATGGTGCTGGCCACGTGGGTCGTGCTGACCGGGCTCGACACCGTCATGAGCGGCCTGCTGCCGGAGATGGACGACATCGGCCAGGGCCAGTACGGCTTCATGCAGGCGCTGACCTACGTGCTGTACACGATTCCGCGCCGGGCCTACACGATGTTCCCGACCGCCGCGGTGATCGGCTCGCTGATGGGGCTGGGCCAGCTCGCGGCGACGTCCGAACTCATCGCGATGCGCGCCGTGGGCCTGTCGCGCACCCGGATCAGCGTCTCGGTCGCGCTGCCGCTGCTGGCGTTGACCGCGCTGATGGTCGTCAACGGCGAATGGGTCGGCCCGGCGTCGCAGCGCGCCGGCGATTCGATGCGCGGTGCGGCGCTGTCGAACAACATGATCCTCGGGCGTTATTCGGGGCTGTGGGCACGCGAGGGCGACACCTTCCTCAACGCGCAGAACGGCACCGAGATCCGCGAGGGCAGCAGCAGCCGGATCCAGCTGCAGGACGTGCGCCTGTTCGAGTTCGCCGCCGACGGCCGGCTCGAATCCGTCGCACATGCCAAGACCGCCGAACACGGCGCCGACGGCTGGCGCCTGCTCGAGGTGCAGCGCACCTGGTTCGAGCCGCGCGCGGTCACCCGCACCGAGGCGCTGGAGGAGCAATGGGCCTCTCAGCTCGATGCGTCCACGCTCGCCGCCAGCGCCAGCAACATCTGGCGCCCGCGCTACATGCCGTCGAGCGAACTGCGCGCGGGCATCGAATACCGCAAGCGCAACCAGCTCGACGCCAGCGAGTTCGAGGAGCACTACTGGGGCCGCTGGTTCTACCCGCTCAACGTGCTGGCGCTGTGCCTGGCCGCGATCCCGTTCGCCTTCGGTTCGCTGCGCAGCGGCAATGCCGGCAAACGGCTGTTCATCGGCGTCGTCTTCGCGCTGGGCTTCTGGCTCGCGCAGAACCAGGTGGTGAAACTGGCGGCGGTGTATCGCCTCGATTACCGGCTCGCCTATCTGATTCCCCCGATGGTCATGCTGATCGTCTCCTGGAGCCTCTTCCGCAGGCGGAGTGGGTGAGGCGCACCCGTTTGCGCGGCACTGCCGCGCGGGTGCGCCGAACGCCCGGCGTGCTTCGCCGGGCCGGACGCGCGCCGAAATGACGAGCCGATAGCACTTCGACCGCCACCGCGCGGGTGCGCCGAACGCCCGGCGTGCTTCGCCGGGCCGGACGCGGTCCAAGATCGAAGCCCCGACCGCGATCAACCGGTCCGGACACAGCCATCGTCGCGCTCGCGCCGGCGCTCACAGGGCCGGCCTGCGCCGAGTCGAGCGGCGTTGTGCACCAGCCTCGACATGTTCCGATCCCGTCAGGGCGCGAGCATCCGGCGCCGAACGCCCATCCGGACGGATTCCCGCGTCCGCGGAACGATGCCGGGGTGTGCCGCGAACGGCGCCAGACCCCGCAGCCGCTCATCGGCTCGCGCGCGTCAGGCCTGCGCCGCGAGCCTCACCTTCAGTCGTCGGCCCGTCCGGCCTCGCGCAGCACTCGCGTGCCGCTGGCGCGGTCATGCCAGGTGAGCCGGTCGCGATCGATCCAGGCCCACCAGAACCCGAGACCGCCCGCGCACAGTGACACCGTGGCCACCGCGAAGCGCAGCCACAGGGCACCCGTCGAGGCGCGACCGCCGTCCAGGCGACGCACGCGCAGTCGCCAGGGGCGCATGCCCAGCGTCTGGCCGCCGTGCCGCCAGCTCGCCACCGCATACAGGCCGGTGACGCCCCAGCAGCACAACCACAGCAACCACTGCAGCCCGCTCAGTGGCGCGATGTTCTCGTGCGGGTCGTGCCGGCCGAGCAGCGTGTAGCCGGTGGTGAACAGGGCCGACAGCAGCAGCCACAGCGCCATCGCCGGCCACAGATCGTAGAGCAGCGCGAGCAGGCGCCGGCCGATCCACGGCGGGTGCGCATCGGCATGGGCGGGAGGCGTCGACATCGCGGAAGCATAGCGGCGCTGCGGCTAAGCTTGCCCGTATGTCGATCGCCACCACGCCTGCCGACCGCCGCGCGCTCGCGACCGCACTGCCGCCGCTGCGAGACGACGACCGTGCGGCGATCGAGGGCTTTCTCGACGCATTCTGGGCCGACACCGGCATCGCCACCCAGACCGCCGCCGCCTACCGGCGCGATCTGGAAGGGCTGGCGCGCTGGCGCGACGGGCGCGATGGCGGCATCGCGCATGCCGACCGCACGGCGCTGTTCGAACATCTGGCCTGGCGCACCCGCCAGGGCTGGTCGCCGCGCAGCAATGCCCGCCTGCTGTCGGCGCTGCGCGTGTTCTATGCCGATCGCCAACGCCGCCACGGCCGGGTCGACAACCCGACCGCGCTGCTCGACCCGCCGAAGCTGCCGCGCTCGCTGCCGAAAGCGCTGAGCGAATCGCAGATCGAGGCCTTGCTCGGCGCCCCCGACGTCGCCACCCCGGAGGGCCTGCGCGACCGCACGATGCTCGAACTGATGTACGCCTGCGGCCTGCGCGTCAGCGAGCTGACCCAGCTGCCCGCCAACGGCGTCAATCTCCGCCAGGGCGCCCTGCGTGTGACCGGCAAGGGCGGCCGCACCCGGCTGGTGCCGCTGGGCGAAGAGGCTCAGCACTGGCTGCAGCGGTATCTGGACGACGCGAGGCCGGTGCTGACCGGTGGGCGTTCTCCGCCGGGCGGTGTGCACGGGGACACGCCGCTGTTCGTGACGGCTCGGCGGGTCGCGCCGACGCGGCAGCAGTTCTGGGGGCTGGTGAAACGCTACGCCGTTGTCGCCGGTATCGACGCCGCGCGGATCAGCCCGCATGGCCTGCGCCACAGCTTCGCCACCCATCTGCTCAATCACGGCGCCGACCTGCGCGCGCTGCAGATGCTGCTCGGCCACAGCTCGCTGTCGACGACCCAGATCTACACCCTGGTCGCCCGCGAACAGCTCAAGCGCCTCCACGCCACCCACCACCCGAGGGGGTGAGGCGCACCCGCTCGCGCGGCACTGCCGCGCGGGTGCGCCGAACGCCTCGCGTGCTTCGCGAGGCCGGGCGGGCGCTGAAAAGACGAGCCGACAGCGCATCGACGCCCACCGCGCACGCGCGAACGCCCGGCGTGCTTCGCCGGGCCGGACGGGCGATGCATCAACGAATCAGCATTAGGTCGACGCCGACCGCGCGGGTGCGCCGAACGCCTCGCGTGCTTCGCGAGGCCGGGCGGGCGCTGAAAAGACGAGCCGACAGCGCATCGACGCCGACCGCGCACGCGCGAACGCCCGGCGTGCTTCGCCGGGCCGGACGGGCGATGCATCAACGAATCAGCATTAGGTCGACGCCGACCGCGCGGGTGCGCCGAACGCCTCGCGTGCTTCGCGAGGCCGGGCGGGCGCTGAAAAGACGAGCCGACAGCGCATCGACGCCGACCGCGCACGCGCGAACGCCCGGCGTGCTTCGCCGGGCCGGACGGGCGATGCATCAACGAATCAGCATTAGGTCGACGCCGACCGCGCGGGTGCGCCGAACGCCTCGCGTGCTTCGCGAGGCCGGGCGGGCGCTGAAAAGACGAGCCGACAGCGCATCGACGCCGACCGCGCACGCGCGAACGCCCGGCGTGCTTCGCCGGGCCGGACGGGCGATGTATCAACGAATCAGCATTAGGTCGACGCCGACCGCGCGGGTGCGCCGAACGCCTCGCGTGCTTCGCGAGGCCGGGCGGGCGTTGAACCGACGCGCCGATAGCGCATCGACGCTGACCGCACGCGCGGACGCCTCGCGCACGCCTCGCGTGCGACGCGCGGCCGCACGAGCGCAGAACCTGCCCAGCCCACAGCACCTCGACAGCCACCGCGCGGGTGCGCCGAGCGCTTCCCGTGCTCCCCGAAGCCGGCGCAGCCGATCGCCCCAACGCAGATGCCCAGCAGACGACGCGCCGTCGCCGGAAACGAAGCGCGCGCCATGAACGGTGTCCGGGGCCCGGAGGGACGTCCCGGACCGCGTTGCCGCTTCGTGCCAGAATTGCCGGCCCCGGAGGTCCCTCCGCCCTTGGTCGCCAGAATCGATGAAGCGATACGTGTTCGCGCTGTTCAGTGCCTTCAGCCTGTCCGCCTGCGCCCAGGGCACCAGCTCGCCCGAGGTCACGCCGGCGGCCGAATCCGCGACCGGCGCCGTCACTGCGGCCGAGAACGCATCGCCGGGCACGCCGGCCGCGAACGCGCGCAATGCGATCCTGTCGATCAATCCGCGGGTCGGCATCGAAAGCGTCTCCGACGCGCCACTGCCGGGTTTCCAGGAAGTCATCGTGTCGGGCCAGGTGCTCTACGTCAGCGACGACGGGCGGTACGTGCTGCAGGGCAGCCTGTTCGACGCCGAAGAGAAGCGTGACCTCAGCCAGGCCGGCCTGTCGCTGCTGCGCAAGCGACTGCTGTCCGAAGTGCCTGAGGACCAGCGCATCATCTTCGCGCCGGCCAATCCCAAGTACACGGTCTCGGTGTTCACCGACGTCGAGTGCGGCTACTGCCGGCGTCTGCACGAGGAAGTGGCCGACTACAACAAGCTCGGTATCGCCATCGAGTACCTGGCCTATCCGCGCATGGGCCCGGGCAGCGACGATTTCCGCCTGATGGAATCGGTCTGGTGCGCCGACGACCGCCGCCAGGCGCTGACCGACGCCAAGTCCGGCCGCCGCGTGCCGCCGAAGACCTGCGAGAACCCGGTGGGCGCGCATTACGCGCTGGGCCAGCGCGCCGGCCTGACCGGCACGCCGATGATCGTGGCCGAGGACGGCACCCAGATGCCGGGCTACATGCCGCCGGACGCGTTGCTGTCAGCGCTGCAGCGGCTCGAAGCCGAGGGCGGCGGCAGCCGCTGAGGCCGCCCCGCGTCGCGTACAGCCGCCGTCGGGGCGGCGGCGCCGGCCATTGGCTACAATGGCCGGCCCTGAAATACGGTTTCCCCGGACATGATCGTCCTCGAGGGCCAGCAGGCCCTGTCGCCGTTCCGCCGCGAACGGCTTGAAGCGCGTCTTCGCGCAGTGGCGCCCGGTCTCCGGATCGTGGACGCCTGGCACGTCTACTTCGTCGAGGCCGAGCCCGGGCAGGTGCCCGACGACGCCACGCTGCGCCGCATCCTGGACGTGGATGCCGGCCCGGTGTCGCCGCCGGCGGACGGGGTGGTCTCGCGCTTCGTGTCGCCGCGTCTGGGCACGATCTCGCCGTGGGCCAGCAAGTCGACCGAACTGCTGCGCGGCGCCGGCCTGCCGGTGCGGCGCGTGGAACGGGGCCTGCGCATCGATCTGGGTGGATGGCCGGACGACGCCGGCGCCGCGGCCGCGGTCGCCAAGCAGCTGCACGACCCGATGACCCAGTCGCTGCTCGACGACGTCGCCGACGCCGATGCGCTGTTCGCGGTGCCGCCGCGCGGCGACGTCGAGCGCATCGCGCTCGACGCCCTCGATGCCGCGAATGCGCGTCTGGGCTTGGCCCTGGCTGACGACGAGATCGCTTACTTGCGCGAGCGCTTCGGCGCGCTCGGCCGCGATCCGGCCGACGTCGAGCTGATGATGTTCGCGCAGGCCAATTCCGAGCACTGCCGGCACAAGATCTTCAACGCCTCGTGGACCATCGACGGCGAGCCGCAGCCGCAGTCGTTGTTCCGGATGATCCGGCACACGCATGCGCAGACGCCCGAGCACACGCTGTCGGCGTACAGCGACAACGCGGCGGTCGTCGAGGGCTATTCCGCCCGCCGCTTCCGGCCCGATCCGGTGTCGTTCGAGTACCGCAGCGAACCGCTGATCGACAGCGCGTTCTGCATCAAGGTCGAGACCCACAACCACCCGACCGCGATCTCGCCGTTCGCGGGCGCGGCCACCGGTGCCGGTGGCGAGATCCGCGACGAGGGCGCCACCGGTCGCGGCGGCAAGCCCAAGGCCGGCCTGACCGGCTTCACGGTCTCGCATCTGCGCATCCCGACGCTGCCGCAGCCGTGGGAGGCGCCGCGCGCGCTGAATCCGCGCATGGCGCCGGCGCTCGAGATCATGCTCGACGGCCCGCTCGGCGGCGCCGCGTTCAACAACGAATTCGGCCGGCCGAACCTGCTCGGCTACTTCCGCAGCTTCGAACTGCCGGAAGGCGACGACGGCCTGGTCCGCGGCTACGACAAGCCGATCATGCTCGCCGGCGGCCTCGGCGCGATGGATCGCGCGATGGTCGAGAAGAAGACGCTGTCGCCGGGCGACGCGGTCGTCGTGCTCGGCGGCCCGGCGATGCTGATCGGCCTGGGCGGCGGCGCGGCGAGTTCGGTGGCGTCGGGCGAGAGCGCCGAGGACCTGGATTTCGCCAGCGTGCAGCGCGACAACCCGGAAATGGAGCGCCGCTGCCAGGAGGTCATCGACCGCTGCGTGGCGCTGGGCGAGCGCAATCCGATCCTGTGGTTCCACGATGTCGGCGCAGGCGGCCTGTCGAACGCGATTCCCGAACTGCTGCACGACTCGGGCGTCGGCGGAATCATCGATCTGGGCCGCGTGCCCAGCGACGATCCGTCGCTGTCGCCGATGCAGCTGTGGTGCAACGAATCGCAGGAGCGCTATGTGCTCGGCATCCCGCAGGACCGCGTGGCCGACTTCACCGCGCTGTGCGCGCGCGAGCGCTGCCCGTTCGCGGTGGTCGGTGTGGCGACGGCCGACGAGCACCTGACGGTCGGCTACGGCGTGCTCGCGGCGGACGGGACATCCAGCCCGACGGAGCACACCGGGCCTCACCCGATCGATCTGCCGATGGACGTGCTGTTCGGCAAACCGCCGAAGATGCATCGCGACGCCGAGCGCCTCTCCGCGCATCGCTGGCCGACGCTGGCGACGCGCGAGATCGATCTGTACGAGGCCGGCCTGCGCGTGCTCGCGCACCCGACCGTCGCCGCCAAGTCGTTCCTGGTCACCATCGGCGACCGCAGCGTCGGCGGTCTGACCGCGCGCGACCAGATGGTCGGCCCATGGCAACTGCCGGTCGCCGACTGCGCGATTACGCTGTCGGGCTTCGACGGTTTCACCGGCGAGGCGATGGCGATCGGCGAACGCACGCCGCTGGCGCTGCTCGATTCGGCCGCGGCCGCGCGCATGGCCGTCGGCGAGGCGATCACCAACCTGTGCGCCGCGCCCGTCGAGACCCTGCACCGCGTGAAGCTGTCCGCGAACTGGATGGCCGCCGCGGGGCATGCGGGCGAGGAAGCGCGGCTGTTCGACGCGGTCCGTGCGATCGCGATGGACCTGTGCCCGTCGCTGGACCTGTCGATTCCGGTCGGCAAGGATTCGCTGTCGATGCAGGCGCAGTGGCAGTCCGACGGCGTGGCCCACAAGGTGGTGTCCCCGGTGTCGCTGGTCATCAGCGCGTTCGCGCCGGTGCCCGATGTGCGCACCCAGCTGACGCCGCTGCTGTCGGGTGAACCCGACACCGAGCTGTGGCTGATCGGCCTGGGCGCCGGCAAGCAGCGCATCGGCGGCTCGGTGCTCGCGCAGTGTTTCGGCGCGTTCGGCGGCGCCTGCCCCGACGTGGACGACGGCAGCCGGCTCAAGGCGTTCTTCGAGCTGATCTGCGATGCGCGCCAGGCCGGTCTGCTGCTCGCGTATCACGACCGGTCCGACGGCGGCGCGTTCGCCACGCTGTGCGAGATGGCGTTCTGCTCGCACCTCGGCCTCGACATCGATCTCGAAGGCTGGGGCGACGACCGCGGCCGTGACGCGGTGCGCACGCTGTTTTCCGAGGAACTCGGCGCGGTGGTGCAGATCGCCGCCGAGGATCGCGCGGAGTTTGCCGATCTCGTCTCGCGCCATGGCCTGATCGAATGCGCGCAACGCATCGCAAGGCCCACCAGCGCGCCGCGGATCCGGGTGCACGACGGCGACGAGCGGCTCGCCGAGTGGAACTGGGACACGCTGTTCGACGCCTGGTGGTCGGTGACACACGCGATGCAGGCGCTGCGCGACAACCCCGAGAGCGCCGAGGAAGAGCGGGTCGCGGCGCGCGATTTCGCCGCACCGGGACTCAAGCCGGTGCTGACCTTCGATCCGGCCGAGGATGTCGCCGCACCGTTCGTATTGACGGGCGCGCGTCCAAGGGTGGCGATCCTGCGCGAGCAGGGCGTCAACGGCCAGATCGAGATGGCGGCGGCCTTCGACCGCGCCGGCTTCGCCGCGATCGACGTGCACATGAGCGATCTGATCGCAGGGCGCGCGGATCTCGCGTCGATGCAGGGGCTGGTCGCCTGCGGCGGCTTCAGCTACGGCGACGTGCTGGGCGCCGGTCGCGGCTGGGCCACGTCGGTCCTGGAGCGCCGCGCGCTGCGCGATGCGTTCGCGGCGTTCTTCGCGCGCGAGGACACGTTCTCGCTGGGCGTGTGCAACGGCTGCCAGATGCTGTCCCAGTTGCGGGAGATCATCCCCGGCGCCGCGCACTGGCCGCGTCTGCTGCGCAACCGCAGCGAGCAGTTCGAAGCCCGCTTCGGCCTGCTCGAGGTGGACGACTCGCCCTCGCTGTTCTTCGCCGGCATGGCGGGCTCGCGCATTCCGGTGGCCATCGCCCATGGCGAGGGCCGGGTGCGGTTCGACAACGACGCCGACCGCGCCGCGGCCCAGGTCGCGCTGCGCTATGTCGACGGCGATGGCGCGTCGGCCACCGCCTATCCGGCCAATCCGAACGGCTCGGACGGGGCGATCGCCGGCCTGACCTCGCGCGACGGCCGGGCCACGATCCTGATGCCGCATCCCGAGCGCACGCTGCGCACGGCCAACCTCAGCTGGGCGCCGCAGGGGTGGCCCGACGACAGCCCGTGGATGCGCATGTTCCGGAATGCACGGCGCGCCATCGGCTGACGTCGACAGCACCTCCGATCCAACAGGCCCGCCATGCGCGGGCCTTTTTTTGCGCGCATTTTTACGATAGCCATTGACTATTGATAAAGCGTCTACGGGCGGCGCTCTATGTGGCCGCGATCGGAGAAAACCTCCCCGTAAAGCCCCTGAATTCCGCGTCGGATTCCTGACATCCATTCATCGATGTGACCAATACCGGCAATTGCTGCCGCGATCTGTTCTTCGTCTGAACGCGCGAATGGGTATTGACTGACGCGACGTGTCAGACCGAGTATCGGCAGACGGCGTTTCAGTTGGGGGATGTTCAGTTTGGCCGGATTCTGCGATACCGCAGGTTTTGCGCGACGGATTCCCGTCGCCTGCCGGCCATCCCCTGCACGCCGCTCGCCCGTCCCACGCGCGCACCCCGGAAGTGGGATGCCGGTCACGCACGCCGCCCCGCCACACGAGACAAGGAATCGAATTCGATGAATCGCATCTATCGCAAGGTCTGGAACAAGGCACTCGGTCAGCTCGTCGTCGCGTCGGAATTCGCGTCGGGCGACAGCGTCGGTGGCAGCGTGGGCGTGGGGACCGTGTCGGGCCAGATGCGCGCCGGGCTTCCGGTGGCGCTGGGTGTCGTGCTGTTCGGGCTGGCCACGCCGGGTGCGTTCGCCCAGTCGGTCGCGATCGGCGACAGCGGGCCGTGCATCGTGGCGGAATGGCCGCTGATCGACCGCTGCGCCGTCGACGGCAGCGCGGTCGCGAGCGGGGTCAACGCGGTCGCGATCGGTGCCGAAGCCCGGGCGACGGGCGCCCAGGCCGTCGCCGTCGGTGCGGCGGCCACCGCGTCCGCGCCCAACACCCTGGGCCTGGGCGCATCGGCCCAGGCGACGGCGACCAGTGCGAGCGCGGTGGGTGCGAATGCGCGCGCCACGGCGGCCAACGCGACCGCGGCGGGCGCGGGCGCCAATGCCCAGCAGACCGGCGCGACGGCCCTGGGCTCCAACGCCCGTGCCGGTGCCCAGCAGAGCACGGCGGTCGGCTTCACGTCGCAGGCGCTGGCGACCGGCGGCGTGGCGCTGGGCCGGGCGGCGATCGTGCAGGCGCCGGCCACCAATGCGGTGGCGATCGGCCATGGCGCGATCGCCAGCCAGGCCGACACGGTCTCGCTCGGCAACGGCACCGGCGCCGGTGGTGCGCCGGCGACGCGCCGGATCACGAATCTCGCGGCCGGCGTCAATGCGAACGACGCGGTCAACGTCGCCCAGCTCGACGCCGTGGCCGATGTGGCCGAGGAAACCAGCCGCTATTTCCAGGCCAGTGGTGACGGCGAGGCCGAGGTGATCGGCGACGACGCGGTGGCGGCCGGTTCCGGCGCGGCCGCCGAGGGCGACTACGCCACGGCCGTCGGTGCCTCGGCGCAGGCCGTGGGCAGCGGCGCCTCGGCCATGGGCAGTGGCGCCTTCGCGATCGGCGAGAACGCGACCGCTGCCGGCTTCAACGCCGTGGCGTCGGCCGCGAATTCTCTGGCCGCCGGCGCACGCGCCGAAGCCAGTGGCGAATTCGCGGTGGCGGTGGGCGCGGCGAGCGTCGCGACGGGTGACGGCGCGCTGGCCAGCGGCGCGGGCGCTTCGGCCAGTGGACTGGAAGCAAGCGCCGTGGGCTTCGCGGCCGACGCCTCGGGCGAGGCCGCGACCGCAGTCGGCGCCGAAAGCGTCGCCAGTGGCGCCGAAGCCGCCGCGTTCGGATTTCTCGCCGAAGCCTCGGGCGACTACGCGACGGCCGCCGGCGGCGGCGCCGCGGCGACCGGCATCAACAGTTCCGCCTACGGCAACGCCAGCACCGCCTCGGGCGCGAGCAGCGTCGCGCTGGGCGCGGACAGTGCGGCCACGGGGGCGACGAGCACGGCGGTCGGCCAGGCTGCGCAGGCCAGCGGCCTCAACAGCGTCGCGGTGGGCGGCGCCCTCGGTGGGCTGTTCGCCACCGAGGCCTCGGGCGACTACGCGACCGCGGTCGGCGGTGCGGCCTCGGCGGCGGGCTTCAACAGCACGGCAGTCGGCAACTTCTCCGAAGCCTCGGCCGCCAACAGCGTGGCACTCGGCGCGGATTCGATCGCCGATCGCGCCGACAGCGTCTCGGTCGGCAGCGCCGGCAGCGAACGCCAGATCACCCACGTCGCCGCCGGTACCGAGGCCACGGATGCCGTGAACCTCGGCCAGCTCGAAGAGGCCACCGCCGACACCCGCTATTTCCGCGCGACCGGCGACGGCGAGGCCTATGCGCAGGGCGAGGACGCGACCGCGTCGGGCTCCAACGCCAACGCCGAAGGCGACTACGCCACGGCGCTCGGCGCCTCGAGCGATGCCTTCGGTGAGGGTGCCTCGGCCGTCGGCAGCGGCGCCTTCGCGCAGGGCGACCGCACCACGGCGCTGGGCTTCAATGCGGTCGCCGATGCGGAGGGTGCGTCCGCCCTGGGCACCTCGGCCCAGGCGTCGGGCCCGTATGCGACGGCCGTGGGCGCCGAATCGAACGCCTCCGGCCAGCAGGCGCTGGCCAGCGGCCTGCGCTCGATCGCATCCGGTGACGGTGCGACGGCCACCGGCAGCTACAGCGAAGCGACCGGCTTCCTGTCGACCGCACTGGGCTACGGCGCCGACGCCTCGGGCAGCAACACCACGGCGGTCGGTGTGGGTGCGGCCGCCAGCGGTGCCAATGCACTGGCCGCCGGCAACAATGCGATCGCCAGCGGCGCAAATGCGATCGCGGTCGGAAACGGTGCGAGTGCGAGCGGCGCGACCAGCCTGGCGGCCGGTAGCACCTCGCGTGCCACCGGCCTCAACAGCACCGCGCTCGGTGGTTCGGCCTGGGCCACGGCGGACAACACGACCTCGGTCGGCCAGTTCGCCTGGGCGACGGCGGTCGGCACGACGGCGGTGGGCCGCGACTCCTACGCCTATGCGCAGAACGCGACGGCGCTCGGCCTGAGTGCCTGGGCGAACGGCGTCAACAGCGTGGCGCTGGGTGCGGGCGCACGGGCGCCCGAGGCGAATGTCGTCTCCATCGGCAACGGCACCGGAACTGGCGGCTATCCGGCGACGCGCCGGATCACCAATCTCGCCGCCGGCATCAATGCGACCGATGCGGTCAACGTCGCCCAGCTCGACGCCGTGGCCGACGTGGCCGAGGAAACCAGCCGCTACTTCCAGGCCAGTGGTGACGGCGAGGCCGCAGTGACCGGCGCCGAAGCGCTGGCTGCGGGCTCGGGTGCGGCCGCCGACGGCGACTACAGCACCGCGGTGGGCTCGGCCGCGCAGGCGCTCGATCCCGGCGCTTCGGCGTTCGGCAGTGGCGCCTTCGCGCTCGGCACCAATGCGACCGCGCTGGGCTTCAACTCGGTGGCCTCGGCGGCCAATGCAGTGGCGGCAGGCGCGCAGGCGGAAGCGAGCGGCGAGTACGCCGTCGCACTGGGCGCGGAAAGCCTGGCGAGTGGCGAGCTGTCGACGGCGACCGGTGCCGCCGCCGTCGCCAGCGGCGACGGCGCGCTGGCCAGCGGTGCGCTGGCCGACGCCAGCGGGGTCGAAGCCACGGCCGTCGGGTTCTTCGCCGATGCCAGTGGTGACGGATCGACCGCGGTCGGCGCCGAGAGCGTCGCCAGCGGCAGCGACTCGGCGGCATTCGGCTTCCGCGCCGAGGCCTCGGGCGATTTCGCCACCGCGGCCGGCGGCGATGCCGCGGCCAGCGGCTTCAACAGCTCCGCCTACGGCAACGCCAGCACCGCCTCGGGCGCGAGCAGCGTGGCCCTGGGGTCCGATTCCACCGCGGCCGGCAGCTACAGCACCGCAGTCGGCCAGGCGGCGACCGCGACCGGTCTCAACAGCGTCGCCGTGGGCGGCGCGCTGGCCGGGCTGTTCGTCACCGAGGCCTCGGGTGATTACGCGACCGCGGTCGGCGGCGCGGCGTCGGCGGCGGGCTTCAACAGCACCGCAGTCGGCAACTTGTCCGAAGCCTCGGCCGCCAACAGCGTGGCCCTGGGCGCGGATTCGATCGCCGATCGCGCCGACAGCGTGTCGGTCGGCAGCGCCGGCAGCGAGCGCCAGATCACCAACGTTGCCGCCGGTACCGAGACCACGGATGCCGTGAACGTAGGTCAGCTCGAAGAGGCCACGGCCTACAGCCAGTACTTTCGTGCGACCGGCGAAGGCGAGGCCTACGCCCAGGGCGAGGACGCGACCGCGGCCGGTTCGAACGCCAACGCCGAAGGCGACTACACGACCGCGCTCGGCGCCTCCAGCGATGCCTTCGGTGAGGGCGCGTCGGCCGTCGGCAGCGGCGCCTTCGCGCAGGGCGACCAGACCACGGCAGTGGGCTTCAACGCGGTCGCCGATGCGGAGGGTGCATCGGCGCTCGGTGCGAATGCGCAGGCGTCCGGCGCGTATGCCAGCGCGGTCGGCAACACCGCATCCGCCAGCGGCCTCCAGGCCACGGCGATCGGCTACGGCAGCGTGGCGTCGGGTCAGGCATCGATCGCCGGCGGTGGCTTCTCCGATGCGAGCGGCGCGTTCGCATCGGCCTATGGCTACGGTGCGAACGCCGGCGGCGACGCCAGCACCGCGCTGGGCTCGGGCAGCATCGCCACCGGCATCAACAGCGTGGCGGTGGGCGGCGCCACGGCCTTCGGCACCGAGGCCAGCGGCGACTATTCGACCGCCGTGGGCGGCGAGGCCTGGGCGGACGGCTTCAACAGCACCGCCGTCGGCAACACCAGTTCCGCGACCGGCGCGAGCAGTGTCGCGGTCGGCGGCGACAGCCGCGCCACCGGCGCGAACGCGACCGCGCTCGGCGAAAACGCCTGGGCGACAGCCGCCAACACCACGTCCGCGGGCCAGTTCGCCTGGGCGACCGGCGCCGGCGCGTCGGCGTTCGGCCAGGATTCGTTCGCGACCGGTGTCAACTCGACCGCGCTCGGTCTCGGCGCATTCGCCTCCGCCGCCAACAGCGTGGCGCTGGGCGCCAATGCATCCGCCAACCGCGCGAACACGGTCTCGGTCGGCGTTGCGGGCGGCGAGCGTCAGATCGTCAACGTGGCCGCCGGCACCCAGGCCACCGACGCGGTGAACCTGAGCCAGTTGGAATCGGCCACCCAGTCCAACCGCTACTTCACTGCCAGCGGCGGCGCGGACAGCGATGCCGCGGCGACGGTCGACGGCGACTACGCGACCGCGGCCGGCGAATCGGCCTACGCCGGTGCCGACGGGGCTTCCGCGTTCGGCAGCGGCGCCTTCGCGCTCGGTGCCGACGCCACGGCGATCGGCTTCAACGCCTCCGCGCTGTCCGACGCGTCGCTGGCGCTGGGCGCCTACTCGACCGCGGACGGCGAGTACGCGATCGCGGTGGGGCCGGACAGCGCCGCGACCGGGCTGGCGAGCACCGCGGTCGGTGCCGCGGCCGTCAGCGACGGCGACGGCGCGACGGCGGTCGGTGCACTGTCGGAAGCCGTCGGGGTCGAGTCGACCGCGGTGGGCGCGTTCTCCAGCGCGACCGGCGATGCGTCGACCGCGGTCGGCGCCGAGAGTGTCGCCAGTGGCGCCGAGTCGGCCGCGTTCGGCTTCGGTGCCGAGGCGTCGGGCGATTTCGCCACGGCGGCCGGCGGCGGCGCCGCGGCCAGCGGCTTCAACAGTTCCGCCTACGGCAATGCCAGCACCGCCTCGGGCACGAGCAGCGTCGCGCTGGGCTCCGATTCCACCGCGGCCGGCAGCTACAGCACCGCGGTCGGCCAGGCGGCGACCGCGACCGGTCTCAACAGCGTCGCGGTCGGCGGTGCGCTCGGTGGGCTGTTCGTGACCGAGGCCTCGGGTGATTACTCGACCGCGGTCGGCGGCGCGGCCTGGGCGGCGGGCTTCAACAGCACGGCGCTCGGCAATTTCTCCGAAGCGTCGGCGGCCAACAGCGTGGCCCTGGGTGCGGACTCGATCGCGGATCGCGCCGACAGCGTGTCGGTCGGCAGCGCCGGCAACGAGCGCCAGATCACCAACGTCGCCGCCGGCACGGACACGACGGATGCGGTGAACCTCGGTCAGCTGGAAGAGGCGACCGCCAGCAACCGCTACTTCCGTGCAACGGGCGAAGGCGAGGCCTACGCGCTCGGCGACGACGCCACCGCCGCCGGCTCGGATGCCTATGCCGAGGGCGACTACAGCACCGCGTTGGGCGCCAGCAGCAGTGCCTTCGCGCAAGGCGCCACCGCAGTGGGCAGCGGCGCACTGGCGCAGAGCCAGAACGCGACCGCGGTCGGCTTCAACGCGGTGGCCTTCGGCCAGAACAGCGCGGCGTTCGGTGCCGGTGCCCAGGCCGAAGGCGCGGCGAGCGTCGCGATCGGCGGCAACGCGGTCGATGAAGACGGCAATCCGCTGCTGACCCTCGGCGGCGTGCCGGTGGACACGGCCGCCACCAGCGCCGGCGTGGCCGGCACCGCGGTCGGTGCGAGCGCCGATGCCTCCGGCTTCGCCGGTTCGGCCTTCGGTGTCGGTGCGACCGCGTCGGGCGAGGTGTCGTCGGCGTTCGGTGCGGTCGCGACCGCAGCCGGCGATGCGGCGACGGCCATGGGCTATGCCTCGGCGGCGAGCGGGGTGGATTCGACCGCGATCGGCTCGTACTCCGTTGCATCGGGCATCAACAGCGTGGCAGTCGGCGGCGGCGCCGGCTTCTTCAACCTGTTCCCCACCGAAGCCTCGGGTGATTATTCGACCGCCGTCGGCGGCGCGGCCTGGGCCAGCGGATTCAACAGCACCGCGCTCGGCAATTTCTCCACCGCATCGGGCGACGATTCGCTGGCCCTGGGCTCGGATGCCGTCGCCTCGGGCGCTGGCAGCGTGGCCCTGGGGCAGGGCTCGCTGGCCGATCGCGACGCCAGCGTGTCGGTGGGTAGTGCTGACAACGAGCGCCAGATCACCCATGTCGCGGCCGGTACGGCAGGGACGGATGCGGTGAATGTCGACCAGCTGGAACAGGCGACGCAGTACAACCGCTACTTCGCCGCGTCCGGCAGCGAGGACAGCGACAACGCCGCTTACGTCGAAGGCGATTACGCGACCGCGGCCGGCGAATCCGCCAGCGCCGTCGGCCAGGGCGCGTCGGCCTACGGCAGCGGCGCGCAGGTCTTCGGACAGGACGCGACCGCGGTCGGCTTCAATGCAACCGCCTACGCCGACAACGCCGTGGCGCTCGGCGCCTACAGCGAGGCCACCGGCGAATCGAGCACCGCCGTCGGTCAAGCGGCCAACGCATCGGCGCTCGGGGCTTCTGCGCTGGGCACGTCGGCGCAGGCCTCGGGCCCGTACGCGACGGCCGTGGGCGCGGAGTCCGACGCCTCCGGCCAACAGGCGTTGGCCAGCGGCTTCCGTTCGATCGCATCCGGTGACGGTGCGACGGCCACCGGCAGCTACAGCGAGGCAACGGGCTTCCTGTCGACCGCGCTCGGCTACGGCGCCGAGGCCTCGGGCAGCAACACGACCGCGGTCGGTGTCAGCGCCGTCGCCAGTGGCCTGAACGCGATCGCGGTGGGCAACGGTGCGAGTGCGAGCGGCGCGACCAGCCTGGCGGCCGGCAGCACCTCGCGTGCCACCGGCCTCAACAGCACCGCGCTCGGCGGTTCGGCCTGGGCCACGGCGGACAACACGACCTCGGTCGGCCAGTTCGCCTGGGCGACGGCGGTCGGCACGACGGCCGTGGGCCGCGACTCCTACGCCTATGCGCAGAACGCGACGGCGCTCGGCCTGAGCGCCTGGGCGAACGGCGTCAACAGCGTGGCGCTGGGCGCGGGTGCACGGGCGCCCGAGGCGAATGTCGTCTCGATCGGCAACGGCACCGGCACTGGCGGCTATCCGGCGACGCGCCGGATCACCAATCTCGCCGCCGGCATCAATGCGACCGATGCAGTCAACGTCGCCCAGCTGGAATCGGCGGTCGGTGACGTGGCCGATCTCGTCGACGGCGCGGTGTCCTACGACGATGCCAGCCGCAGCACGGTCACGCTCGACGGCGCGTCGGGCACGCGCATCACCAACCTTGCCGCGGGTGCGGTCTCGTCGGGCAGCCGTGACGCCGTCAACGGGTCGCAGATGTACGCGGCGCTGGCGAGTGCGGCCGATGTGCTCGGTGGCGGCGCGACGGTGACCGCGTTCGGCACGATCAGTGCGCCCACCTACAGCATCGGAGGCGCGAACTACTTCAGCGTCGGCGATGCACTCGGCGCGCTCGATGCGCAGATCGGCACGCTCGACATACGGATGTCCGGTATGGAGCGGGCAGGCGCCCCCGTGGCGGTGGCGACCGCCCAGGCCGCGCCGGTGGCAGCGGCGCAAGCCGCCGAACCGGCAGCAGATACCGCAGGGACGTCCATCGGTTCCGGGGCGACCGCGAACGCGGCATCGGGCTCGGCCGTCGGCACCAATGCGTATGCGCACGGCCCCGACGACACCGCGATCGGCAGCAATGCGCGCGTCGATGCCGACGGCAGTTCTGCGCTGGGCGCCAACACCAGCATCTCCGCCAACGCGACCAATGCCGTCGCCGTCGGCGAGAGCGCGTCGGTGACGGCGGCCTCGGCCACCGCGATCGGCCAGGGCGCCAGCGCCTCGGCCGAAGGCGCCGTGGCGATCGGCCAGAACGCCGTCGCCGATCGGGCCAACACGGTCTCGGTGGGCTCGGCCGACAACCAGCGTCAGGTCACCAATGTCGCCGCCGGCACCCAGGCCACCGACGCGGCCAATGTGGGTCAGGTGCAGGCCGGGGTCGCCGACGCGCGCGCCTACGCCGACACCACGGCCACCCAGGCGGTGTCGTCGGCGAACGCGTACACCGACCAGAGGTTCGCCGCGTGGGGCGAAAGCCTCGATACCTTCCGCGGCGACGTCGAGCGCCGGTTCTACGACACCGATCGCCGCATCGACCGCCAGGGCGCGATGGGCGCGGCGATGCTCAACATGGCGACCAGTGCCGCGGGCATCCGCACGCAGAACCGCGTGGGTGTCGGCGTCGGCTTCCAGGGCGGCGAGAGCGCGCTGTCGGTGGGCTACCAGCGTGCGATCAACGACCGCGCGACGGTGACCTTCGGCGGCGCACTCAGTGGCGACGAGAAATCCGTGGGTGTGGGTGCCGGCTTCGGCTGGTGAGGCAATCCGCGGCCCGCCGCCGGTATCGGCGGCGGCTGCGGCGATACGACGTTCGTCGCGGCTCCAAGGCTGTGAGCCCGGCAATTCCAGGTGTCACGAGCAGCACTGCTCATCATCGAATCTGAGGAGAGTTCCATGCGTCTGACCAAGCATCCCATCACTCTTGCCGTCGCCAGCGCGATCGCACTCGCCACGGGCGCCGCGGCGGCAGCCGGTCCGGTGCAGCAGGCCCCTGTACTGCACGCGCCCGCCGACATCGACGGCGGTGCCCGGATCATCGTGAAGTACCGCGCAGGCACCGCGGAAGAGCGTGACGTGCAGCGCCGAGTCGCCTCGATGGGCTCGGCCGTGAACCGCGCCGGCGTGGTCCGATCGACCGCCGCACGTGGCAGCGTCCAGACCAGCGCCAAGCATCTGCGTCGCTCCGCCGTGGGCGCCGACGTGTTCACGCTGTCGCGCAGGCTCGACAAGACCGAGATGACGCGCCTGCTCGACGAAATCGCGGCCGATCCTTCGGTCGAGTTCGCCGAACTCGACCGTCGCGTGTATCCGCTGCTGACCCCCAACGATCCGCTGTATGCAACCTACCAGTGGAATTTCTTCAATCAGGCCGGCGGCGTGCGCGCGCCCGCGGCATGGGACGTCAACCGTGGCGCCGGTATCGTGGTGGCGGTGATCGACACCGGCATCCTGCCCGATCACCCCGACATGGCCGGCAATACGCTGGAAGGCTACGACTTCATCAGCGACGCGTTCGTGTCCCGTCGTCCGACCGACGAGCGGGTGCCCGGCGCATTCGACTACGGCGATTGGAATACCGATGCGGCCGAGTGCCGGGTGAGCAACAGTTCCTGGCACGGCACCCACGTCGCCGGCACGGTCGCCCAGGTCACCAACAACGCGCTCGGCGCCGCCGGTCTGGCGTACGAATCGAAGGTGCTGCCGATCCGCGCCCTCGGTCGCTGCGGCGGCTACACCTCGGACGTCGCCGACGCCATCGTCTGGGCCTCGGGCGGCAGCGTGCCGGGCGTGCCGGCCAATACCAATCCCGCCGAGGTCATCAACCTCAGCCTGGGCAGCGGGCAGACCTGTCCCTCGATCACCCAGCAGGCCGTGAACACCGCGACGGCGAACGGCAGCCTGGTGGTGGCCGCGGCCGGCAACAGCAACGCCAACGTCGCCAACTTCAGCCCGGCCAGCTGCAACAACGTCGTGGCCGTGGGCGCGACGCGGATCACCGGTGGGCGCGCCTCGTACTCCAACTACGGTGCCCGCATCGACCTCTCGGCGCCGGGTGGCGGCGGCAACGAGGATACCGGCAACGATGGCTGGGACGGCTTCATCCTGCAGGCCGTGTCCGCCAGTACCACGGCGCATGCCGGCACTTACAGCTACGGCGGCAAGGCGGGCACGTCGATGGCGTCGCCGCATGTCGCCGCCGTCGCGGCGATGGTGCAGAGCGCACTGGTCGAAGCCGGCCGCGACGCGCTGACGCCGTCCGAGCTGCGTAACCTGCTGGTCGAGTCGGCACGTCCGTTCCCGGTCACCATTCCCACCGCGACCCCGATGGGCAGCGGCATCCTCGACGCCAGGGCGGCACTGGACGCGGCGTTGGTCGAGCCCTGCGATCCCGCGGTCGAGGAATGCGCACCACCGGCCACGCCGGTCGTCAACCAGGTGCCGGTGCGCGGGCTGGCCGGCACCGGTGGCGACACGCTCTATGCGATCGACGTGCCGGCCGGCGTCAGTGGTCCGCTGAGCATCACCACCAGTGGCGGCAGCGGCGACGTCTCGCTGCACGTGAGTCGTGGTGAAGTGCCGTCGGCATCGGACTACGACTACCGCTCGATCCGTCCGGGCAACTCGGAAACCGTGCGCATCAACGCACCGGCCGCGGGCACGTACTACATCCTGCTGTCGGGGACGTACGGCAACGTCACGCTGCAGGCGCGCCACAACTGACCCGACGGGCCAGCGGCCGCAGGCCGTGACGCCCGCCCTGCACACCCACGGCCGTCGACGACGGTCGTGGGTGTTTTTGCATGCGCGCGCCGGACACCATGGCGTGCGAACGCCGACACGTCGCCGTCCACCCGTTCGATTGCACGCCCTCCGCCACGGCGCCTGGCGAGGCGGCACGCGCGGCAAACGCGCCGGCGCCTGCCGAGCCGGACTTCCCAATGGGTATCCGGGCGATCGGCGGATGGTCTTCGCGCCCTCGCGCCCTCGCGTCGGCGACAGCGTCGGGTCGGGGGCGTCTGTATGCGCCAGGGCCGTACTCGCCGACATGGTCCGCGCCGGTTGCTGGACGACGGATGGCGGCAGGCGCAGGCCTCAGGAAAGGAGTTCGCATCGCGGCGACAGCGGCGTTCCGCAAGCGCCGGGCGCGTGGCGGGGATGCCGTGCCGTCGATACGGACCGGGCGACGTCCCGCCCGCATCAGTGGCATGACGGTGGCGCTGTGCGCGTGCGCAGCGCCGCATCGATGGGTGTCACCCGCGCAGGCGCGAACGCCGCTAGCGGCGCCGCAGAGGACCGCGCTTCGCAGGGACGTGCGCGTGACGCGGTGACGATCTGGGATACTGTCCCGCCGTCGAGACCTTCGCCGCGCCCATGCCCAAGCCGTCCCGCTCGCGACGCGGTGCCACGCCGCAGACCCCGTTCCGCCGCCGCGGCGATGCCCCTCCGGTGCACGCCCAGTTGCGTGATGGCGAGGGTCACGTCCTCGCGGGCGCGCTGCTGCAGGACGGCGAATGGACCCTGGTGCTCGGCGGTACGCCGGTCGCGACCACGGCCAGCGCCGCAATGGCGATCGCGATGCTGCGCCACACCGCGGCCGTGCGGGCACAGGCCGGCGTGCGCACGCGGCTGGCCGTATCCAAGGCGCTGGATGCGGCCGCAAGCGCGGAAGCCGAGGCCGAGGGACGCACGCTGGCCGCCCATCTCGACTGGCTCGAGGCCGAGCGCCGCGTGCGCAACGCGCCCCCGCCGGCGATCAACTGACGCGGCGCACCGGCCTGCTGGGCCATGAACCCGTGGAGACCGCGTCGAAAGGCGTGGCGCGGCCACCGGTATCATCCGGCGGGTTCCTCCTTCGACACCTCCTGTCCATGCGCCGTGTCCGTTTCGCGTCCGTTCTGATCGCCCTCCCGCTCGCCGTGGCCCTGCTCGCCGGTTGCGGCCGCAACGCGCGCGCCGATCTGCCGTTCATGGGCGAGTCCTTCGACTCGGACGACACCTACTCGCGCATCTACGAGGTGCCGCCCGCCCAGGCCTGCGGGTCCGCGCGCCTGGCGCTGCTCGGGCAGGGCTACGCGGTCGGCAAGGCCAGCGACGATGCGGTCGAGGCGACCAAGAATTTCCAGCCCGAGGACGAGGTGCATACGCAGCTGTCGGTGCGCGTGTCCTGCGTGTCGCGCGGTAACGACCGCACGCTGCTGTTCGTCAGCGCGCTGCTCGACCGCTACGTGCTGCGCAAGAGTTCCAACTCCGCCAGCGTCGGTGTCGGCGGCATCGGCTCGCTGTCGCTGCCGGTCGGCAGCCGTGAGGATTCACTGGTGCGCACCGCCAGCAGCACCGTGCAGGACCGGGGGTTCTATCGGCGCTTCTTCGAGCGCGTGGGCTATTACGTGCCGGCGCCGAGCCCGCGCGACCGCACGCCGTCGGACGAAGAGATGCGCCGCGAAGATCCGCCGCCGGCGGACCTGAAAGCCGCGGACACCGAGCTGCCGTCGGCAGCCACACCGCTGCCGCGCTGATCCCGTTACGGGCGACACGAAGGCCGGGCGCGAGCACGCACCGTACCCGGCGCGCTCACCTGCTGCGCGCGCATCGTCGGCCCGCCCGGGCCTGCTAAAGTCCGACGCTCCGCTGTCGATGGAGTGGCCCTGCGTGAATGCAGTGCTCGATGCGTCCGATGCGTTGCCCGAAGCGCCCGAGGCGCGCATCGTCGCGCGATTGCGCGCGAGCGGCCGGCTCAAGGAGGTCGACCTGGCACGCGCCCAGCGCCTGCATGCCGAGGCCGGCGGCAGCCTGCTGACGCTGCTCGGCCGTCTGGGCCTGGTGTCCGAACGCGACCACGCCGAGGCCTGCGCCGCCGAACTCGACCTGCCACTGCTCGGCGCCAAGGCCGTGCCCGAGGCGCCGCCCGAACTGGTCGACGGTGCGCAGCCGGTGTCGGTGCGCTTCCTGCGCCAGTTCCACCTGCTGCCGATCGGCGAGCACCGCGGGCGCCTGCAGGTGTGGATGTCCGATCCGTTCGATGTCTACGCGCTCGACGCGGTGCGCCTGGCGACCGGCTGCGAGATCGCACCGGCCGTTGGCCTGCGCTCGGAGATCGACGACCTGATCGAGCGCTGGTACGGCCAGGGCCGCAGCGCGATGGGCACGATCGTCGAATCAGCCGATGGCGACGGCGGCGGTGATGTCGACGACGTGGAGCACCTGCGCGATCTGGCGTCCGAGGCGCCGGTGATCCGGCTGGTGAATCTGGTGATCCAGCGTGCGGTCGAACTGCGCGCATCCGACATCCACATCGAACCGTTCGAGAGCCGGTTGAAAGTGCGCTATCGCGTCGACGGCGTATTGATCGACGGCGAAAGCCCGCCGGTGAACCTGACCGCGGCGGTGATCAGCCGCATCAAGATCATGGCCCGCCTCAACATCGCCGAGCGCCGGCTGCCGCAGGACGGTCGCATCATGCTGCGCGTGCAGGGCAAGGAACTCGACCTGCGCGTGAGCACGGTGCCGACCGCGCACGGCGAGAGCGTGGTGATGCGTTTGCTCGACCGCGAGACGGTGGTGTTCGATTTCTACCGGCTCGGCTTCACCGACGAGTTCCTGCCGCAGTTCAACAAGGTCCTCGACCAGCCGCACGGCATCCTGCTGGTCACCGGCCCCACGGGTTCGGGCAAGACGACGACGCTCTACACCGCGCTGTCGCAGCTCAATACGCCGGACGTCAAGATCATCACCGTCGAGGATCCGGTCGAGTACCAGATCGAAGGCATCAACCAGATCCAGGCCAAGCCGCAGATCGGGCTCGATTTCGCCAACGCGCTGCGTTCGATCGTGCGCCAGGACCCGGACATCATCATGATCGGCGAAATGCGCGACCTGGAAACCGCACGCATCGCGATCCAGTCCGCGCTGACCGGCCATCTCGTGCTCAGCACGCTGCACACCAACAACGCCGCCGGCGGCATCACCCGCATGCTCGACATGGGTGTCGAGGATTACCTGCTGACGTCCACCATCAACGGCATTCTCGCCCAGCGCCTGGTGCGCAAGCTCGAGCCGACGCATCGCGTGCGCTATGCCGCATCGCCCGAGGAGATCGAACGCTTCGAGTTGCGGCGGTTTCAACCCGACGGCGAGATCGTGTTGTATCGACCGGGCCCGTCGGCCGTCGCGCCGACCGGGTATCTCGGCCGCACCACGATCGTCGAGTTCCTGGTCATGAACGACGCCCTGCGCCGCGCGGTGATGCGCCACGCCGGCATGGGCGAACTCGAACAGCTGGCCCGCGACTCGGGCATGCGCACGATGTACGAGGACGGCGTCCTCAAGGCGCTGCGCGGCGAGACGACGATCGAGGAAGTGCTGCGGGTGACGGAGGACGCGTGATGGGCTGCGCGCCGACACGAAATTCGCCGGATTCCCGCCTGCGCGGGTATGAGGGGGCATGGTCGGGGCGTACATGTTTCGGTCGCTTCGCAAATCGTCGTCATTCCCGCGCAAGCGTGAATCCACACCTCAAGGAAGAGGCCCACGGACATGGACAGACAGCCCTGTGTCTATCTGCTCGCAAGCGGCCGCAACGGCACTTTGTATCTCGGCGTCACATCGAACTTGGTGCAGCGTGTCTGGCAGCATCGGACGTCTGCAGTAGACGGCTTCAGCGCGCGCTACACCATCCATCACCTGGTCTGGTTCGAGCTGCACGAGACGATGGCGTCGGCGATCGGTCGCGAGAAGCGGATCAAGAAGTGGAACAGAGCTTGGAAGATCCGACTGATCGACGAAACGAATTCGTCATGGCGTGATCTCTGGCCTGACATCACGGAGCAAGTCCCAACCGCTAACGTCCTTGGATTCCCGCCTTCGCGGGAATGACGTTAGGAACAGGCCTCGTCATTCCCGCGAAGGCGGGAATCCATGGACGTAAAGCTCCACCTTAGACGAACGCGAAACTCATGACCCTCTACCGCTACAAGGCCCTCAACACCCGCGGTGAAGCGCTCGACGGCACGATGGATGCCGCCAGCGAGGCCGAGGTCGCGTTGCGCCTGCAGGAACAGGGGCATCTGCCGATCGAGGCGCGGCCGGCCAGCGAGGCGCGGGCGGTCGAGGACTGGAAGGCGCTGTTCAAGCCCAGACCCTTCGCGGGGCAGCGGCTGGTGCAGTTCACCCAGCAGCTGGCGACGCTGCTCAACGCCGGCCAGCCGCTGGATCGCGCGCTGACGATCCTGCTCGATCTGCCCGAGGAGCCGGAAGCCAAGCGCACGATCACCGAGCTGCGCGACGCGGTGCGCGGTGGCGTGTCGCTGTCGACCGCGCTCGAACGCCAGCACGGCACGTTCTCGCGGCTGTACGTCAACATGGTGCGCGCCGGCGAGGCGGGCGGCAGCCTCGAAGAGACGCTGCAGCGTCTCGCCGACTACCTCGAGCGCGCGCGCGCACTGCGCGGCCGCGTCATCAATGCATTGATCTATCCGGCGATCCTGATCGTCATGGTCGGCGCCTCGCTGCTGTTCCTGCTCGGCTACGTGGTGCCGCAGTTCGCCGCCATGTACGACAGCCTGGACGCCGAACTCCCGGTGTTCACCAAGATCGTGCTCGGCGCCGGCGAGTTCGTGCGCGACTGGTGGATCCTGCTGCTGGTGGTGCCGATCGTCGCGTTCTACGTGTTCTGGCTGAAGCTGCGCGACGCGACGTTCCGCGCCCGCTTCGATGCCTGGCTGCTCGAGCGCCGCATCGCCGGGCCGCTGGTCGCGCGTATCGAAACCGCGCGGCTCGCGCGCACGCTGGGCACGCTGCTGCGCAACGGCGTGCCGCTGATCACCGCGCTCGGCATCGGCCGTAACGTGCTCGGCAATCTCGCGCTGGCCGCGGACGTCGAGGCCGCCGAGGCCGAGGTCAGGAACGGTGTCGGCCTGTCCAGCGCGCTCGGCCGCAGCAAACGCTATCCGCGGCTGGCGGTGCAGATGATCCAGGTCGGCGAGGAATCGGGCGCGCTCGACACGATGCTGCTCAAGACCGCCGACACCTTCGACCAGCAGACCGCCACCTCGCTCGACCGCATGCTCGCCGCGCTGGTGCCGGCGATCACGATGCTGCTGGCCTTGGTGGTGATGGTGGTGATCCTGGCCGTGCTGGTGCCGATCTACGATCTGACCAGCGTGATCGGCTGACGCAGGGCAGGCGGCGGGCCGTGATTGTGTGACGCGTGTCTTGCGTCCGAATCGAGCGGTACGCGGTGCGCGTGCGCGCGCTGTCCGCCGGGCGCGCGGGCTGGACGAGGTTCATTCGCGCCCGGCATACAATCGGGCCATTCCCCCGAACGAGGCCGTCTCGATGCAGTCCACGCTCCGCTCGCGTTCTCCCGGTTCCCCGCGCACGGCGCAGGGTGGCTTCAGCCTGATCGAGATCATCCTGGTCGTGGTGCTGATCGGCGGCATCGTCGCGTTCGCCGCGACCCGCATCCTCGGCGGCGGCGATCGCGCGCGGGTGAACCTCGCCAAGGCGCAGGTGCAGACGCTGGCCGAGAAGGTGCATCAGTTCGAGATGGACACGGGCCGCCTGCCGAACGCGCTGGGCGACCTGGTCGTGCAGCCCGGCGATGCCGGCGGCTGGCTGGGGCCCTATGCCAAGGAGGCTGAACTGCGCGATCCCTGGAACATGCCGTACGAGTACCGCGCACCGGGCGAGCAGCAGCCGTTCGAGATCGTCAGTTTCGGCGCCGACCGCAAGCCGGGCGGCGAGAGCGTCAACGCCGACCTCCGCTACGAGTAAGGCGTCGCGCCGCGCGCGTGCGCGCCGTGGGCGGCGCTGGCGCGGTCGGCCCGGGGTGGTGCGGTGAGCGCGCGCGAAGATGCTAGATTCCGGGCTGTTTCCGCGCTCCGGAAGTCGCCGCGTCCGATGTCCCATCCTGCCGCCCGGGTTCGCGGGTTCTCGCTGCTGGAAGTGCTGCTGGTCGTCGGCCTGATCGCGGTGACCGGCGTGCTGGCCGCAGCCGCGATGGGTGGCGGCTTCGAACGCATCGCGTTGCAGTCGACCGCGAAGGAACTCGCCGCGCAGTTGCGCTACACCCGTGCGCAGGCGATCACGACCGGTGAGCCGCAGCAGTTCGCACTCGATCCCGCCGCGCGCACCTGGCGCGCGCCCAACGGACGCCACGGCACCATTCCCGATGCGCTGGAGATCGAGTTCACCGGCGCGCGCGAGACCCAGGACAGCGCGGATGAAGGCGCAATCGTGTTCTTCGCCGACGGCGCGGCCACCGGCGGGCGCATCCGCGTGCTGCTGCGCAGCGCCGCGTGGCAGATCGACGTGGCCTGGCTGACCGGCGAAGTGCGGCTGGCGCGCGCGGGCACGCCACCGTGAGCGCAGGCCTCGCGTCGCCACGGCGCATCGACCGCCAGCGCGGCTACACGCTGATCGAGGTCATCGTCGCATTCGCGGTGCTCGGGCTCGGGTTGATGCTGCTGCTCGGCACGCTGTCGAACGGCACACGCCAGGTGCGCTGGGCGGCCGAGTCGGGACGCGCCGCGCTGCATGCGCGTTCGCTGCTCGACGATGTGGGCATCGCGGTGCCGATCACGCCGGGGCAGTCGGCGGGCACGTTCGAGGACGGCCGCTACCGCTGGACGCTAGAGATCGCGCCGTTCGTTGATCCCGATGCGCCGCCCGCGCTGGCCGCGCCCGATGGCGACGGCCTGTTCGAACTGACCCTCGCGGTGGACTGGGGCGAGGCCGGGCCGCGCGAGCGCCTGCGCCTGCAGACGTTGCGCCTGCGCGCGCCGGATGCGGCGGCGATGGTCGTGCCATGAGCCGGCGCATGGGCGGGTTCACCCTGATCGAGGTGCTGCTGGCCACCGTGCTGCTCGCCGCGGGCCTGGCGCTGGCGCTGACGACGCTGCGCGCGGCCACGGTGACCGTCGAGCGCGGCGAGGCACTGGCCCAGCGCAGCGAACGCATGCGCGCGGTCGAGGGCTTCCTGCGCCGACGCATCGCCTCGGCCCAGCAGATCGCATTCGAGACCGACGAGGCCACCGGCCAGTCGCGTCTGTTCATCGGTGAACCGGCGCGCCTGCGCTTCGTGGCGGACCTGCCCAACTACCTCGGCCAGGGCGGCCCGCATCTGCACGACATCGCGGTGGACGAGGTCGACGGCCGCCAACGCCTCACCGTGGCCTTCGGCCTGGTGATGACCGGGCGCACGATCGAGGCCGACGATCCGCGCCCGCCGGAGCCACTGGTCGACGCGCTCGAGCAGGTGCGCTTCCGCTACCGCGGCTTCGACGAGACCGGCGCGCTCGGCGACTGGCAGGACCGCTGGGGGCCGGCGGCGCTGCCGTTGCAGGTCGAGATCACGCTCGCGACCGAGCGCGACGGCGCGTGGCCGCCGCTGCTGGTGACGCTGCCGCAGGGCACCGGCCAGCCGACGGCGCCGGAGCCGCTGCCATGAACGCGATGCGCGGCGCGGCGCTGCTGCTGGTGCTGTGGCTGATCACGCTGCTCGCGGCGCTGGTCGGCGCGTTCGCGCTGACCGCGCGGATCGAGAACCAGCAGGGCCGCCTGGTGAGCCGTGGACTCGTCGCCGACCAGGCCGCGCGTGCCGGGTTGGAATACGCGCTCACGCGCCTCGCGGCCGCCGATCCGGCCCTGCAGTGGCAACCCGACGGTCGGCCGTACGCGTGGCGCTTTCACGACGTCGATGTGGAACTGCGCATCGTCGACGAGACCGGCAAGGTGGATCTCAATGCGGCCGATGGCGAACTGCTGGCCGCGCTGGCACGCGCGGTCGGCGCCGAGCAGGCGACGGCGGTGCAGGTGGCCGGCGCCATCGTCGACTGGCGCGACGGCGACGATTTCGTGCAGGTGGCGGGCGGCGCCGAGTCCGCCGACTACGCCGCCGCCGGGCGCCCGTACGGGGCCAAGAACGCGCCGTTCGAGAGCGTCGCCGAAGTCGAGCAGGTGTTGGGGATGACGCCCGCGCTGTTCGAGGTGCTGGCGCCGCATCTGACGATCTACAGCCGCCTGCCGGCACCCGATCCGCAGTTCGCCGCCGTCGAGGTGTTGCAGGCGATGGGCGTGGAGGCCGATCCGGTGCTCGCCGCGCGCGCGGCCGGCGCGGCGCAGCTCGCCGGCGCGCTGCTGGGCGGCGGCAGCGGCACGTATAGTATCGACAGTCGTGCGCGCCTGGAGGAGGGCCGGAGCGCGCGTTTGCGGGCAGTCGTGAGGACCGGCGGAGGCGCCGTCCCGGGCACGGCCTACAGCGTGCTGCGTTGGGAGGAGGGAGCGTCACCACGATGATGTCCGCGACACCTGTATCGACCGGCGACGCGACGTCCGGCCGCCGTCGCGGCTGGCGCCCGGATGGCCAGCTGTCCCTGCGTCTCCGCACCGGCCTGAACTGGTGGGGCGCCGCCTTGGCGACCTGGCTGCCGGAGCGCGTGCGCGAACTCTTCGGCCTGGCCGGCCGCCGGCTGCTGCTGCAGCACGCGGACGGCGGCAGCGTCGCGCTGTCGCTGCACGAGGACGGCACTGAGCGCCCGCTGGCACAGGTGCCGGTCGCGTCGCTGGCGGCTGGGGACGGCGATCCGCTGGCCACGTTGCTGGCGCCGCGCGTCGCGGAAACCCCGCGCTGGCTGCTGCTGCCCGCGGACGCCGGCCTGCGCCGGCAGCTGGTCCTGCCCGCGGCTGCGGCCGACCGGCTGCGCGACGTGCTCGGGTTCGAGATCGACCGGCAGACGCCGTTCGCGGCGGCCGATGTGCGCTACGACCACCGTCTGATCGGCCGGCGCAGCGATGGCCAGCTGGATGTCGAACTGGTGGTCGTGCCACGCGCGCTGCTCGATGCCCGGCTTGCGGCGCTGGGTCCTTTGGCGCCGACCCTCGCCGGTGTGGATCTCGATGGCGAACACGGTCCACTGGGCATCAACCTCATCACCGACGCGCGCCGCCGCGAGGATCCGCAGCGCCGCTACCAGTGGCTGCTGGTCGCCGTGGCGGTGCTGTTCACCGCGTTCGCGCTGTGGCAGATCCGCGAGAACCGCGCCGCGGCGGCGGATGCGCTCGAGGCGCAGGTCGACGCCGAGGCCACGCGCGCGCGCGCCGCGTCGGCGCAGCGCCAGCAACTCACCGACCTGCGCGAGGGCATGGCCTTCCTGCAGGCCCAGCGCGCCGCGCGTCCGACCACGGTCGCCGTGCTCGACGAACTCGCACGGCGTCTGCCCGATTCCACATCGCTGGAAAAGGCCGCGATCGAGGGCGACCGCGTGCTGCTGATCGGGCTCAGCACCGAGGCCTCGGCGCTGGTCGGGTATCTCGAAGGCGCGCCGCTGTGGCGTTCGCCGGCGCTCGCCGGCGCGTTGCAGAACGATCCGCGCTCGCGTGCCGACCGGTTCACGCTGACCGCCGAACTGGTGCCGCCACCCGCCGTCGATGCGCAGGAGGCCGCCCGTGCGCCGGCCCCCTGACACCGTGTCCACGCGTGATCGCTGGCTTGCGCTCGCCCTGTTGCTGGGCGCGGTGCTGGTGGCGTATCTGGTGCTGGTGCATCCCTGGTTCACCCAGCCGATGCGCGCGCTGGGCGAGCGCATCGCCACGCTGCAGGAACGCGAACTGCGCATCCGCCGCGAACTCGACCAGGCACCGCAGGTCCGCGCGGCCCTCGAACAGGCGCGCGAGGCGATGACCGCGATGCCCGGCTTCATGCCCCAGGGCAGCGTCGAGCTGGCGACCGCGGCCCTGGTGCAGCGCCTCGAGCAGGCCGTGGTCGAAGCCAGTCCCGGCAACCGCAGTTGCGCGATCAGCAACCGCTCGCCGATGACCGGCGGCCGTGCCGAACGGTATCCGCGCGCCAGCGTTCAGGTGCGGCTGCGCTGCGGCAATCCCGAGCTGGCCGCGGTGCTGCATTCGCTGGAGACCGGCACGCCTCGGCTGTTCGTCGACAATCTCAACATTCTCAGCCAGCGGCACACGGTGGCCGCCGGCGCGGCCAGCGGCGGGGTCGACGTGAGCTTCGACCTGTCGGGCTACGTGCTGCCGCCCGCGGGCACGGGAACACCTGCCGGCGCAGCGGCGTCCGCGGCGACTGCAGGAGGGCGCGATGCGGATTGAAGCCGCCAATGCGCGCACCTGGCTGGCCGCGGCGGTCGCCGGTTGGGCACTGCTGGTCTGGGGCCTCGCGCTCGCGGGCCTCGGTGGGCGCATCGGGGCGATCGCCGACGACGGAGCGGCCGCGGCGCCGCTGGCGGCCGCGATTCCGGCACCGGGCGCGGCGGCGCCGCTGTCGCGCTATTCCGAAGTGGCGACGCGTCCGTTGTTCTCCGGCGACCGGCGCCCGCATCCGTTCTTCATCGATCCCAACGACGCAGGCGAGGGCGCCTCGGCGGGTTTCGACTACGTGCTCACCAGCGTGCTGCGCACGCCGGATTTCGCGATGGCGATCCTGCAGCCCGCGGGCGGCGGCGAATCGATCCGTCTGCGGGTCGGCGAGGCGCCGCCGGAGGCTTCGAACTGGGCGCTCGATTCGGTCGACGCGCGCAGTGCGGTGTTCGTCGGGCCCGAAGGGCCGCGCACGCTGGAACTGCGCGTCTACGACGGTGTGGGCGGGCAGCCGCCGACGCCGATGCGTGCGCCGGTCGCCGCATCGGCCGATCGCGCGCAGGCCGACACCGGCGGCGGGCGAAATCGCGCGATGCCGGCGCAGCAGCAGCAGGCCGCGCCACGCGCGGCGCCACCCACCCGCGCGGGCAGCGCGGCCGCTTCGACGGCCGAGGCCCAGCCGCCGCAAGCACCCGCTGCAGCGATGGATCCCGCACAGCCTGCAACCGACGCGGCCGGCCCGTCCGAGGCCCAGGTCGAAGCGATCCGCCGCCGCATCGAGGAGCGCCGCGCCCGGCTGCAGCAGGAACGCGCCACCGGCGGCACGTCGCGATGACCCCACGCCTGCGCCTGCTGCCTCCATCCGCTGCGCGCGCGGCCTCCGCCACGGACGGTGCCTCGTGCGCCGCAGGCCCTAGACTCCAGTCGATGAAGCCTTCGATGACCCCATCCCTGTCTCTTCGTGCGATCGCGTTCGGTACCGGTCTCGCCTTGCTCGCCGGCTGCGCCACCACGCCCACGCCAACGGTGCGCCGCAACGCCCAGTTGCCGGTCGATGCGGGTGCGAACGCCGACCCCGATGCACCGGTGGTGCGCAGCCAGATCCTGGTCGATGACGAGGATCGCCCGCGCCCGCAGATCCGCCGCGGCACCGGCACCGTGATCAACCGCGGCGCGGCGGCAGCGCCCGCGCCGTCGCTCGGTGGCGGCACCACGGGCCAGGCCTCGTTCAATTTCGAGGGCGAATCGGTGCACGCGGTCGCCAAGGCGATCCTCGGCGACATGCTCGGCCAGAACTACGTCATCGCGCCCGAAGTGCAAGGCACGGTGACGCTGGCGACGCCGCAGCCGGTGAGCCCGGCCCAGGCGCTGAGCCTGCTGGAGATGGTGCTGGGCTGGAACAACGCCCGCATGATCTACAGCGACGGCCGCTACAACATCGTGCCGGCCGACACCGCGCTGGCGACCGGCACCGTCGCGCCGCGCACCGGCAGCACCGGTGCCGCGCGCGGCTTCGAGGTCCGCACCGTGCCGCTGCGTTACATCTCGGCGACCGAGATGGAGAAGGTGCTTGAGCCCTACGCGCGTCCGAACGCGATCGTCTCCGCCGACAACGCACGCAACGTCATCACGATTTCCGGCAGCCGCTCCGAACTCGACAACTACTTGCGCACGATCGAGATCTTCGACGTCGACTGGCTGTCGGGCATGTCGGTCGGCGTGTTCCCGCTGCAGTCGGGCAAGGCCACGCAGGTGGTCGCCGATCTGGAGAAGGTGTTCGGCCAGGACAGCGAATCGCCGGTTTCGGGCATGTTCCGCTTCATGCCGCTGGAAGGCGCGAACGCGGTGCTGGTGATCACACCGCAGGCCGATTACCTCGGCGAGATCCAGCAGTGGCTCGAGCGCATCGACAACGCCGGCCAGGAACCGCGGCTGTTCTCCTACGAGCTTAAGTTCATCAAGGCCCGCGAGCTCGCGCAGCGGCTGGGGGAGGTCTTCGGCGCCGGCACCGGCAGCAGCGCGCAGGGCAGCGCCTCGCTGGCGCCGGGCGCGACCGGCAATACGCTGCGCAGCGGCGGGCTCGGCGCGCAGTCGGGAAGCCAGAGCGGATTCGACAGCGGTTCGGGCGGGCTCGGCAGCAGCGGCGGCGGCACGGGCCGCGGGCGCGGCAGCGCCGGCGGTGGCGACATCGGCCAGATGCAGCTCAACGAAAGCCAGGACGGGCCGGGCAGCGTGACCCTGGAGGTCGAGGGCGCGCGGGTCGGCGTGTCGGCGGTCGACGAGACCAATACGCTGCTGGTGCGCACGTCGCCCGCGGCCTGGCGCTCGATCCGCGACGTGGTCGAACGGCTCGACGTGATGCCGGCGCAGGTGCACATCGAAGCGCAGGTGGTCGAGGTCACGCTGAGCGGCGCGCTCGAATACGGCGTGCAATGGTTCATCGAGCGCGCGGCCACCGACAACGGTTTCCCGAGTCTGTCGCTCGCCGACAATCCGCTGTTGCCGCGCAGCTGGAGCACGCTCGGCGCGAGCATCGGTGGCGCTGCGGGGGCCGGCGCGCAATGGACGCTGTTCCGCAACGACGCCGCGGCGATCATCGATGCGCTCGACCAGGTCAGCGACGTGCAGATCCTGCAGTCGCCGTCGGTGTTCGTGCGCAACAACGCGATGGCCGAGTTTAATGTCGGCGCGAGCATCCCGATCTCCACCACGAGCTTCAATCCAGTCCTCGGCGACAGCCAGTACACCCAGGTGCAGTACCTGGAGACCGGCACGATCCTCAAGGTGCGGCCCCGTGTGACTCGCGACGGCATGGTGTTTCTCGACATCGTGCAGGAAGTCAGTTCGCCCGCACCTGCCAGTACCGCGGACGCCCAGGGCAACGTGCGCATCGACACGCGACGGCTGAAGACCGAAGCGGCGGTGCAGGCCGGTGAGACGGTGATGCTGGCCGGTCTGATCCGCGACGAGGTCGGCCGCTCGTCGACCGGTCTGCCGGGGCTCTCGCGGATCCCGGTGATCGGTGGCCTGTTCGGCAGCCAGCGTTCGAGTACGGGGCGCAGCGAGGTCGTCGTGCTGCTGACGCCGACGATCGTGCGCAATCCGCAGGAAGCGCGGCAGCTGACCGACGAGTACGGCCGCCGCTTCCGGGCGATGCAACCGCTGCAGCGTCCACAGGACTGAGGTGGGCGCGCAGGGGGAGCCGCCGCATGGCTGAGTTGCCGGTCGTGGTGTTGCCGGTCGGGCACGACGACGACGCGCTCGACGCGTGTCTCGCCGCGCTCGATGCCGGCACGCCGGCGGGCGCGCGCGTCTGGCTGGCCGACGACGCCCGCATCGGGCCGCGCGGCGCGGCGATCGTGCAGCGTTGGCTGGCGAACACGCCGCTGCAGGCCGACTACACCTGCCGCGCGCGCGGTATTGGCGAAGTCGCGCATCTGGACGACGTGCTGCGCGCCTGTGGGGATGTCGACGTCGTGGTGCTGGCGCCCGATGCGATTCCGTTGCCCGGCTGGCTGCTGCAGCTGTCGGCCTGCTTCGCGCGCGATGCCTCGATCGCCACCGCAACACCCTGGTGCAATGCCGGTGAGGCGGCGTCGTGGCCGCGGATCGGCGAGATCAATGCTGGCCCCGAGGACGGCGCGCGACTCGCCGAGGCCTGCCGCCAGCTGGCGCCGCTGCATCCCGAACTGCCGGCCGCGGTCGGCCACGCGGTGATGCTGCGCGGCAATGCGCGGCGCAAGGCCGGTGGTCTCGACGCGTCGAGCTACGCCTCGTGGTACGCCGCGCTGATCGACCTGTCGCTGCGCATGGGTGGGCTCGGCTGGCGCAACGCGCTGTGCGAGACGGCGTTCGTCGCGCGCGGCGGCGAAGGCGGCCCGGCGGACGGCGACATGGACGCGCTGGCGGTGCGCTGGCCGGCCTGGCATTCGCGGCTGGCGACGTTCCTGATGGCGGATCCGCTGTACGCGAGCCGGCAATCGCTGGTGCGCCGGTATGCCGCGCTCGAAAACGCGCCTGCGCAGCATCAGCTGTTTCCCGGAGGCGAGACAGGCGCCGCCGATGCGGACGATCACGACGCCGACAGCCGCGGGCCCGACGTGCACGCAGGCCATCCCGCCGCGGGGCCGGACGTGGTCACTCGCGTGCACACCGCAGAAGACCTCGACCGATGACCGCGGCCGCGCCGGACGCGAGGGCGGGCATCGTCGCCGTCGTCGTCAGCTACCAAAGCGGCAGCACGATCGAGGCCTGCCTGGCCCGGCTGCGCGTCGCGACGGGGGTCACCCAGATCCGCGTCGTCGACAACGGCTCCACCGATGCCACGCTGACCATCGTGCAGCGGCATGCCTCGCTCGATCCGCGCGTGCACTTCATCGCCAATCCCGACAATCCGGGCTTCGCGGTCGCCTGCAACCAGGGCGCGCGCGATGCCGACGCGCCGTGGATCGCGTTCGTCAATCCGGACTGCCTGGTGGATGCCGACACGCTGTCGCGGCTGCGCGCGCATGCCGGGGCGCTCGGCGTCGACAGCCTGCTCGGGACCGACCTCGTCGGCGAGGACGGCGTGCACGATCCGGCGGCCCGCCGGCGTGATCCCGATTTCGCCGCGATGCTGCGTCGCGGCTCGGCGCGCGACCTCTCGCTGCCGCGCGACCCCGCGCAGGCCCTGCAGCGCGTCGACGCCGTCTCGGGCGCGATGATGCTGCTGCCGCGGCCCCTGTTCGAGCGCATCGACGGCTTCGATACGGGCTATCGCCTGCATGCCGAGGACCTGGACCTGTGCCGGCGCGCGCGCGGGGCCGGGGCGGTCGTCGCCGTGGCCAACGACATCGTCGTGGCCCACGCGCGCGGGGTCTCCAGCCGGTCGCGCCCGGTGTTCGTCGAATGGCACAAGCACCGCGGCCTGTGGCGTTACTTCCGCCGGTTCGAGTCGCCCCGGCGTGCGTGGCCGGTGCGGGCCGCGGTGTGGGCGATGGTCTGGCTGCGGTTTCCGGTCGCGGCGCTGCGCGCGGCGGCGCGCGCGGCCGGCTGAGCCGGGTTCGAAACTGCGACTGCGTTGGCAAAGCGGACGATCCGCTGCACCTCGGGTTTACCCGGATGCCGAAAACCCCCGCGTCCTCTGTAGGCTTGGCGCCGGGGAAACAGCGCCATCGAATCGGGGAACCTGCATGTCCAGAATTGCGTGGGCGTCGTTGACGCTCGTGGCCGTGATGCTGTCCGCCTGCGGCGGAGGCGGGAGCGACGATTCCGCGGCCGCACCGGCGCCCGGTGCGCCACCGCCGACGACCCCGGCGCCCGGTGCGCCGCCTCCGGCGCCTGCGTTCACACCCATTCCCGCCAGCGACGCCGAAGCCGCGCGTTTCCTGGTCCAGGCGACCTTCGGCCCCACGCGCACCGACATCGCGCGGCTGCGGCAGATCGGCTATTCGGCGTGGATCGACGAGCAGCTCGATCCGGCGCGCACGCCGGTCACGCTGGTGGCGCCCCACATCCTGTCGATCCCGGTGGCGCAGCTCAATTACGCCGAGCGCCGCAACTACTGGCTCTGGCAGGCGACCACCAAGCCCGACCAACTGCGCATGCGCATGGCCTTCGCGCTCAGCGAGATCCTCGTGGTCTCCGACCGCGACTACAACACGGCCAACTTCGGGCGCATCAGCGATTACCAGGACATGCTGGCGCGCGGTGCGTTCGGGCGCTACCGCCAGCTGCTGGAGCAGGTCACGTTGCACCCCTCGATGGGGCTCTACCTGAGCCACATGTCGAACCGCAAATCGACCAGCTACACCAACGGCCAGGGGGTGCGGGTCACCATCGTGCCTGACGAGAACTACGCCCGCGAACTGATGCAGCTGTTCTCGATCGGCCTGGTCGAACGCAACCGGGACTTCAGCCCGCGGCTCGATACCCAGGGGCGCCCGATTCCCAGCTACGACCAGGAGGTCGTCAAGGGCATGGCGCGCGTGCTCACCGGCTGGACCTGGCCGGGCAATACCCGCGACACGTTCTGGCGCTGGGGCGCGGACAACGAGGCGCGGCCGATGACCTGCGTGCCCGAGTTCCATGACGAGCAGCCGAAGACGATCTTCAACGGCATCGTCATCAACGAGGGCAGCAACTGCGCGGCAAGCCTGGCCAAGATGCTCGATGCGCTGTCGGCGCATCCCAATGTCGCGCCGTTCGTCAGCCGGCAGCTGATCCAGCGTTTCGTCACCAGCAACCCGAGCCCGCAGTACATCGCGCGTATCGCCGATGTCTGGACCGGCAGCGGCGGCGACCTGGGCCGGGTGATCAAGGCGATCCTCCTCGACGTCGAGGCGCGGGTGCCGCCGGCGGCGGACAACGCGGCCTATGGCAAGGCGCGCGAGCCGCTGCTGCAGCTCACCGCGCTGTGGCGGGCCTTCGACGCGCGCTACGTCCCGCGTGCCGACGGCCAGTACTACTTCGGCTTCTCCAACTCCTGGGATTTCGCCACCAGCCTGGCCCAGGATTCGCTGCGCGCGCCGTCGGTCTTCAATTTCTTCGAACCCGACTACCGCCTGCAAGGCGCGAACGGCGTCGCCGGGCTGTATGCGCCTGAGCTGCAGCTCTACAACGAGGCCACGTTCGCCAGCGTGTTCAACCAGCTCGACTCCGCGGGCTGGGCGCAGTTGCAGGACGCGCCGCCGACCGCCAACACGCCGGCGCCGGTGCTCGACATCCGCCCGCTGCTCACGCTGGCCCAGCAGGACAACCATGGCGCCATGGTCGACCAGGTCAATACCTTGCTGCTGGCCGGCGCACTGACCGCCGACAACCGCGCCACGATGGTGCAGATGCTCGATCGACTGCGCACGGAGCGGCGGCCCGCGGATGAGCGCGTGCGTTCGCTGGTGCAGCTCGCCGTCGCCTCCCCCGAATTCGTCATCCAGCGCTGAGGCCACGATGGACACTCATTCCCGCAATTCGCGCCGCCAGTTCATCGCGCGGCTGGGCACGCTGCTCGCCGGTGGCGCGGCGGTGGCCACGTTGCCGCAGCTCGAACTCGTGGGCCGCGCGCTGGCGGCATCGCCGGCCGCGACGCCCGGCTACCGCGCGGCGGTCTGCATCTTCCTGCTCGGCGGCAACGACTCGTTCAACATGCTGGTGCCGCACGTGCGCGAAGAGCACGACGTCTACCTCGCCAGCCGCGGCGGCGTGTACAACGCCAGCAGCAATTCCCAGGGACTGGGCCTGGCGCGCGACGCGCTGGTGCAGGTGACCGACACCGCCGGCAAGACCTGGGGCCTGCATCCGTCATGCGCGCCGCTCAAGCCGCTGTTCGATCGCGGCGAACTCGGCTTCATGGCCAACGTGGGCACCCTCGTCCAGCCGGTCACGAAGACCGAATACCTCGCGCGCAGCCGGCGCCTGCCGCAAGCGCTGTATTCGCACAACGACCAGCAGCGGCTGTGGATGCGCGGCGAATCGGAGCTGGCGAGTTCCACCACGGGTTGGGGCGGTCGTTGCGCCGACCGGCTTGAGTTCGCCAACGCCGGCGGGCTCGCGACGTTGCCGCCGACGATCTCGCTGTCGGGCAACAACCTGTTCCAGACCGGCAGCGCGACCACGCCCTACGGCATGGGCAGTGGCGGACCGGTCGCGCTGCGCCGCTTCACCAGCACCACCAATGCGGCCGAGCGCATCCGCCGCGAGGCACTGGAAGCGATGCTCGCGCGCAGCTACACCCCGATCATGCAGGACCACTATGCGGTGCTCGGCGAGGGCACCATGCAGATCAGTGACACGCTGCGCGCCGCGCTCGATCCCGCGAACGGCGGCGAGATCACCACCGCGTTTCCCGCGAACGAAAGCCTGGCCTCGCAGCTGCGGATGATCGCGCGGATGATCAAGGCCAGCCGGGGCAGCGCGATCAATCATTCGCGACAGATCTACTACGCCACGCTCGGCGGCTTCGACACCCACGACAACCAGATGGCCGAAGGCAGCCATGCGCGCCTGCTGGCACGCCTGAGCGAAGGCCTGTCCGCGTTCCGCGATGCGCTGGCCGAAGTGGGCGCGCTCAACGACGTGGTCACGTTCACGATGAGCGATTTCGGACGCACCCTCAACAGCAACGGCAACGGCACCGACCATGCCTGGGGCGGCGTGCAGCTGATGATGGGCGGCGCGTCGACCGCCGGTGGCCCGCTGCGCGGGCGCCGCGTGCACGGTGCGTATCCGCTGCTCGAGCTCGACGGGCCGCAGGCGGTCGAGCGGGGCCGCATGATTCCCACCACGTCGACCAACCAGTTCAGCGCCACGTTCGCGCGCTGGCTCGGCGTGCCGGACAGTGATCTGGCGACGGTGTTCCCGGGTCTCGGCAACTTCGACCGGCCGGTGCTCGACTTCCTCGGCTGAGCTGTTCCGCCCTGCAGTGCCGGGCGGGCCTCAGCGGTGGCGGTTGATCGCGTCGCGCAAGGTGAGCGCCTCGCGCGCGGCGGCGTCGGCGTAGTCGTCGCCATTCGACGCGTAGAGGATCGCGCGCGAGGAGCTGACCATCAGGCCGGTGCCGTCGGCGGTCTTTGCATGCGTGACCACCGCTTCGACATCACCGCCCTGCGCGCCGACACCCGGCACCAGAAACGGCATGTCGCCGACGATCGCGCGCACTTCGCGCAGCTGTTCGGGCCAGGTCGCGCCGACGACCAGCGACACGTTGTCGTGGCCGTTCCAGTCGCGTGCGATGGTCTCGGCGACATGCTGGTACAGCGGCCGCGTGGCGCCTGTGTGGGCGACCGGCAGGTCCTGCAGATCGGCCGCACCCGGATTCGACGTGCGGCAGAGGATCACGACGCCCTTGTCGGCGCGGTCGAGGAAGGGCTGCACCGAGTCGCGGCCGAGGTAGGGGTTCACCGTCACCGCGTCGGCGTCGAAGCGCTCGAACGCCTCGGCGACATAGCGCTGCGCGGTGCTGCCGATGTCGCCGCGCTTGGCGTCGAGGATCACCGGCACGCCCGGGTGCGTGGCGTGCAGATGCGCGATCAGCCGCTGCAGCGCATCTTCGGCGCCGAGGGCTGCGAAGTGCGCGATCTGCGGCTTGAACGCGCAGGCGAATTCAGCGGTCGCATCGGCGATGTCGCGGCAGAACGCGAATACCGCATCGGGATCATTCGCGAAACGTGCCGGAAACTTCGCCGGTTCGGGGTCAAGACCGACGCAGACCAGCGTGTCGGCGGACTGCCAGCGCGCACGCAGCGCCTGCATGAAGGTGTGCGTCATGGAGCGGCTCTCAGGTGACGATGATCGGTGCGCCGTGGGTGACGACGACCGTGTGTTCGAACTGCGCCCCATAGCCCTTGGGGCAGACCAGCGACCAGCCGTCTTCCGTGTCTTCGGTGCGGGTGGCGTGGGTCGCGAGGAACGGCTCGATCGTGATCACCATGCCGTCGTGCAGGCGGCGGGTGTCGCGACGATCGAAGTAGCCGGGAATCGATCCGGGCGATTCGTGCAGCGCACGGCCGACGCCGTGGCTCTGCAGGTTGCGGATGATGCGGAACCCCCGACGCGCAGCGACGGTCTCGATGGTGCGGCCGATGCCGCTGAGCAGCTCACCCGCGCGCAGCTGGGCGATCGCGGCGTCGCGTGCTTCGCGGGTCGCGTCGAGCAGGCGCTGCTGCGCGGCGCTCGCGGTGCCGACGACGAAGCTGGCGCCTGTGTCGGCGAAGAAGCCGTCGAGTTCGGCGGACACGTCGATGTTGACCAGATCGCCATCCTGCAGCGGTGTCGCGTCGGGAATGCCGTGCGCGACGACGCGGTTGACGCTGATGCAGGTCGCGGCCGGGAAGCCGTAGGTCAGCACCGGTGCCGACTGCGCGCCGGCGTGGCGCAGCATGTCGGCGCCGATGGCGTCGAGATCGTGCGGCGTGGTGCCGGCCAGGGCCTGCTCGCGCATCGTCGACAGGATGCGCGCAACGAGCGCGCCGGCGCGCTTGAGGCCTTCGAGGTCTTCCTGGGTCTGGATGGTCATGTCAGTGGCCTCACGAACAGGACGCTGGCTTTCACCCTTGACCGTCACTCCCGCGTAGGCGGGAGTCCATGGACGTCAGCCAACAACAAGGTCCACGGATCCCCGCCTGCGCGGGGATGACGAACAGGTGTTTGTGATGCCGCTTCGCGTCCACACGTCTGCGCGCAGATCCGAAGCCGTCACCACTTACTTCAGCGCCTTGAACCGCAGACGCTTCGGACCGGCGTCGTCGCCCATGCGGCGGCGCTTGTCTTCCTCGTATTCGCGGTAGTTGCCCGGGAAGAACTCGACGTGGCTGTCGCCCTCGAACGCGAGGATGTGGGTGGCGATGCGGTCGAGGAACCAGCGGTCATGCGAGATCACGAAGGTGTTGCCGGGGAACTCCAGCAGCGCGTCTTCGAGCGAACGCAGGGTTTCGATATCCAGATCGTTCGACGGTTCGTCGAGCAACAGCACGTTGCCGCCCTGCAGCAGGGTCTTGGCCATGTGCAGACGGCCACGCTCACCGCCCGACAGCGAGCCGACCAGCTTCTGCTGGTCCTGGCCCTTGAAGTTGAAGCGGCCGATGTAGGCGCGCGACTGGATCTCGACGCCGTTGATGTTGAGGATGTCGAGGCCGCCGGAGATTTCCTGGAAGACGTTGTGGTTGCCCTCCAGCGCGTCGCGGCTCTGGTCGACGTAACTCAGCTGCACGGTCGGTCCCACGACGATCTCGCCGGAATCCGGCTTTTCCTGGCCCGTGATCATCTTGAACAGCGTGGATTTACCCGCGCCGTTCGGGCCGATGATGCCGACGATCGCACCCGGCGGAATGATCATCGACAGGTTGTCGATCAGCAGGCGGTCGCCGAACTTCTTGGAGACGTTCTTGAACTCCATCACCGAGTTGCCCAGGCGCTCACCCGGCGGGATGAACAGCTCGTTGGTCTCGTTGCGCTTCTGATAGTCCACCGACTGCAGCTCTTCCAGGCGGGCCAGACGCGCCTTGCCCTTGGTGCGACCGCCCTTGGCGTTCTGGCGCGACCATTCCAGTTCCTTCTGGATCGCCTTCTGACGTGACTTTTCCTGGTTGTCTTCCTGCTTCAGGCGCTCGTCTTTCTGGGTCAGCCACTCGGTGTAGTTGCCCTTCCACGGAATGCCGCGGCCGCGGTCGAGTTCGAGAATCCACTCGGCGGCGTTGTCGAGGAAGTAGCGGTCATGGGTGACCGCGACGACGGTGCCGGTATAGCGCGCGAGGAACTGCTCCAGCCATTCCACCGACTCGGCGTCGAGATGGTTGGTCGGTTCGTCGAGCAGCAGCATGTCCGGCTTCTGCAGCAGCAGGCGGCACAGCGCGACGCGGCGCTTCTCACCGCCCGACAGGTTGCCGACCTTAGCGTCCCACGGCGGCAGGCGCAGCGCGTCGGCGGCCACGTCCAGCTGGTTTTCCAGCGTGTGCGCATCGCCCGCGGCGAGGATCGCCTCCAGGCGCTCCTGTTCCTTGGCCAGCGCGTCGAAATCAGCGCCTTCCTCGGCGTAGGCGTCGTAGACCTTGTCCAGCGCGGCCTGGGCCTGCAGCACTTCGCCCACGCCTTCCTCGACCGCTTCGCGCACCGTCATCTCGGGATCGAGCTCGGGTTCCTGCGCCAGGTAGCCGACCTTGGTGCCGGCCTGCGCACGGGCCTCGCCTTCGAAATCCGAATCCACGCCGGCCATGATCCGCAGCACCGTGGACTTGCCCGAGCCGTTGAGGCCGAGTAGGCCGATCTTGGCACCCGGGAAGAACGACAGCGAGATGTCCTTGATGATCTGCCGCTTCGGCGGGACCACCTTGGACACGCGGTTCATGGTGTAGATGTATTGCGACATGGGGGCTCCGGTTGTGCCGGCCCGCGCCGGGGCCCGGTCGGGCGGCGTCGGGTGGGGAAGGGATGGCGGCGATTATAACGGCTCACGCCCGGCGGGGCCGCGCGCCGGGCGGCCCGGCGCTACAATGGCCGGCCTCGCCGTTCACTGTTCCGGAGCCCTCGATGTTCCAGCGCGACGCCCGTCTCGAAAGCTACGATCCCGCACTCGCCCAGGCCATCGCGAACGAGGTCCGCCGCCAGGAAGACCACGTCGAGCTGATCGCCTCGGAGAACTACTGCAGCGCGCTGGTCATGGAGGCGCAGGGCAGCCAGCTGACCAACAAGTACGCCGAGGGCTATCCGGGCAAGCGCTATTACGGTGGCTGCGAGTACGTCGACATCGCCGAGCAGCTGGCGATCGACCGCCTCAAGCAACTGCTCGGCGCCGACTACGCCAACGTGCAGCCGCATTCGGGTTCGCAGGCCAACCAGGCCGTCTACCAGGCGCTGCTGCAGCCCGGTGACACGATCCTCGGCATGAGCCTGGCGCACGGCGGGCATCTGACCCACGGCGCGAAGGTCAATGCCTCGGGCAAGCTGTACAACGCGGTCCAGTACGGCGTCGACGAGGCCGGCCTGATCGATTACGACGCGGTCGAGCGCCTCGCCGTTGAACACACGCCGAAGATGGTCGTCGCCGGGTTCTCGGCCTATTCGCAGAAGATCGACTGGGCGCGTTTTCGCAGCATCGCCGACAAGGTCGGCGCCTACCTGTTCGTCGACATGGCGCACGTCGCCGGTCTCGTCGCCGCGGGCGTCTACCCGACGCCGCTGCCGCACGCGCACGTGGTGACCTCGACGACGCACAAGACCCTGCGCGGTCCGCGCGGCGGCATCATCGTCGCCAGCCGCGAGGGCGCGGGCGAGAAATTCGACGAGCTCGAGAAGAAGCTGCAGTCGGTGGTGTTCCCGGGCATCCAGGGCGGCCCGCTGATGCACGTGATCGCGGCCAAGGCCGTGGCCTTCAAGGAAGCGCTGGAGCCTGACTTCAAGGCCTACCAGCAGCAGGTGGTGAAGAACGCGCAGGCGATGGCCAAGGTCATCATCGAGCGTGGCTACAAGATCGTCTCCGGCGGTACCGAAAACCATCTGATGCTGGTCGACATGATCGGCAAGGACGTCAGCGGCAAGGACGCGGAAGAAGCCCTCGGCCGCGCCCACATCACCGTCAACAAGAATTCCGTGCCGGGCGACCCGCGCAAGCCCTTCGTGACCTCGGGCCTGCGCCTGGGCACGCCGGCGGTGACCACACGCGGCTACCTCGAGCAGGACTGCGCCGATCTCGCGCACTGGATCTGCGACGTGCTCGACGCACCGGCCGACGAGACCGTCATCGCCGCCGTGCGCGACAAGGTCGCCGCGCAGTGCGCGAAGTATCCGGTGTATGGCTGAGTTGCCGGGATTCGGAATTTGGGATTTGGGATTGGCAAAGCGCCACATCCCGGATATTTCCGTTGTTTCGAATCCCCACTCCCGACTCCCGAATCCCCACGCCTGATGCATTGCCCCTTCTGCCAGCACACCGACACCCGCGTGATCGATTCGCGCGTGTCCGAGGACGGCGCGACGATCCGTCGTCGCCGTGAGTGCGAGGCCTGTGGCGAGCGGTTCAGCACGCTGGAGACGATCGAGCTGAAACTGCCGGCGATCATCAAGGATGACGGTCGCCGCGAGCCGTTCGACGCGAAGAAGCTGCGTCTGAGCATGGACCGCGCGCTGCACAAGCGGCCGGTGTCCGAGGAAGAGGTGGAGACCGCGGTGCGCGCCGTCGTGCATCACCTGCGCATGACCGCCGAACGCGAGGTCTCGTCGCGGCGGGTGGGCGAGTTCGTGATCGGCGAACTGCGCAAGCTCGACCACGTCGGTTTCGTGCGCTTCGCCTCGGTCTACCGGTCGTTCGAGGATGTCGCCGATTTCCGCGAAGAGCTCGACCGGCTCGAGCGCGATCTGCCGGGTGAGGGCCAGTTGCCGCTGCTCGAAGGCGAAGCCGCGCCGCCGGCCAAGGGCGAGAAGGTCCGCAGGCGCTGAGCAAGGCGATTGCGCGACGCGGGCGCCCGTGCCCACGCCCTGCAGCACGCCGTAATTCCCGTGGAAACGCGCGCAGCCGTAGGCCGCGTTGCTCCGCCGATAGCCGGCTTGGGAGACGGCACGGCATGCGCTTCGGCCGATCGACCGCCCGATTCGCCGACCGAAGGCCGCCCTGGGGCGTGTCGCGCGCGAGCGCGCTCCTGCGGAGCCGGCGGGTTCTGTCGTCGGGAACGCCACGTCGAATCTGCCCCGCGCCCCGCGCCCCGCGGTGTGTCGTGTGGGCCGCCAGCAGCCGTCGCGTCCCCGCAAACACGCGTGCAGCGCGAAGGCGCGCTTGCGCGCGCAACGCGCCATCCACGCGTTCCCTATCGGAACCGCCGTGCACACGTCGTGGCCGAAGGCCGCTCCTACAATGCTCAACGCTCGCGACCGATCCGCGTGGATCGGCCGCACGACATGCCCCCAGGAGCCCGCGATGACCGACTTCAGCGCCGACGATCACCGCTTCATGGCCCAGGCCCTGCGCCTGGCCGAACGCGGTGCCTGGACCACGCGGCCCAATCCGATGGTCGGCTGCGTGATCGTCGCGGATGGCGAGGTGGTCGGCGAGGGCTTTCACGTCCAGAAGGGCGGCCCGCACGCCGAGGTCGTCGCGCTGCAGGCTGCCGGCGCGCGTGCGCGCGGTGGAACCGCCTACGTGACGCTGGAGCCCTGCGCGCACACCGGCAGCACCGGGCCGTGCGCCGACGCGCTGATCGCGGCCGGCGTCGGGCGTGTGGTCGCGGCGATGCGCGACCCGTTCCCCCAGGTCGACGGCGCCGGGTTCGAACGGCTGCGCGCAGCCGGGATCGCCGTCGCCTCCGGCCTGATGGAGGCCCAGGCACGCACGTTGAATCGCGGGTTCCTGTCGCGCGTGGAGCGGGGGCGCCCGTGGCTGCGGGTCAAGCTGGCCTGCAGCCTCGACGGCCGCACCGCGCTGGCCAACGGCGAGTCGAAATGGATCAGTGGCGCGGCCTCGCGCGCGGACGTCATGCGCTGGCGTGCGCGGGCCGGCGCGCTGCTGACCGGCAGCGGTACGGTGCTCGCCGACGATCCGCATCTGACCGTGCGCCTGGACACCGACGCGCCGTTCGCGACCCCGCTGCGTGTGGTACTCGACGCCGGCCTGGCGACGATCGCGCGCGGCAACATCCGCGATGCCGCGGCGCCGACGCTCTACGTGCACGCCCACGACACCAAGGTGCCCAAGGGCTTCGACGCGCCGCGGGCCAGCGTGGCGCGCGATGCCGCCGGCCAGCTCGACCTGGCCGCCGTGCTGGCGTTGCTGGGCGAGGCGGGCGTCAACGAAATCCAGGTCGAAGCCGGGGCCACGCTGTCGGGCGCCTTCCTGCGCGCCGGCCTCGTCGACGAGCTGCTGCTGTACATCGCGCCGGTGCTATTGGGCGAACGCGGCCGGCCGCTGTTCGACGGGCTCGGCATCGAGACGATGGCGCAGCGCCTGCAGCTGAAGACGATCGAGACCGTCCGCGTCGGCGACGATCTGCGCCTGTTGCTGCAATCGAGGCCAGCGGCGTGATGCCCTGGCCGCGCGCTCGCGCGCGCGTTTGAGCTGCCCGGCGAGCCCAGCCACGTCCAGAGTCGCGTGGCCAGGCCGGTTCCGCATCGCCAGGTGCCTGCTTGGTGGCGTGCCTGCGGCGAGGATGAGTTGCCCTGGGCGCCAGTTCGCGCGCAAGCGTGCTCCTGCAGGGGCAGACCCGGCGGTGCAGGCAGCTGTAGGAGCGCGCTCGCGCGCGAGACCTTTTCTGAGGCGGCCTCGTGAAACATCCGCCTCCGGGACGGCATCGCGTTCGACCTGCTGCAGCGCTGGCGCGCGCACTCACGGTTGCTGTCGAGCGGGACAGGGTCACCGCGGACCGCCTCGCGCCTAGACGCGCCCCTGTAGGCCAGCAGCAGTGCGCCGGACGCAGGCCGGCTGTCCCTGCAATGAAGCGTCCTGCGGCGACGCCCGGGCATGTTGCCGGGCGCTGGTAGACTGCGCGGGCCGGCGGTGCCGGCAACACAATCGAATGTCTTCGGGGCGGGGTGGAAGTCCCCACCGGCGGTAGGCGCGGTCACGCGCGAGCCCGCGAGCGCCATCGGCAGCTGCCGATGGGTCGAGCAGATCCGGTCGAACTCCGGAGCCGACGGTCAGAGTCCGGATGCGAGAAGACGACCTCATGCGTGGCCCTGCGGCCGCGCACGCTGTCGCGTCCCGGACCGTTCCCTTTCGGCTTGACCGTGCGGGCGTTCCGTGCGGACGGAGGCAGCGACATGTTCACCGGACTGATCGAGGGCGTGGGACGCCTGGTTTCCACTGAGGCGCGCGGCGGCGACGCGCGGCTGCGTATCGCGGTCGGCACGCTGGCCTTCGACGGCGTAGCGATGGGCGAGAGCATCGCCGTCAACGGCGTCTGCCTGACCGTGGTCGCGTTCGACGCCGCGCATTTCGAGGCCGATGCCTCGACCGAGACCCTGTCGCTGACCACGCTCGGCGCGCTGGCGCCGGGGCATGCGCTGAACCTGGAGCGGGCGATGCGCCCGACCGACCGCCTCGGCGGCCACATGGTCAGCGGCCACGTCGACGGTGTAGGCCGGGTCGTGTCGGTGCACGACGATGCACGCGCGCAGCGCTGGCGCTTCGACGCGCCGGCCGCGCTGCTGAAGTACATCGCGCACAAGGGCTCGATCTGCGTCGACGGCGTCAGCCTGACGGTCAACGCCGTCAATGCGGCCGGCTTCGAGGTCGCACTGGTGCCGCACACCGTCGCGCACACGGCGTTCTCGGTCACCGCGGTAGGCGATGCCGTGAACCTGGAGGTGGACCTGGTCGCGCGCTACGTCGAGCGCCTGCTCGCGGGCCGCGACGCGGCGGAGGTGCCGGCATGAAGTTCGCCCCCGTGCCCGAACTGCTCGAGGAAATCCGCGCCGGCCGCATGGTCGTCATCGTCGACGACGAGGACCGCGAGAACGAGGGCGACCTGATCATGGCCGCCGAGCTGGTCAAGCCCTCGGACATCAATTTCATGGTCACCCACGCCCGCGGCCTGGTGTGCCTGTCGATCACGCGCGAGCGTTGCGCCCAGCTCGGCCTGGCGCCGATGGTCCAGCACAACACCGCGCAGTTCCAGACCAACTTCACCGTGTCGATCGAGGCCGCCGAGGGCGTGACCACCGGCATCTCGGCCTACGACCGCGCACACACCGTGCGCACCGCGGTGCGGCCCGACGCCAAGCCGCGCGACCTCAGCCAGCCCGGCCACATCTTCCCGCTGACCGCGCAGCCCGGCGGCGTGCTCACCCGCGCCGGCCACACCGAGGCCGCGAGCGACCTGCCGATGCTCGCCGGCCTCGAGCCCGCGGGCGTGCTGGTCGAGGTGCTCAACGCCGACGGCACGATGGCGCGCCGGCCGGAGCTGGAAGTGTTCGCGCACGCGCACGGGCTGAAGATCGGCTCGATCGCCGATCTCATCGCCTGGAGGCTGAGCACCGAGCACACGGTCGAGCGGCTGGACGAACGCGACATCGAGACCGAATTCGGCCCGTTCCGGCTGGTGACCTATCGCGACCGCATCGCCCACGAGCTGCATTTCGCGCTGGTGCGCGGCACGCCGACGGCGGACACGCCCACGCTGGTGCGGGTGCAGGTGGAGAACCCGCTCAGCGACCTGCTGCACTGGCGCCGGGACGATTTCGGCGTTGCCGCCACCGACGCCTTGCGCGCGATCGCCGACGAGGGGCAGGGCGTGATGGTGGTGCTGTCGGCGCCCCGCGACGGCGATGCGCTGCTGGCCCGGCTGCGCAAGCAGCCCGAGGCGGTGAATGCCAAGGATGTGGGCCAGTGGCGGCGCAATGGCGCCGGCGCGCAGATCCTCGCCGATCTGGGGCTCGGAAAGCTGCGCGCACTGGGCACCCCGCGCAAGCAGATCGGCCTGGCCGGCTACGGGCTGGAAATCGTCGAGTACGTGCAGCCATGAGTGGAATCCGGGGCTGCGCGGGCCTCGCGACGGGCGACGCGGTAAACTCCACGCCCCCCGTCCACAAGGCGTCGCCCTGATGAGCCATTTCGAAGGCGACCTGCGTGCGCCGGCCGGTGCCCGCTACGCGATCGTCGCCAGCCGCTGGAATCCCAAGATCACCGACACCCTGGTGGCCGGTGCCCGGCAGGCATTTGCCGACCACGGCGTGGCCGACGATGCGGTCGACGTGATCCGCGTGCCCGGCGCCTGGGAGATTCCGGTCGCCTGTGCGCGACTGGCTGCGAGCGGCGGTTACGCCGCGCTGCTCGCGCTCGGCTGCGTGGTCCGCGGCGACACCCGGCATTACGAGCAGGTGGCCGACGGCTGCAGCGACGCGTTGATGCGCGTGGCGCTCGACACCCGCGTGCCGGTCGCCAACGGCGTGCTGGCGGTCGAGGACTACGCCGATGCGGAGAAGCGCGCCGGCGGCAACCACGGCAACAAGGGCGAGGAGGCCGCGCTGGTCGCGATCGAAATGAGTCACCTGCTGGAACAATTCGCATGAACCCGAACCGCAACCGGACCGGCGGCATCGATCCCGTGCTGCGCTCGCGCGCACGTCGGCGCGCGCTGCAGGCGATCTACGCGATGCAGATGACGGGCACCGAGCCGCGCGAGATCGTCGCCCAGTTCGCCCACGAGCAGGCCAAGGAAGTCGCGGATCTCGCATACTTCGAGGATCTGGTCCACGGCGTCGGCACGCGCTACCGCGAGCTCGACGCGGCGCTGGCGCCGTTCCTCGACCGCACCATCGACGAGGTCGATCCGATCGAGCGCGCGATGCTGCGCATCGCGACCTATGAACTGCAGCACCGCGTCGACGTGCCCTACCGTGTGGTCATCGACGAGGCGTTGAAGACGGTCAAACGCTTCGGCTCCGAACACGGGCACACCTACGTCAACGGCGTGCTCGACAAGGCCGCCGCCGCATGGCGGGCACCTGAAGTCGGGGCGCTGCGCGGTCGCTGAGCCGGGGTGGCTGGCGCGCGAACGTACGTGGCCCGCGTGTCGGTCGTTCGGTCGATGTGGCGGCGCCTGGCAACGCAGGCGCCGTGGTTCACCATGATGTGGGATGCATGAAGACAGCCGGGATGCCCGTTCGGAAGGCGCGGATGGCGCCGTCGCGTAATCGCGCACTGGCGCGCGCGTGCTCGTCCCGGTGGGCGCGATCCGGCCGCGATGCGATCGCGCCGTGCATGTCTCCGCCGGCGGCAGGGTCTACCCGCACATGACCGGCGAATTCGACCTGATCGACCGGATCCGGGCGCGCGTCGTGGCCCGTGACGACGTGCGGCTGGGCATCGGCGACGATGCCGCGGTGCTCGCGGTGCCGGACGGCCTGCAGCTGGTCGTCGCCATGGACACGCTCAACGCGGGTGTGCACTTTCCCGAGACCACCGCGCCGGCCGACATCGGCTGGAAGGCGCTCGCGGTGAACCTGTCCGACGTCGCCGCGATGGGCGCGGTGCCGGCCTGGTGCACGTTGTCGCTGTCGATGCCCGACGCCGACGCGTCCTGGGTGGAGGCCTTCCTCGACGGATTCGATGCACTGGCGCGTGCGCACGGCGTCGCGCTGGTCGGCGGCGACACGACGCGCGGGCCGCTGTCGATCTGCGTGACCGTGCATGGCGTCGTCGCGCCGGGACGCGCACTGCGCCGGGCTGCTGCCTGCGCCGGCGACGACATCTGGATCAGCGGCACCATCGGCGACGCCGCCGGCGCACTGCGGCAGTGGCGCGACGGCGGCGCGATCGACGCCGTATTGCGCGCCCGGTTCGACCGTCCGAGCCCGCGTCTGGCGCTCGGTGACGCGCTGGTCGGCATCGCCCATGCGGCGATCGATGTCTCCGATGGGCTGCTCGCCGATCTCGGCCACATCGCCCGGGCCAGCGGCCTGGCCGCCGAGATCGAACTGGACGAGGTGCCGGCATCCGCAGCGCTGCGCGCGGCCTTCGATGCCGATGTCCGGCATCTCCTGCAGGCCAGCGGCGGCGACGACTACGAACTGTGCTTCACCGCGCCGCCGTCGGTTGCCGACGCGGTACGCGACGCCGCCCGGGTTTCGGCGACTCCGGTGGCGCGAATCGGCCGGATGCACGCGGGCACGGGTGTCTCGGTGCTGCTGGCGGGCGCGCCTTGGGCCCCGTCGGCCTCGGGTTGGGACCATTTCGCGGCAGGCGCCTAGCCGTCACGACTTCGGACGTCGGCGTCAGCGCAAACCCGCCGATGTTGTCCGGAGGTTGCCGCCCGGAAGATGGACGCGCCGGCGAGGGGACACGCGCACTCGGCCTAGACGCCGGTCTCCTGCACCGCGGGCCGCGCCTTGACCTCGTCCGGGAGCAGGCTCAACACGTTCTGGATGATGCCCGGGAGCGCCGCCTCGTTGTAGCCCCGGTGGACATGGGCCACGCGTCCGTCGTGGTCGAGCATGAACATGTGCGGAAGCGTGTTGATTCCGTAGGCCGCGCTGGTCGTTCCTCGCGCGTCGTGCACCCACGTCAGGCCGAGCCCGCGGTTGCCGCGGACGATGCTCTGGAAGTCGGCGCGCGGCTCCTTGAAATTCACCGCGATCACCTCGAGCGCGTCGCGGCCCACCAGATTCTGGAATTGGCCGAGCACCGGGAGTTCCTTGCGGCATGGCGCGCACCAGGAGGCCCAGAAGGTGACGATGACCACCTTGCCGCGAAGCGCCTGCAGATCCACGGCTTGCCCGCTGGTATCCCTGCCCAGCAGGGGCGGTGGCAGGCTGCCGACCGCAGGCGACGGCGTCTGGCGCGCGGGTGTGGCGGCCAGCACGGGCGCGGCGAGTACGAGCAGGCATGCAAGGACGCATGCGAACGGTCCATGTCTCATCGGTGTGTCTCCAGGGTCCCGCCGCGGATCGTCGCACACGCCGGCGCGCTCAGTCGTCGGCGCGGAACGCGTCGCGTAGCCAGTCCAAGCGGGGCGCCGCGGGATCGCCTTCGGCGGCGACGACATCGAAGCGGCAGGGCAGATCGCGCAGTGCGCGGTGGCCGGCCAGGAACTGCTGCGCCGCCAGCACGAGGCGACGGCGCTTGCCGGCATCCACCGATGCCGCGCCGCCGCCGAACGCGCTGGAGCGGCGATGGCGGACCTCGACGAACACCACGGTGCGCGCCGGGCCGTCGCCGTCGAGCATCACCAGATCGAGTTCGCCGCCGCGGTAGCCCACGTTCGCCGCGACCAGCCGCAGGCCGGCCGCTTCGAGATGCGCGCATGCGGCGCGCTCGACCTCCGCGCCGACGGCGCGGCGTCCGTTCAACCGCCGGCGTCCGCCTGCGCGACGATGGTGCCGCCGCGCCAGGTCGCCCACGCCGGCTGGCGCATGACGTTGCCGTCGGCGGCCACGCGCAGGATGCCGGTCGCGCCGTCGAGGGTCGCGTCGCTGTTGCGCGACAGGTGTTCGAGGTAGCCGCTGAGCAGCCAGGCATCGAAGCCGAATGCGAACAGGCGCGCGGCTGGGCCGCGGGCGGTCGGCAGATCGACGGCGACGGTCGCCTGCGGCGGCAACGCGCGCGGGCCGGCGCCGGTCGACCAGCGTTCGGTCGGGAACACGATGCCATCGAGGATCTGGTCTTCCTGGGCCTGTCCGGTGCCGAGGGTGAGCTGCGAAGTGCCCACGCGCGGCCGGCCGCCGAGCCCGGCGACCGAGAGCTGCGGCGCGATGACGCGCGCCTGGTTGCCGCGGATCGCGAGGAACACCGCGTCCACGCCGCCCTCCGAGGTCACCGCATTGCGGAACACGTCGGTCTGGTCGGCCGGCGTGTCGCCGACGATCGCGACCGTGCCGGTGATCGTGCCGCCGGCCTGGGTCAGGCGCGCGCGCAGCGCGTCCACGCTGCGGCGTGCGTTCTCGTCGCCGTTGCTGAGCACCAGCACGTTGCGCACGTTGCGGGCCAGCAGGTACTGCGCGGCGGCGTCGCCTTCGTCCTCGGGCGCGAGTGAAAACGCGGCCGTGTTCTCGGGCGCGGCCGACGGCCCGCGGTTGAGTGCCAGCACCGGCACCGCCGGCGCCGACTGGAACAGGCTGCCCACCTCGTCGCGGCCCAGCGGGCCCACGATCTGGTCGGCGCCTTCGGCCATCGCGCGGGCGTAGGCCGCGGCCGTGCCGGACGCCGTGCCGGCGGTGTCGTAGAACGCGAGCTCGGGGCGGGTGCGGCGTTCGCCGTAGTAGCCGGCCAGCAGGCCGTCGCGGACCGGCGCGGCCGCGGTGGCCAGGCTGCCGCTCATCGGCAGCAGCACGGCGAGCTTGCGCGGCGGGCGGTAGCCGTCGCGTTCGGCGGCGGGGCGGTCGCCTTCGAACGTCCAGCGGCCCGGGTCGGTGGGCGCGGCCGGTTCGGGCGTGGCGCTGACGCCGCTGCCGGTGGTCTGCACGGTCGCGCAGCTGGCCAGCAGCGCGGCCAGCGAGACCGACAGCAGGCCGCGCAGGGCGTGGCGTCGGGCGCGCGGCGTCGCGCGGGCGGTAAGGGCCTGGGACAGTGCTGCCATGTCGCGGTTCCGCTGCGGGATAATGGCCGCATTCTAGCGTTCCGACGTGGAGACGATGACTGCATCCGCCCGCCCCGGGCCCGGACCGGGCCTTCTGCACGTCGTCGCGACGCCGATCGGCAACCTCGGCGATCTGTCGCCGCGCGCGCAGGCCGTGCTGCGCAGCGTCGATGCGATCTGCGCCGAGGACACCCGGCACACCCGCCAGCTGCTGGGCCACTTCGGCATCGAGCGGCCGCTGGTGGCCCTGCACGAACACAACGAGGACGCCCTGGCCGAGCGCCTGGTCGCGCGGCTGCAGGCCGGCGAATCGCTGGCCCTGGTCAGCGATGCCGGCACGCCGCTGGTCAGCGATCCCGGGTTCCGGCTGGTGCGCGCCGCCCGGGCGGCCGGGGTGCGCGTCTCGCCGGTGCCGGGGCCCAGCGCGCTGATCGCGGCCTTGAGCGTCGCCGGCCTGCCCAGCGACCGCTTCGTGTTCGAAGGCTTCCTGCCGGCGAAGGCGGGCGCGCGCCGCGAGCGGCTGCAGGCGCTGGTCGCCGAGCCGCGCACGCTGCTGTTCTACGAGGCCTCGCACCGCATCGCCGACATGCTGGCCGACGCGGCCGCGGTCTTCGGCGGCGCACGGCCGGCGGTGGTGGCGCGCGAACTGACCAAGCTGTTCGAAACCGTGCTCGACGGCCCGCTCGAGGCGCTCGCCGCGCGGGTGGCGGCCGAGGCCGACCAGCGCAAGGGCGAGTTCGTCGTGGTCGTCGAGGGGGCGGGCGAGGATGCCGACGCGCGGCTGGCGGAAGGCCGGCGCGTCTACGCGCTGCTCGCCGCGGATCTCAAGCCCTCGCAGGCGGCCAAGCTGGCGGCCGACATCACCGGCGCGCCGCGCAAGGCGCTGTACGGCACAGGCGCCGGGGCACGTGGCACAGGTGACGGTGACGCCTGAGTCGGCCGGCCCCGGCAGCGCAGGCGAGGTCTTCCGGATCTTCCTGCGGCTGGGGCTCACGTCCTTCGGCGGCCCGGTCGCGCACCTGGCGTATTTCCGTGAGGTCTTCGTCGCGCGCCGCGGCTGGATGCGCGACGCCGACTACGCCGAGCTCGTCGCGCTGTGCCAGCTGCTGCCGGGGCCGGCCAGCAGCCAGGTGGGCATGGCCGTGGGCCTGCAACGCGCGGGCCTGCCGGGAGCGTTGGCGGCCTGGGTCGGCTTCACCCTGCCGTCGGCGCTGCTGATGATCGGGCTGGCGCTGGGCGTGGCCCACGGCGCGGCGCCGCCCGCTGCGCTCGTCCACGGCCTGATGCTGGTCGCGGTGGTCGTCGTGGCCCATGCGGTGTGGTCGATGGCGCGGGTGTTCTGCCGCACCCCGGCCACGCGCGTGATCACACTGCTGGCCGCGGCGATGCTCTGGCTGTGGCCGTCTCCGTGGGCGCCGGTCGCGGTGCTCGCGCTGGGCGGCGCGATCGGCGTGTTGCGGCGCCACCAAGGGGCCGCGGCCGACGCCAGCGCGCTCGCCATCCGCGTTTCGCCTGCGCTGGCGCGGGCCGCGCGCTGGAGCTTCGTCGTGCTGCTCGTCGGCCTGCCGCTCGCCGCGTCGCTGGCGCCTTCCGATTCGGCCGCGGCCGTCGGCGCCGCGTTCTACCGTGCCGGCGCGCTGGTGTTCGGCGGCGGCCACGTCGTGCTGCCGCTGCTCGATGCCGCGGTGGTGACGCCCGGCTGGATCGAGGCCGACCGCTTCGTGGCCGGCTACGGCGCGGCGCAGGCGCTGCCGGGGCCGCTGTTCGCGTTCGCGGGATTTCTGGGTGCCGGCCTCCAGGCCGGGCCTGGCGGCTGGCTGGGCGGCGGGCTCGCGCTGGTCGCGATCTTCCTGCCGTCGGCGCTGCTGGTGGTCGGCGTGCTGCCGGTCTGGCAACGGCTGCGGCGGTGGCCGGCACTGGCCCCGGCGATGGCCGGCATCAACGCGGCCGTCGTCGGCCTGCTGCTGGCGGCGCTGGTCGATCCGCTGTGGACCGGCGCCGTCCTGCACTGGACGGACGCGGCGCTGGCCGTGGTCGGCGTCGTGGCCCTGGTGCGGGGCTGGCTCCCGGTCTGGGCGCTGGTGCCGGTGCTGGTGTCGGCGAACTGGGGCCTGGGCGCGTTCATCTGATCCGCCTGGGCGTTCACGCATCCCGGCGCGACGTCACGCCGGCATGCGACAATCCGCCCCGGCGGAGTCGGCCGGACAGTCGCGTCATCAGCACATCGATGCCGAGGAAAGTCCGGGCTCCACAGGGCACGGTGCCAGGTAACGCCTGGGCGGCGCGAGCCGACGGAAAGTGCAACAGAAAGATACCGCCCAAGACTGCTTCAAGCAGGACGGCAAGGGTGAAATGGTGCGGTAAGAGCGCACCGCGAGCCTGGTAACAGGCCGGCACGGCAAACCCCACCGGGAGCAAGACCAAATAGGGACCTCATGACGTGGCCCGCGTCGGGTCCGGGTAGGTTGCTCGAGCGTATCGGTGACGATGCGCCTAGAGGAATGACTGTCCACGACAGAACCCGGCTTACAGGCCGGCTCCGCCACCTTTTTCCTCGATGCGCCCGCCGCCCGGCCCGGGCCCAGCGCGCGATCGGGCGATGCCGTGCCAAGCGGATTCCACGACGCCTTCGACCCTCGCGCCCGTGCGCAACGGGCGCGCCCGCGCGGTCGAGCCGTGAGGGTTTCGTAAAGGTGGCGTGAGGGCGGTGTGTACGGTCAAAAATTGACCGGAATCTCAAAATTTGAGACGAAACAACCGCTTGTGGATAAAGCTTGAACAAGTCTGTGAAGAGTGGCGCAAGTCATTGACCAGACAGGTGAAAACAGCGTCGTCCGGCTGTTGACAACCCCGTAACGCAGTCCTAAGGTGGCGCCTCGTGGGAAAACCGGGAATTTCGTGGTTTTCCGTCGCACAAGCCCGCATGAAGACGGGCGACAACCGGGCAGGACCGACGTGTTCCAGGGCGAGACCGCCATCACCATCGACGACAAGGGCCGACTGGCGATTCCCACCGCCTACCGGGACCTGATCGCGCGCGAGTGTGGAAACCGTCTGGTCCTGACCTACAACCCGTTCGACGCCGGCAGCCTCTACCTCTATCCGTATTCGGTCTGGGAAGGTGTGCGCGACAAGATCAACGCGCTGCCGCGTACCCGTTCCACGAACCGCACGCTGCAGCTCAAGCTGGTGGGCGCGGCGATGGTCGTGGAGCCCGACGGCAACGGCCGCATCGGCATTCCGGCCAGCCAGCGCACCACGGTCGGCATCGAGCGCCGCGCGATGCTGGTCGGCATGGGCGACAAGTTCGAACTCTGGAGCGAGCAGGCCCACCAGGCCCAGATCCGTCAGACGCTCAGCGACGACGACATGGCCGGGGACGATCTCGAGGGATTGCAGTTGTGACCGGGGGTGGTGCGGATGCCACGTCCGGCCACCTCCCGGTGCTGTATGCGCAAGTCCTCGAAGGTCTGCGCGTACACGAGGACGGGCGGTACCTGGATGGCACGTTCGGCCGGGGTGGTCATGCCGGCGGCGTGCTCGAACGTCTTGGCCCTGGAGGCCGGTTGCTGCTGATGGACAAGGATCCCGACGCGATCGCAGTGGCCGAGCACCGCTTCGGCGGCGACGCCCGCGTGTCGATCCGCCGCGGCAGCTTCGCCGACCTCGCCACATGGAACGACGCGGCCGACGCGCCGCTCGACGGCATCCTGTTCGATCTGGGCGTGTCGTCGCCGCAACTCGACGTCGCCGAGCGCGGCTTCAGCTTCGGCAAGGACGGCCCGCTGGACATGCGCATGGATCCCGACGCCGGCGAGAGCGCCGCGGAGTGGATCGCACGCGCGGCCGAGGCCGAGATCGCCGACGTGCTGTGGACCTACGGCGAGGAGCGCATGAGCCGCCGCATCGCGCGGGCGATCGTGGCCCGCCGTGCCGAGACGCCGTTCCTGCGCACTGCCGATCTGGCCGCGGTCATCGCCGCCAACGTGCCGCGCGGCCGGAGCAAGCCGGGCCAGAAGGAAACGCATCCGGCGACGCGGTCGTTCCAGGCGATCCGCATCCACGTCAACCGTGAGCTGGCCGATCTCGAAACCGGCCTCGACGCCGCGCTCGACGCGCTGCGTCCGGGCGGCCGGCTCGCGGTGATCAGCTTCCACTCGCTGGAAGACCGCATCGTCAAGCGCTTCATCGCCGGTCACGCGAAGGCGCCGGCCGGCAATCGCCGCCTGCCCGAGGCCGCGCCGTTCGTGCCGCGCCTGCGCATCGTGGCCGACGCGACCAAGGCCGACGACGGCGAACTGCGCGCCAATCCGCGGGCACGCAGCGCCGTGCTGCGCGTGGCCGAAAAGCTCGCGCCGGGCGGTGCCGCATGACCTTCGGCCGCCTGCTGATCGCCGTGCTGCTGGCCGCGAACATCGTCACCGCGATCGGCGTGGTGCACGCGCGCCACGATTACCGGCAGCTCTACGTGGAGCTGACGCGCCTGGAGCGCGCGCGTGACGAACTCAACATCGACTTCGGACGTCTGCAGCTCGAACAGGCCACCTGGGCGATGAGCAACCGTGTCGACCAGGTCGCGCGTGAGCGTCTGGGCATGCGTTTCCCCGAGACCGCCGAGATCGTGGTGGTGCGGCCATGAACTTCCGCAAGTTCATCAAGGCCGGCGACGGCCACGCCAAGAAGCCACGCAAGCGCGCGCAGTTCGACCTGCGCCTGCGGCTGATGCTCGTGGCCGGCGCGCTGGGCCTGGGCGCTGTGGCGCTGGTCGGGCGTGCGGTGGACCTGCAACTGATCGACAACGCGTTCTACCAGCAAAAGGCCGACGCGCGTTTCCGCCGCGAAGTGCCGATCCCAGCCTCGCGCGGCATGATCACCGACCGCAACGGCGAGCCGCTGGCGATCTCGAGCCCGGTCGAGTCGCTGTGGATCAATCCGCAGGAACTGAGCAAGCATCCCGACCGCCTGCCGGAGCTGGCCGAGGTCACCGGCCTGCCGGTCGATGATCTGGCGCGCGAGGTGTCGCAGCGCGCCGACAAGGAATTCATGTACGTGCCGCGCCACCGCCGGATCAGCCCCGCGGCGGCCAAGCGCGTGCTCGACCTCGGCGTACCGGGCGTGTTCTCGCAGCGCGAGTACCGCCGCTTCTACCCGCAGGCCGATGCCGTCGCCCACGTGCTGGGCTTCACCAACATCGACGATCGCGGCCAGGAAGGCGTGGAGCTGGCGTTCGACGAATGGCTGGCCGGACGCCCGGGCGCGCAGAACGTGATCCGCGACCGCCACGGGCGCATCGTCGAGCACGTGAACCTGGTGCGCGCGGCCGAGCCGGGCAAGGACCTGGTGCTGAGCATCGACCGCCGCATCCAGTTCCTCGCCTATCGCGAGCTCAAGCAAGCACTCCAGGAAACCGGCGCCAGCGCGGGTTCCATCGTCGTGCTGGAAGTGTCGACCGGTGAAGTGCTGGCGATGGCGAACCTGCCTTCGTACAACAACAACCGCGTGACCGGCGAGAACCGCGACGCGCACCGCAACCGTGCGGTCACCGATCTCATCGAGCCCGGCTCGACGATGAAGCCGTTGACCGTGGCCGCGGGCCTGGAAAAGGGCGTCATCAGCCCGACGAGCACGTTCAACACCAGCCCCGGCTGGATCCCGAACGGCCGCTACCGCACCAGCGATTTCCGCAACTACGGCGTGCTCGACACCACCGGCATCATCACCAAGAGCTCCAACGTCGGCGTCTCGCTGATCGTGCAGAAGCTGCAGAACCAGGAGTTCTACGACTTCCTGCGCCGCATGGGCTACGGCCAGAGCACCGGCAGCGGCTTTCCGGGCGAGGCGGCGGGCCTGTTCCCCGATCCGTCGCGCTGGAGCGGCACCAGCAAGCAGACGATGTCCTACGGCTACGGCCTGTCCGCGACGCCGCTGCAGATCGCCCACGCCTACGCGACGCTCGGCAACCGTGGGCGTGCGATCGCGCCGACGTTCGTCAAGGGCCATCCGGGCGAGGCGCGGCAGGTGCTCGATCCGGGCATCGCCGACGAGATCGTGCGCATGATGCAGACCGTGACCGAGCCAGGCGGCACCGCCACGCGCGCGGCGATCCTCGGCTATCACGTCGCCGGCAAGACCGGCACTGCGCGCAAGGCCAGCGGCGGCGGCTACGACCGCCGCTACGTCGCGTTCTTCGCCGGACTGGTGCCGGTGGAGAATCCGCGCTTCGCGATGGCCGTGGTCATCGACGATCCGGACACCTCGCGCAACATGTACGGCGGTGGCTACGTCTCGGCGCCGGTGTTCCAGCGGGTCATGGATGGCGCACTGCGCCTGATGGACGTGCCCCCCGACGACATCGACACCTGGCTGGCGGCGCAGGCCGCCAACGATGCCAGGCGTGCCCGCGCGCAGGGCCACACGACACCGGCGCCCACCGCGGCCCCGGTCGCACCCGTTGCGGCGCCGGTCGCCGCCGACGTGCCGGTCGTGGCGGCACGCGTGCCCGGAGGCCAGCGATGAGCCGCGCCATGCCGCTGCGCGACCTGCTGCCCGATGTCGCCACCGTGCCCGAGGACACGGTAATCACCGGCCTGGTGCAGGACAGCCGTGTGATCCGTGCCGGCCATGCCTTCGTCGCGATCGGTGGCTTCGGTACGCACGGCTTGCACTTCGTCGACACCGCACGTGCCGCCGGCGCGAGCGCGATCCTGTTCGAACCGCCGGTACCGGCGGAGATTCCGGCACTGCCCGCCGACGCGATCGCCGTCACCGGCCTGCGCGCGCGCCTGGGCACGATGGCCGACGCCTTCCATGGCCAGCCCTCGCGGGCGATGACGATGGTCGGTGTGACCGGCACCAGCGGCAAGACGTCCACGGTCCAGCTGCTCGCCCAGGCATTCCAGGCTGCGGGCCAGCGCGCCGGCACCATCGGCACGCTCGGCGCCGGCCTGTACGGCGAGGTCGAGCCGACCGGGTTCACCACGCCGTTGGTGCTGCAGACCCATGCGCTGCTCGCCGATCTGCGCGACGCCGGTGCCGACGCGGTCGCGATGGAAGTCAGCTCGCACGCCCTCGACCAGGGCCGCGTCGACGCGGTGCACTTCGACGTCGCGGTGTTCACCAACCTCACCCGCGACCACCTCGACTACCACGGCGACATGGCCGGATACGGCGAGGCCAAGGCGAAGCTGTTCGCCCGGGATGGACTGCGCGCGGCGGTGCTCAACATCGACGACGCGTTCGGCGCAACGCTGCCCGCGCGCCTGGCCGCGGACGTGCGCGCGGTGACCGTCAGCGCGACCGACCGCGCCGATGCCGACATCGCGGCGCGCGACATCGTGCTCGACGCCGACGGGCTCGCCTTCTCGCTGCGCATCGACGGCGCCTGGCACGCGGTGCGTTCGCCGCTGCTCGGCCGCTTCAATGTCGACAACCTGCTGGCCGTCGCCGGCGTGCTGCGGGCGCTGGGGCATACGCCGGCGGCAATCGTCCGCGTGCTCGGCACGCTGCAGCCGATCGCGGGCCGCATGAACCGCCTCGGCGGCGGCGATGCGCAGCCGCTGGTGGTGGTCGACTATTCGCACAAGCCCGATCCGCTGGCGCAGGCGCTGCAGTCGCTGCGCGGCCATCTGACCGGCGAACTGGTCTGCGTGTTCGGCTGCGGCGGCGAGCGCGACGCCGGCAAGCGTCCGCAGATGGCGGCGATCGCCGAAGCCCAGGCCGATCGCGTGATCGTCACCGACGACAATCCGCGCCGCGAGAACGGCGATGCGATCGTCGCCGACATCCTCACCGGCTTCGCGCGCCCCGATGCCGTGGTCGTCGAGCGCGACCGGCGCCGCGCGATCGAACGCGCGGTCGGTCAGGCGCGTCCCGGCGACATCGTGCTGATCGCCGGCAAGGGCCACGAGCCCTACCAGGAGATCGACGGCGTGCAGCACGCCTTCGACGATCGCGTCGTCGCCCAGGCGGCGCTGGACGCGCGTGATGCGGAGGCGCAGCGATGAACGCGCTGTCGCTCGCCCGTATCGCCCAGCTGGTCAACGGCCGTCTGCACGGCGTCGACGGTGATTTCCCGATCGATGCAGTCGCCACCGACACCCGCACGCTCGATGCGGCCGAGGCGCATGCGCTGCTGTTCGTCGCGCTGAAGGGCGCGACCTTCGACGGCCACGACCATGTGCGCCGCGCGGCCGAGCTCGGCGCGCGCGCGGCCCTGGTCGCGCGTCCGCTCGACGTCGCGCTGCCGCAGATCGTCGTCGCCGATCCGCAGGTCGCCCTCGGCCTGCTGGCCGGTGCGGTCCAGCGCACGCGCGGCGCGCGGATCGTCGGCATCACCGGCAGCAACGGCAAGACCAGCGTCAAGCAACTGGTGGTCGCGATCCTCTCGCGCCACGCGCCGACGGTGTTCAATCCGGGCAATTTCAACAACGAGATCGGCCTGCCGCTGTCGGTGCTCGACGCGACCGACGATGCACGCTTCGCGGTCTACGAAATGGGCGCCGGCCAGCCGGGCGACATCGCGTATCTCACCGCGATCGCGCGGCCCGACATCGCGCTGGTCAACAACATCGCGCCGGCGCACATGGAGCGCATGGGCAGCCTGCTCGGCATCGCCGACACCAAGGCCGCGATCTACGATGCGCTGCCGGCCGACGGCACCGCGGTGATCAACGCCGACGACGCCTTCGCCCCGTATTTCGCGCAGCGGGCGCATGGCCGCCGGCTGCTGCGGTTCGGGCTCGAGGCCAGTGCCGACATCACCGCGCGCGACATCGTCGGCGATGCGGCCGGATCACGCTTCCGGCTGGTCACGCCGGTGGGCGAGGCGGAGGTCGCGCTGCCGCTGCCGGGCCGCCACAACGTGCGCAATGCGCTGGCCGCGACCGGGATCGCACTCGCGGCCGACGTGCCGCTGGCGACGATCGTCGCGGGTTTGGGCGCCGTGGAAGCGGTCTCCGGACGCCTGGTCCGCCACGTCCTCGACGGCGGCGCGGTGCTGATCGACGACAGCTACAACGCCAACCCCGGCTCGCTGCTCGCGGCGATCGACATGCTGGCCGCGCTCGACGGCGAGCGCTGGCTGGTGCTCGGCGACATGCGCGAACTCGGCGCCGACGGTGCGGCGATGCACGGCCAGGCCGGCGCTCGCGCCAAGGCCGCGGGCATCGCCCGGCTGTACGCGCTCGGACCGCTGAGCGCGTCGGCGGTCGAGGCGTTCGGCGACGGCGCGCGTCACTTCGAATCACACCCGGCACTCGCCGACGCACTGCGCGCCGATCTGCACGACGGCGCGCGGCTGCTGGTGAAGGGCTCGCGTGGCAGTGCGATGGACCGCGTGGTCGACGCGCTGCTCGCTGCACAAGGACCCCACGATGCTGCTTGAACTCGCCCGCTGGCTGCAGGGACTCGACGACTTCTTCATGTTGTTCGAGTACCTCACGTTGCGCGGCATCCTCGCGGCGCTGACCTCGCTGGCGCTGTCGCTGTGGCTCGGCCCGATGGTCATCCGCCGGCTGGCCCAGTACAAGGGCGGCCAGCCGATCCGTCAGGACGGCCCGCAAACGCATTTCTCCAAGGCCGGTACGCCGACCATGGGCGGCGCGCTGATCCTGATCACCGTGCTCGCCGCGGTGCTGCTGTGGGGCGACCTGCGCAACAAGTACGTCTGGGTGGTGATGGCGGTGATGATCGCCTTCGGCGTGATCGGCTGGTACGACGACTGGATCAAGATCGTGCGCCGCGATCCCAACGGCCTGAAATCGCGCTGGAAATATCTGCTGCAGTCGGTGTTCGGTCTCGCCGCGGGTTTGTATCTCTATCTCTATGCCGACGTGCCGGCCGCGACCACGTTCTACGTGCCGCTGTTCAAGTCGATCGCGCTGCCGCTGGCCGGCATCAGCTTCGTCGCGATCGCCTACTTCTGGATCGTCGGCTTCTCGAACGCGGTGAACCTGACCGACGGCCTCGACGGCCTGGCGATCATGCCGACCGTGCTGGTCGCCTGTGGCCTCGGCGTGTTCGCCTATGCCTCGGGCAACGCGGTGTTCTCGAACTACCTGCAGATCCCGCAGGTGCCGGGCGCGGGCGAGCTGGTGATCATCTGCGCGGCGATTGCCGGGGCAGGGCTCGGCTTCCTGTGGTTCAACACCTATCCGGCCATGGTGTTCATGGGCGACATCGGTGCGCTGGCGCTCGGCGCCGTGCTCGGCACGATGGCGGTGATCGTGCGCCAGGAGCTGGTGCTGGTGATCATGGGCGGCATCTTCGTCATCGAAACGCTGTCGGTGATGATCCAGGTCGCCAGCTTCAAGCTGACCGGCAAGCGCGTGTTCCGGATGGCGCCGATCCACCACCACTTCGAGCTCAAGGGCTGGCCCGAGCCGCGCGTGATCGTGCGCTTCTGGATCATCTCGGTGGTGCTGGTGCTCGTCGGTCTCGCCACGTTGAAGGTGCGCTGATGGCCACGCATCGCGACACCGCCGCCGCCCACCAGGCCACGCGTCTGGACGAGATCCACGGTCGCTTCGACCCGTGGCTGTCGGGCATCGTCGTCGCGATCGCGACGCTCGGCGTGATCATGGTCGCGTCCAGCTCGATCGCCGTGGGCGAGGACATGCATGTCGGCCGCTACTACTTCCTGACCCGTCATTTCATGTTCCTGGCGCTGGGCATCGGGCTGGCGGTCGCGGTGATGCGCACCGAGCTCAAGACCATCGAGAAGTACGACCGCTTCGTGCTGCTGATGTGCGCCGGCCTGCTGATGCTGGTGTTCGTGCCCGGCCTCGGCCGGTCGGTCAACGGCGCGCACCGCTGGATCAACCTGGGTGTATCCAACTTCCAGGTGGTCGAGGCGGTCAAGGTCATCTACATCGTCTGGCTGTCGAGCTACCTCGTGCGCTTCCGCGACGAGGTCAACGCGACCTGGGGCGCGATGCTCAAGCCGATCGGTGTGGCGGTGGTGCTGGTCGCGCTGCTGCTGCTGCAGCCCGACTTCGGCTCGTCGATGCTGCTGCTCGGCGTGACCGCCGGCATGCTGGTGCTCGGCGGCGGCCATCTGAAGCGGATGCTGGTGCCGATCCTGCTGCTGCTGCCGGCGGTGGTGCTGGTGGCGATCATCGAGCCCTACCGGCTGCGCCGGATCACCTCGTTCATGGATCCGTGGGAAGACCAGCTCGGTGCCGGCTATCAGCTCAGCAACGCGCTGATGGCCGTGGGCCGCGGTGAACTCACCGGTGTGGGTCTCGGCGCGTCGGTGCAGAAGCTCTCCTATCTGCCCGAGGCGCACACCGACTTCATTTTCTCGGTGCTCGCCGAGGAACTCGGCTTCGTCGGCGTCTGCCTCGTGGTGGCGCTGTTCGCGGCGCTGGTCGGACGCGCGTTGTGGATCGGCCTGAAGTGCGTCGAGATGCGTCGCCACTTCGCCGGCTACTGCGCCTTCGGCGTCGCGCTGATGATCGGCATGCAGAGCCTGGTCTCGATCGGCGTGAATCTCGGCCTGCTGCCGACCAAGGGCCTGACCCTGCCGCTGGTGTCGTCGGGCGGTTCGAGCGTGATGATGACCTGCGTCGCGCTCGGCCTGCTGCTGCGCGTGTCCTACGAACTCGACCGCGCCCAGCGCCAGGTCGCGCGTCTGCGCGGTGACGCCGCACCGCCGGCGCCCGTTGCCGCGCCCGCCTCCATTCCCACAACGCAGCCGCCGTTGCCCGTCGCCCCGGCGCCGGTGCGCGGCACCAGCCGCCTGCACCAGCGCGTCGAGCCGAAGTTCGGCGCCGGGAGCCCTGCATGATCCGCCGTCTCCACGACACCCGCGGCCTGTCGAAGGAAGACTTCGCGAAGGTCTTCTCGCGCGTCCATTTCGTCGGCATCGGCGGCACCGGCATGAGCGGCATCGCCGAGGTGCTGTGCACGCTGGGCTACACCGTGTCCGGTTCGGATGCGGCCGACAGCGCGGCCACGCGTCGTCTCGCGCGGCTCGGCGCGACCGTGCACAAGGGCCATGCGGCCGCGAACGTGCTCGGTACCGATTGCGTGGTCGTCTCCAGCGCGATCCGCCACGACAACCCCGAATTGATGGAAGCGCGCGCGCAGCGGATTCCGATCGTGCCGCGCGCCGAGATGCTGGCCGAACTGATGCGCTTCCGCCGCGGCATCGCGGTCGCCGGCACGCACGGCAAGACCACGACGACGTCGTTGACCGCCAGCGTGCTCGCCGAGGGCGGAATGGACCCGACCTTCGTCGTCGGCGGCCAGCTGCTGGCCGCGGGCGCGAATGCGCGCCTGGGCAGTGGCGACTGGCTGGTGGCCGAGGCCGACGAGAGCGACGGCAGCTTCCTGCGGCTGAATCCGCTGATCGCGATCGTCACCAACATCGACGCCGACCACCTCGAGAACTACGGCGGCGACTTCGCGCGCGTGCAGGAGGCGTTCTCGGAGTTCCTGCACCGGTTGCCGTTCTACGGGCTGGCGGTGCTGTGCATCGACGATCCCGAGGTCGCGCGCCTGGCCGCCAGCGTGCCGCGGCACATGATGACCTACGGTCTCTCCGACGAGGCCGACGTGCGCGCCGAGGCCATCCGCCAGGACGGCGCGTCGATGCGCTTCACGCTGTGCCTGCCGGAGAACGTGCGCATCGAGGCGCATCTCGCGCTGCCCGGCCACCACAACGTGCTCAATGCACTCGCCGCGGCGGCCATCGGCTGGCAACTCGGCGTCGCACCGGAGGCCATCGTCGCCGCGCTGGGCAAGTTCGAAGGCATCGGGCGCCGCTTCAACCTGCTCGGCGAACTGGTCACGCCGACCGGCGCGCGCGTGCAACTGGTCGACGACTACGGCCACCATCCGCGCGAGCTGGCTGCGGTGTTCGCCGCCGCCCGTGGCGGCTGGCCCGAGCGCCGCCTGGTCGTGGCGTTCCAGCCGCACCGCTACAGCCGCACACGCGCGTTGTTCGACGATTTCGCCGGCGTGCTGTCGGATGTCGACGCGCTGGTGCTGACCGAGGTCTATCCGGCCGGCGAAGCGCCGATCGCGGGCGCGGATGCGAAGACGCTGGCGCGTGCGATCCGTGCGCGTGGCCGCATCGAGCCGGTGGTCGTCGGCAATGCCGAGGCCCTGGCCGACGTGCTGCCCGACATCCTCGAGGACGGTGACCTGCTGCTGATGATGGGCGCCGGCGACATCGGTGCGGCGATCCAGCAGCTCGCGCAGTCCGGCTTCCAGGCCCGCGCGTCCAAGGAGGCTGCGCGATGAGCCTCACGTTGTCGCCGCCGCGCTTCACTGATCCGGCCGTGTTCGGTCGTGTCGCCGTATTGCTCGGCGGTCCCGGTTCCGAGCGCGAGGTCTCACTGCAGTCGGGGCAGGGCGTGCTCGACGCGCTGCGTTCGCGCGGCGTCGATGCGCATGCCGTCGACGGCGTGCCGGCGCTCGCCAGCGAGATCGTCGCCGGCCGCTTCGACCGCGTGTTCAACATCCTCCACGGCGGCGACGGCGAGAACGGCGTGGTGCAGGGCCTGCTCGACGCGTTCGCGATTCCCTATACCGGTTCGCGCGTGCTCGGTTCGGCGCTGACGATGGACAAGATCCGCACCAAGCAGGTGTGGATGAGCGAAGGCCTGCCGACGCCGCGCTTCGTGCGCCTGCCGCCCGGCGCGGATCTGCACGCAGCGGCCGCGACGCTCGGATATCCGGTGTTCGTCAAGCCGGCCTGCGAAGGTTCGAGCGTCGGCGTGTTCCGCGTGCTCACGGCCGACGATCTGGCGCCGGCGATCGAGTTCGCCGCCGGCTACCCGGGCGAACTGCTGATGGAGCAGATGGTGCGCGGCGACGAACTGACCGTCGGCATCATCGGCGATGTCGCGTTGCCGTCCATCCGCATCGTGCCGACAGGCGAGTGGTACGACTACCACGCCAAATACATCGCAAACGATAACCAATACCTGTGCCCTGGCCTGTCGCCCGACGAGGAGCGCGAGATTGGTGCACTCGCGCTGGCCGCGTTCCGCGCCGTCGATTGCAGCGGCTGGGGCCGCGTGGACGTCATGCGCGACATCGAGCGCGGCCTCCAGCTGATCGAAATCAACACCGCGCCCGGCATGACCAGCCATTCGCTGGTGCCCAAGGCCGCCGCGCAGATCGGCATCGACTACGCCGCACTGTGCTGGCGTGTGCTGGAAGCGACGCTGCCGCAGGAGGCCGCCGCGCGATGAGCCAGGCGTTCGCCATCACCGCACGGATCCTGGCCTGGACGCTGGCGCTCGCGCTGGTGACCCTGCCGGTGGTCGCCGTGCTCAACGGCTGGATCGGCGCCGACCGCTGGCCGCTGCGCGTGCTGCGGATCAACGACGGCCTGGAGCAGGTGGACGTGGCGCGCGTGCGCGAGGCGGTGCTGCCGCACGCCCAGCGTGGCTTCTTCGCGATCGATCTGGGCCAGGCGCAACGCGATGTCGCGCGCCTGCCGTGGGTGGCCGGGACCGAGGTGCGCAAGCGCTGGCCGGACGTGCTGGAAGTGCGGGTTGCCGAACACGTGCCGTTCGCGCACTGGGGCGAGGGCCGGCTGCTGTCCACGCGTGGCCGGCTGTTCTCCGCCGACGGCGTCGAGGTGCCGACCGACATGCCGCGCTTCGACGGCCCCGAGGCGCGTGTGTCCGAGATCGTCGCGCTCTACAACGAATCGCGCGACCTGTTCCGCCCCGCGGGCGTCGAGGTCGCCAGCGTGATGCTCGATGCGCGCGGCAGCTGGCAGCTGCGGTTGTCGAACGGCACCGACGTCATCGTCGGCAGCCAGGAAGCGCGTCTGCGCCTGTCGCGGTTCGCGCGGATGCTGCCGCACCTCGTCGCCAACCGCACCGAGCCGCTGGCCCGCGCCGACCTGCGCTACACCAACGGCTTCGCTCTGGTTTGGGCGGAGCCCGCCGCGTCCGGCAGCGCCGGTGACGCCAACGCCCCTGCCACGGTCGATCGGATCGCGGCAGTTTCGAATCACGCATCACGCATCACGAATCACGGCCTCTCATGAACCGCAAAGGCGACAAGACGCTCATCGTCGGACTCGACATCGGCACCTCGAAAGTGGTGGCGCTGGTCGGCGAGTATTCGCCGGGCAATCCGATCGAAGTCATCGGCATCGGCAGCCACGAATCGCGCGGGCTCAAGCGCGGCGTGGTCGTCGACATCGAATCGACGGTCCAGTCGATCCAGCGTGCGGTCGAAGAGGCGGAGCTGATGGCCGGCTGCGAGATCCGCTCGGTCTACGCGTCGATCTCCGGCAACCACGTGCAGTGCCGCAACTCGCCGGGCATCGTGCCGATCCGCGACAACGAGGTGACCTGGGCCGATCTCGATCGCGTGCTCGACGCCGCCAAGGCGGTCGCGATTCCAGCCGACCAGAAGATCCTCCACGCGATCCCGCGCGAGTACGTGCTCGATGATTCGCAGGAAGGCATCCGCAACCCGGTCGGCATGACCGGCGTACGCCTCGAAGTGCACGCGCACCTCGTGGTCTGCGCGCAGTCGGCCGCGGCCAACATCAGCAAATGCGTGCAGCGCTGTGGCCTGTCGATCGACGATCTGATCCTGTCGTCGCTGGCCTCGAGCACCGCGGTGCTGACCTCGGACGAGCGCGAACTCGGCGTGGTCCTGGTCGACATGGGCGCGGGCACGACGGATCTGGCGGTGTTCGTGCAGGGCGCGATCTGCCACACGGCCAGCCTGCCGATCGCCGGCGACAAGGTCACCGAAGACATCGCGCACATGCTGCGCACGCCGACGCCGGAAGCCGAACAGATCAAGGTCCGCTACGCCTGCGCGCTGGCGCAGCTGGCGACCAGCGAGGAATCGATCCAGGTGCCGAGCGTCGGTGACCGTCCGCCGCGTCGTCTTCCACGCCAGTCGCTGGCGCAGGCGGTACAGGCGCGCTACGAGGAGATCTTCGAGATGGTGCAGGCCGAACTGCGCCGCTCGGGCTTCGAGCAGCACGTGCGCGCCGGCATGGTGCTGACCGGCGGCGCCGCGAAGATGGAAGGCGTGGTCGAGCTGGCCGAGGAAATGCTGCAGATGCCGGTGCGCGTGGGCATTCCGCAGCACGTCACGGGCCTGGGCGAAGTGGTCGGCAATCCGGTCCATGCCACCGGCGTGGGCCTGCTGCTGATGGGCAGCCAGATCGAGCATCCGCGGCGGCCGGTGATCTCCTCCGGGCGTGCGGGCGGATTGCTGCGGAAGTTGAAGACCTGGTTCAACGGCGAGTTTTAGAAGAGCCGGGGCTGGGGATTCGGGATTCGGGATTTGAAAGAGCAACAGCAACAGCAGAGCGCGGCGGGCGGGCAGGGCATAGCGTTTCAGGCGGTACCCCATAAAACCAAAAAATCAACTGAATGCCGGGACGGACGAGAAACGGGACGCACGATGCTTTTGCGAATCCCGAATCCCGAATTCCCAATCCCGGCGATCACACCGAGGACAACGGACATGGCACATTTCGAACTCGTGGAAAAGATGGCTCCCAACGCGGTGATCAAGGTCATCGGCGTGGGCGGCGGCGGCGGCAACGCGGTCGCACACATGGTCAACAACAGCGTCGACGGCGTTGAGTTCATCACCGCCAACACCGACGCGCAGGCGATCAAGAACTGCGGCGCCAAGCTGCAGCTGCAGCTCGGCAGCAGCGTCACCAAGGGGCTGGGCGCAGGCGCCAACCCGGAAGTCGGCCGTCAGGCCGCACTGGAAGACCGCGAGATCATCATGGACGCGCTGCAGGGCGCCGACATGGTGTTCATCACCGCCGGCATGGGCGGCGGCACCGGCACCGGCGCAGCCCCGGTCGTCGCGCAGCTCGCCAAGGAGATGGGCATCCTGACCGTCGCCGTGGTCACCAAGCCGTTCCCGTTCGAAGGCCGTCGCCGCATGCAGGTCGCGCTCAAGGGCATCGAAGAGATGTCGGCGCATTGCGACTCGCTGATCACCATTCCCAACGAGAAGCTGATCACCGTGCTCGGCCGCAACGCCACGATGATCCAGGCCTTCCGCGCCGCCAACGACGTGCTGCTGGGCGCCGTGCAGGGCATCGCCGACCTGATCGTCCGTCCGGGCCTGATCAACGTCGACTTCGCCGACGTGCGCACCGTGATGTCCGAAATGGGCCTGGCGATGATGGGCACCGGCCATGCCCGCGGCGACGATCGCGCGCAGGCCGCCGCCGAAGCGGCGATCCAGAACCCGCTGCTCGACGACGTCAACCTGGCCGGCGCCAACGGCATCCTGGTCAATATCACCGCCGGTGCGGATTTCACGATGAGCGAGTTCGACGAAGTCGGCCGCACCGTCGAGAACTTCGCCAGCGAGGACGCGACCATCGTCATCGGCACCGTGCTCGATCCCGACATGCAGGACGAGGTCCGCGTGACCGTCGTGGCGACCGGTCTGAACCGTGCGCCGGCACGTGCCGCCGGCTATACCGAAGGCCCCGCCGGTCGCGGCAAGCCGCAGGTGCAGCTGATCAGCAACAACCAGCGCGGTGTCCGTGACGGCACCACCGGCATGCTGATCGACGACGAGTCCGACGCCGTGGCCGCCTACAGCCCGGGCCACAGCATCGCCGCTTCGCTGCGGGGCAACAGCGCGCAGACCGGTGGCCGTGCGACGCCGGCGCGGACCGAAACCCACGAGACGCCGAAGGCGGCCGACTTCGGCAACGACAACTATCTGGACATTCCGGCCTTCCTGCGTCGTCAGGCCGACTGAGCGTTCCGGGCCGCGACCCGGTGAACCGTCGATGGCGTGGCCTCAGGCCCGTCATCCGGTGCACCGGTCGACGGGCGGCGCATGCGCCGCGCCGGAGTGCCCGACGGTGTCCTCGTTGTTCCGATGGCGCGTCGTCCGCGCGCCCTCGTTTTTGCGTCCACCGGGCCTGTCCGGCCCGGTGGACGGTTTTCGCGCTTCCGACCTGCACCGTGCGCCGTGGGCGATGCGCCCGCATGCACGCGAGGGCCATCCGTACTTCCGTTCAGGTTCAGCGGGCAGCGTGATAATCTGCCCCCCATTCCGATGACAGCCTGAAGTCGGCGGCTGCCTGGAACCTCCCCACTCCGGAATTCCCATGCCCCGGCAACGCACCATCAAGAACGTCATCCGCGCGACGGGCGTCGGCCTGCACAGCGGCGAAAAGGTGTTCCTGACCCTGCGTCCCGCGGCGCCCGATACCGGCATCGTGTTCCGCCGCGTCGATCTGGATCCGGTGGTCGAGATTCCCGCCGCTGGCCATCTCGTCACCGAAACCACGCTGTGCACCGGCCTGAGCCAGGGCGCGGCCAACGTGCAGACGGTCGAACATCTGATGTCCGCGCTCGCAGGCCTCGGTGTCGACAACCTCTATATCGAACTGTCCGCGGCCGAAGTGCCGATCATGGACGGCTCGTCCGGTCCGTTCGTGTTCCTGCTGCAGTCGGCCGGCGTGGTCGAGCAGGACGCGCCGAAGCGCTTCATCCGTGTACTCGAACCGGTGGAAGTGCGCGAGGGCGACAAGATCGCCCGCTTCGAGCCCTACGATGGCTTCAAGCTCGACTTCACCATCGCGTTCGACCATCCGGCGATTCCGCTGGCGCAGTCGCGCGCCGAGGTGGAGTTCTCGACCGAGGCCTACATCCGCGAGGTCAGCCGCGCGCGGACCTTCGGCTTCATGCGGGATCTCGAATACATGCGCGAGCGCAACCTCGGCCTCGGCGGCTCGATGGACAACGCGATCGTGCTCGACGAGTTCCGTGTGCTCAACGACGACGGCCTGCGCTACGCCAACGAGTTCGTGCGTCACAAGATCCTCGACGCCGTGGGCGACCTGTATCTCGCCGGGCATCCGATCCTGGGCTTGTTCAAGGGCTACAAGTCCGGACACGCGCTCAACAACAAGCTCGTGCGTGCACTGCTCGAGCAGCGCTCGGCTTGGGAGACGGTGAGCTTCGAAGCCTCCGAACCCGCGCCGCTGGCCTACGGCACCCCGGTCGTCGCCTGAACTGCTGCGCGGCGTACGCCGCGCATCGCTGCCCCTGTCTTCCGTGGCCCCGATCGCCTTCGGACAGGCGTTTCTCGGCGCGCTGCGCCCGTTATTTAACGGATAAATAACGAAATAAGCCTGAATTGAAGGCGCCGGCTTAACGTTTACCGCGGGTCGGGTGGGTAGGATGCCCCGTCCCCTTCACCCGGCCTTGACGCCGATGAGCGGGATTCGGGATCCCGAATCAGTCCGTGCGGTCGTCTTCCGGCGAACGCAGCGACGCCAGCACCGCCTGCAGCGCCTCACGTGATGCAGCCGACGGTGCGCCGCCGACCGGCGGCCTGCCGGCATCGGCAGCAGGCGCTCGCAACGGCCGGGTCGAGGTCCTGACGACGATGTCGCTGACATCCAGCCCGATGGACCGGGCGGCGTCGAGCAGCACCTCGGCCGACAGGCGCAGCCTGGCGTGCCAGATGGGCGAATCGACGAGGAACACCAGCCTGTTGCCATCGACATTGGCCAGCCGCGCATGCGGCGCCAGCGCCGGCGGCAGCAGGGGAACAAGGCGGCGGTCCAGTGCGTCGAGCCAGATGGCCCGGCGGATCGGATCGGCCGACGCGCCCACCAGCGCCGCATCGAGTGCGGCGGTCGGGGTCCCGATACGGGACGCACCGACGCGGGGGGGCTTGGACCTGGACCGGAAATCAGACATTGGCAATGACCGTACACAACCTTCTGAATGATATGCGCGAGCGTCTCGCGCATGTGGCCCGCAAGACCCGCGTTCTGGCCCGACGCAAGCCCGTTTCGCTGGCCATCGTGATCGCGGCGGCCGGCATGTGCGGCGCGGCCGCGATGAACTCGGCCGAGATCGCCCGCCTCAACGGCGTGGCCGCCGCGCACGAGCGCAGCCTGGACGAGACCCGTCGCGACGCGCAGCGCGAGATCAACGCACTCGCCGCGCGCATGGGCGAACTGCAGGCGCAGGCCAACCGACTCAACGCGCTCGGCGACCGGCTCGCCCGCGGCGCCGGCCTCGAAGGCGGCGAGTTCGACTTCGATCGCCCGGTCGGCGTCGGTGGCCCGGAAGCGGCCTACGACATGCCGGCGCGCCGTCTGCTCGACGGCCTCGATGGTCTGGATGGCGACCTGGCCAATTCCGGGCAGCAGCTCTCGGTGCTCGAGGCGCTGCTGTTCGACCGCACGCTGGAACAGAACGCGATGCCGTCGCGCTCGCCGGTGGCCAGCAGCTTCGTGACCTCGTCCTATGGCTACCGCGCCGATCCCTTCGGCCGTGGCGGCCAGTTCCACAAGGGCATCGACTTCGACGCCCGCACCGGCGACCCGGTGATGACCGTCGCCAACGGCGTGGTCAGCTACTCCGGTGTGCGCGGTGGCTACGGCAACGTGGTCGAGGTCGACCACGGCAACGGCTACGTGACCCGCTACGCGCACAACTCGCGCAACCTGGCCAAGGTGGGCGATCTGGTCCGCGTCGGCGACGAGATCGCCAAGGCCGGTTCCACGGGCCGCTCGACCGGCGCCCACGTGCACTTCGAGGTCTGGGAGAACGGCCGCGTGCAGAACCCGCGCAAGTTCCTCGGCGACATGGGCGTGAGCCGCCAGTAAGCGCAAGGGGCCCGGCCAGCGGCTTGAAAACGCCCGCCGGCTCCCCAAGCTACAATGCGTGTTGCCAACGAGAGGGCGCCCGGCGCCCTTTCTTTTTTGCGGCTTCGGGGGAAACCGCCCGGAGCCGTGTCGATTCCAGGACCCGGATTCCACATGCTCAATCGTCTGCTCACCAGTGTCTTCGGCAGTCGCAACGACCGCTTCGTCAAACAGCTCGAAAAGATCGTCGCGAAGATCAACGCGCTGGAGCCGCAGATGGAGGCGCTGTCCGACGCCGAGCTGCAGGCCAAGACCCCCGAGTTCAAGGCGCGCGTCGCCAACGGCGAAGCCCTCGACAAGATCCTGCCCGAGGCGTTCGCGGTGTGTCGCGAGGCGAGCAAGCGCGTGCTCGGCATGCGCCCCTACGACGTGCAGTTGATCGGCGGCATGGTGCTGCACATGGGCAAGATCGCCGAGATGCGCACCGGTGAGGGCAAGACCCTGGTCGGCACGCTGCCGACGTATCTCAATGCGCTCGAGGGCAAGGGCGTCCACGTCATCACCGTCAACGACTATCTGGCCCGCCGCGACGCGGCGCAGATGGGCAAGCTCTACAACTGGCTGGGCCTGTCGGTCGGTGTGATCTGGCCGGGCATGCCGCATGGCGAGACCAAGCGCGAGGCCTACCGCGCCGACATCACCTACGGCACCAACAACGAGTTCGGCTTCGACTACCTGCGCGACAACATGGCGCTGTCGAAGGCCGACCGCTACCAGCGCAAGCTCAACTACGCGATCATCGACGAGGTCGACTCGATCCTGATCGACGAAGCGCGCACGCCGCTGATCATCTCCGGCCCGGCCGACGATTCGCCTGAGCTCTACATCAAGGTCAACCGCATCGTGCCGTCACTGGTGCGCCAGGAGACCGAAGACGGTGATGGCGACTTCTGGGTCGACGAGAAGGGCAAGCAGGTCCACCTGTCCGAGGCCGGCCAGGAACACGCGGAAGAACTGCTGCGCAAGGCCGGGATCCTCGGTGAGGACGACAGCCTCTACGCGCCGCAGAACATCCACGTCGTGCATCACCTCAATGCCGGCCTGCGCGCGCATGCGATCTACCAGCGCGACGACCACTACATCGTGCGCGACGGCGAAGTCATCATCGTCGACGAATTCACCGGCCGCACGCTGCCGGGCCGGCGCTGGTCGGACGGCCTGCACCAGGCGGTCGAGGCCAAGGAAGGCGTGCCGGTGCAGCGCGAGAACCAGACGCTCGCCAGCATCACGTTCCAGAACCTGTTCCGCATGTACGACAAGCTGTCGGGCATGACCGGTACCGCCGATACCGAGGCGTTCGAGTTCGAGAGCATCTATTCGCTCGAGGTGGTGGTGATCCCGACCCACCGGCCGATGATCCGCAAGGACGCGCCCGATGCGGTATTCCTCAACCGGCCCGGCAAGTACCGCGCGGTCGCGCGCGAGATCCAGGCCAAGCACGAGCAGGGCCAGCCGGTGCTGGTGGGCACCACGTCGATCGAAGTCTCCGAGCTGCTGTCCGAGCACCTGCGCAAGGAAGGCATCGCGCACGAAGTGCTCAACGCCAAGCAGCACGAGCGCGAAGCGCAGATCATCGCCCAGGCCGGCCGCCCGGGTGCGGTGACCATCGCCACCAACATGGCCGGCCGCGGCACCGATATCGTGCTCGGCGGTTCGCTCGAAAGCGAGCTGGCGCAGCTCGAAGCCGAGACCGGCGCGCCGGTCGACGAGGCCACCAGGGCCCGGCTCAAGGCCGAATGGCAGGTGCGCCACGACGCGGTCAAGGCGGCGGGCGGCCTGCACATTCTCGGTACGGAGCGTCACGAATCGCGGCGCATCGACAACCAGCTGCGCGGCCGTTCGGGCCGCCAGGGCGATCCGGGCTCGAGCCGCTTCTACCTGTCGCTCGAAGACAACCTGATGCGCATCTTCGCCGCCGACTGGGTGCAGAAGGTCATGGCGCGCATGGGCCTGCAGGAAGACGACATCATCGAGTCGCCGCTGGTCACCAAGCAGATCGCCAACGCGCAGCGCAAGGTCGAGGCGCACAACTTCGACATCCGCAAGAACCTGCTCGACTTCGACGACGTCAACAACGACCAGCGCAAGGTGATCTACGGCCAGCGCGACGAACTGCTCGACGCCGAGAGCGTCAAGGAGAACATCGACGGCATCCGCGCCGACGTGATTTCCGGCATCGTCGCCCGCTACGTGCCGCCGCAGTCGATCGACGACCAGTGGGACCTGCCGGGCCTGGAGTCGGAGATCGAGCGCGAGTTCGGGCTGCGCGTGCCGCTGGTCGAACTGGCGACCACGCGCCAGGAACTGGATGCCGAACAGATCACCGAGCACGTGCAGCAGGCGGTCGACCAGCTGTTCGCCGACAAGCAGGCGCAGCTCGGCGACGAGACGATGCGCATGCTCGAGAAGCACATCATGCTCAACGTGCTCGACCAGGGCTGGAAGGAACACCTGGGCCGCATGGATTACCTGCGCCAGGGCATCCACCTGCGTGGTTATGCGCAGAAGCAGCCGAAGCAGGAATACAAGCGCGAGGCGTTCGAGCTGTTCTCCGAGATGCTCGACAAGGTCAAGCTCGACGTGACCACGATGCTGGCCCGCGTGCGCGTGCGCAGCGAGGACGAGATCGCCGCGCTGGAAGCCGAGGAGCGGCGCCAGGTCGAGGCCAAGCTCAACCAGGCCCAGTTCCAGCACGCCGATGCCGGCGGCTACGGCGCCGACGAGGAGGCCGAGGACGTGCGTGCCGCGGCGGCCGCCCAGTCGGGCGCCCAGGCGCCGATCGTGCGCGACGGCGCCAAGGTCGGACGCAACGATCCCTGCCCCTGCGGCAGCGGCAAGAAGTACAAGCACTGCCACGGTCAGCTGAGCTGACCGAACCGGCGCGCGGGCTGCATCGCGGCCCGCTCAGCGGACCCGAGCGACCCCGCGTCCTGTAGGCGCGCGCTCGCGCGCGAGAGGCGTTCCCCGCCCATCGACGGCCGTACATCCGCCGGCGGCAGACTCCAGGGCCGGCGCATCGAGCCTGGCGGCGCAGAGGCCGACCACGCCGCCCCTGCGCTTCGGCGATGACAGGCGCTACGCAACGCAGCGAGGTCGGCCGAGCTGTCCGGGCACGCACGAGGTCTTCGTCGCAGCCATCTTCGTAGGCCGCAGCGGATCCGCGTTCTGTAGGAGCGCGCTCGCGCGCGAGAGGCGTTCCCCTTCATCGATGGCTGGACGTCCCAGCATCAGGAGGCGAGCCGACGAATCGAGCCGCACGGCGCACTGGCCGACGCGCCCTCCGCTTCGGCAATGACCGGCGGCGCGCACAGCGCCGTGCCTATCCGCGCAGACGGGCACACTGCGCCAGCGCACCTGGATGACACGCCGGCGCCGCGACGCGTGCAGTGAGCGTTGAGGATCTATCGCGGCGCACCAATCGCGCGCAAGCGCGTTCTCGCGGACGATGCGGCCGCCACGGCGCCGTTGGCCACCCGCGGCGTTGCCTGCGCGTGAGGCCTGCCTGCATTCAGCTGGCGGAGCGTGCCGCACCTCGCCTAACCTGACCGCCCCCTCCTTTGCGAAGCCGCATGAGCGAACGCGTCATCGAAGTCGTCGCCGGGGTCATCACCGACAAGCGCGGCCGGATCCTGCTGTCGCGCCGCACGCCCAGCCAGGACATGGCCGGCCTGTGGGAGTTTCCCGGCGGCAAGCGCGAGCCGGACGAATCGCCCGAGCAGGCGCTGGCCCGCGAACTCGACGAAGAGCTGGGCATCCAGGCCAGCATCGGCGCGCACGTGATCACCGTGCCCCAGGCGTATGCGCACAAGCGGCTGCGGCTCGACGTCCGTCAGGTCACCGGCTGGCAGGGCATGCCGAAGGGGCGGGAGGGCCAGGCGCTGACCTGGGTGGCGCCGGAGAAGCTCGCGCGCTATTCGATGCCGCCGGCCGACCTGCCGGTGGTCGCCGCACTGCGCCAGCCCGACCGCTACCTGGTCACGCCGCCGCCTGCCGACGACGATGCCGCGTGGCTGCGCCGGCTCGATGCTGCACTGGCGCAGGGCATCCGGCGGGTGCAGGTGCGTCTGCCCGGCATCGCCGCGGCGCGCCAGGCGCAGTTGCTGGCGGCCGCGGCCACGCGATGTCGCCGCCACAAGGCCGAGCTCCTGTTCAACGGACCGGCCGGGATGGCGCGCGACGCCGGCGTCGGCCTGCACCTGACGGCCGCCGCGCTGCGTCAGGCATCCGCGCGTCCTGTACCGACCGACGTCCCGCTGGCGGCGTCGTGTCACACACTCGACGAGTTGCGCATGGCCGAGGTGATCGGCTGCGACTTCGTCGTGCTGGGCCATGTGCGGGCGACGCCCAGCCACCCGGGCGTGCCCGGCATCGGCTGGGCCGCCTTCTCGCAGCTGCGCGAGGCCACGGCCGTGCCGATCTATGCGATCGGCGGGCTGACGCCCGGTGACATTCCCGAAGCCCGGCAGCACGGCGCACAGGGTATCGCGGCCATCCGCAGCCTGTGGGCCGGCGACTGAGACGATCGACGTGTGCCTGCGTGTCTCGCCGGGAAAGCGGGTGGCGCACGGTCTGCACGCGGTCCCGAGCGTGGATGAAGCGGCAGGCACTCACAGGCTGTCGGGGCGTCTTTCCGACGCGAGATGGGTTCGTCATCCAGGCAGGCCGCGCGCATTGCGTCTGCGGTTGCGCAAGCGCTGTGGCGAAGCGAGGGCGCAGACGGGCCCGGTGTCGAGGGCGGTCCGAGCTGTATGTGATGCACGTATGGCAACACGAGAACCCGCACTCGCCGCCGGCGGCCAGATCCAGTGGCGTCGGGGCCGCATACGTGCGCGCCTGCCAACACGGGCGATGCGCGCATGGCGGCGGGGTGGGGGCATCCCTGATATCTGTCTCGAGTGAACGTGTCGATCGCTTCGCGAGGTCAGACCTGCGGCGACGGCATCGCCTGCGCCAGCGCACGGTAGTGCGCGTCGAGTGCGCCGATGCGCTGATCCAGTGCGTCCAGGCTGCCGTCGTTGACGACCACATCGTCGGCAATCGCGAGGCGCGCCTCACGGTCGGCCTGTGCGGCGACCATCCGGGCGGCGAGCGCGTCGTCGATGCCGTCGCGTGCGAGCAGGCGCGCCATCTGCACGTCGGCCGGCACATCGATCACCAGCACGCGGTGCAGCCACGGATACGCGTCGCGCCCGCCTTCGGCCAGCAGCGGAATCGCCGCGACGGCGTAGGGGCTGGCGGCCGTCTCGCAGGCCAGGCGCAGCGCCTGGCGGACGCGTGGATGGACGATGGCTTCGAGCCGGATCCGCGCCAGCGGGTCCTCGAAGATGCGCCGGCGCATCGCCGCGCGGTCGAGGCTTCCGTCCGCGGCCAGCGCTCCGGCACCGAAGGCCTCAAGGACCTCCGCAAGCCCCGGGCTCCCCGGGGCCACCGCCTCGCGCGCGGCGAGATCGGCATCGGCGACGGTGATGCCGCGCGCCTCGAATGCGGCCGTGGCCGCGGACTTGCCCGAGGCGATGCCGCCGGTCAGGCCGATGATCAGCGCGCTCATTCCGGAGCGCCCGCGGTTACGCCAGTCCGGCGACGCGCATGTAACTGCCGACCAGGTCGTCGCCCCACATGAAGGTCACCCAGCCGGCGATGGCCAGATACGGGCCGAACGGGATCGGCGTGGCGCGGTCGCGGCCCTGCACGGCGAGCAGGATCGAGCCGATGATCGCGCCAGCCACGGCCGAGATCAGGATGATCGGCAGCAGACCGGTCAGGCCGCACCAGGCGCCCAGCGCGGCGAGCAGCTTGAAATCGCCATGACCCATGCCTTCCTTGCCGGTGGCCTGCTTGAACAGCCACCACACCGACCACAGGCTCGCGTACCCGACGATCGCGCCCAGCAGCGCGGGCTTGGCGGGCATGTAGAGCGTATCCAGGCTGGCGATCAGCCCGAGCCACATTAGGGGCAGCGTCAGCGAATCAGGCAGCAGCTGGGTGCGGATGTCGATACCCGACAGCGCGACCAGAAAACCAGTCAGCACCAGCGCACCGAAGCCCTGCCAGCCGAAGCCGAAGCGCCACACGCAGGCGACGAACAGCAGCATCGTCAGCAGTTCGACCGCCGGGTACTGGATCGAGATCGGCGCCTTGCAGCTGCGGCACTTGCCGCGCAGCGCCAGCCAGCTCAGGACCGGAATGTTCTCGTACCACGACAGCTGGTGCCCGCAGTGCGGGCAATGCGAGCGCTCGACGACAATGCCCGGCGGGGGCGGGTCGTAGAGCTCCGGCTCACCGAGGATCTCGCGGCTGTCGCGCTTCCACGCCCATTCCATGCGCCGCGGCAGGCGCAGGATCACCACGTTGAGGAAGCTGCCCACCAGCAGGCCGAGGCCGGCGGCGAGCGGAAAGCCGAGTGCGGGGTTCTGGTCGAGAAACGCCATCTAGAAATTCAGTTGCGGTGCGGGGCCGTCAGACGACGGCCGCCAGCTTGAAGATCGGCAGGTACATGCCGATGACCATGCCACCGACGAGACCACCGATGAACACCATGATCATCGGTTCGAGCAGGCTGCTCAACGCATCGACAGCGTTGTTGACCTCTTCCTCGTAGAACTCGGCGACCTTCATCAGCATCGTGTCGAGCGCACCGGCCTCTTCGCCGATCGCGGTCATCTGCACCACCATGTGCGGGAACAGGTTGACCTGCTTCATCGCCATGTTGACCTGGTAGCCCACCGAGACGTCGTCGCGCATGCGCAGCACGGCTTTCTCGTAGACGGTGTTGCCGGTCGCGCCGGCCACGGTGTCGAGCGCCTCGACCAGCGGTACACCGGCGCGGAAGGTCGTTGCCAGCGTGCGCGAGAAGCGGGCGATCGAGGCGTTGTGCAGCAGCGGGCCGATCACCGGAATCTTCAGCATCATCCGGTCGATCGCGTGCTGCATCGGCACCGAACGCTTGTAGGTGAAGATGAAGGCGAACGCGGCAGCCGCGACGATGCCCAATACCGCCCACCAGTAACTGACCAGGAAATCACTCGCCGCCACGATCATCTGTGTGAACGCCGGAAGGTCGGCGCCGAAGTCGGCGAACACCGCTTCGAACTGCGGCACCACGAAGATCAGCAGGATGGCGCTGACGATGATCGCCACCGCGATGACCGCGGCCGGGTAGAACAACGCCTTCTTGATCTTGCCCTTGAGCTTCTCGGTGTTTTCCTTGTACGTGGCGATGGTGTCGAGCACCGTCTCCAGCACACCGGCGGATTCACCGGCCCGCACCAGGTTCTGGAACAGTTCGTCGAACTGCACCGGATGCTTGGCCAGCGATTCGCTGATCGACGAGCCGCCCTCGATGTCGAGGCGCATGCTGTTGACCATGTCGGCCATGCGCGGATTCTTGTTGCCCGAACCGATGATCTCCAGGGCCTGGACCACCGGTACGCCGGACTTGATCATCGTCGCCAGCTGACGGCTGAACACCGCGATGTCCTTGGCCGAGATCGTCTTCCCGGTCTTGCCGAACAGGGGCTTGCCTTTGGTCTTGACCACGCTGGGCTGGATGCCCATGCGGCGCAATTCGGCACGCAGCAGGTTGGCGTTCTTCGCCTGCTGCTCCCCCTTCATCTTGATGCCGCGCTTGTCGGTGCCTTCCCAGACAAAGGTGTCCAGGGTCACGCCGGCGCGCACGGGCGCGGCAGCAGCAGGCTTTCGGGCAACGGTTTTCCGTGCGGCGGTACGTGAGATCGACATGCGGGATTCCCCAGAGAACCGGCTTTCCCCAGCCGGGCGGATGCCAGCATGGTAGCGGGTTGTGCGGAAAAGTGTCGGTCCCGGGCCGTGACCGCGCGCCGATTTCCAAGCATGCCCCCCTGTAGGAGCGCGCTTGCGCGCGACAGGCTGTCCCGGGACCGCCGAGCGCGCGCAAGCGCGCTCCTACAGGGGAAGGGGGCCTCGCGGACGCAAGCCGATCTAAATCGCCCTTAGTCCTTGGTCACGCGATTGATCTCGGCCAGGCTGGTCAGCCCCTGACGCGCCTTCTCCAGCGCCGACTGGCGCAGATCGCTCACCCCGGATCTCTGCGCCGCCTCGGCGATCTGCATGGCGTTGCCGCCCTGCAGGATGATCTCCTGGATCGCCTCGGACATCGGCATCACCTGATAGACGCCCACACGGCCCTTGTAGCCGTTGGTGCAGTCGTCGCAACCCACGGCCTCGTAGAGCTCGATGCCTGCGCGCACCTGGTCCTCGGTATAGCCCTCGCTCAGCAGCGCGTGTTCGGGAATATTGGCGAGACGCTTGCACTTGGAGCACAGCCGGCGCGCCAGGCGCTGCGCGATGACCAGTGTCACCGACGACGTGATGTTGTACGGCGCGATGCCCATGTTCATCAGGCGCGAGATGGTCTGCGGCGCATCGTTGGTATGCAGCGTGGACAGCACCATGTGGCCGGTCTGAGCGGCCTTGATCGCGATTTCCGCGGTTTCGAGGTCGCGGATTTCGCCGACCATAATGATGTCCGGGTCCTGGCGCAGGAACGACCTCAGCGCCGCGGCGAAGGTCATGCCGCGCTTGTTGTTCTGCTGCACCTGGTTGACGCCGGGCAGGCGGATTTCCACCGGGTCCTCGGCGGTCGAGATGTTGCGGGTCTCGTCGTTGAGGATGCCGAGCGCCGTGTACAACGACACGGTCTTGCCCGAGCCGGTGGGGCCGGTGACGAGCACCATGCCGTAGGGCTTGTGGATGGCCTCGAGAAACAACGCCTGCTGGTCGGGCTCGTAACCCAGCTTGTCGATGCCGAGCTTCGCCGCGCTGGCGTCGAGGATACGCAGCACCACCTTCTCACCGAACAGCGTGGGCAGGGTGCTGACACGGAAGTCGATCTGCTTGGTCTTCGACAGGTTCAGCTTGATGCGCCCGTCCTGCGGCACGCGCTTCTCGGCGATGTCGAGCTGCGCCATGACCTTCAGGCGCGCGGTGATGCGCTGGTTGAGCTTGACCGGCATCTTCGCCGACTGTTTGAGGATGCCGTCGATGCGCAGGCGCACGCGGTAATCGGTCTCGTAGGGCTCGAAATGGATGTCCGAGGCGCCCTTCTTGATGGCATCCACCAGCACCTTGTTGACGAACTTCACGACCGGCGTGTCGTCCTTGCCGTCGGCGACATTGTCGGTCTTGCTGTCCTCGTCGCCGCCGACGTCCAGTGATTCGAGGCCGTCGGCGTCCTCCAGCGAATCGTCCAGCGAATCTGAGGCCTGCAGCCACACCTCCAATGTGCGGCGGATGCTGTCCTCGTCGACCAGGATCGGCTCGACCGTCAGGTTGGTGTGGAACTTGATCTCGTCCAGCGCATGCGTGTTCGTCGGGTCCGCCGTGCCCACGAACAAGCGGCTGCCACGCTTGAACAGCGGCAGCACCCCGTGCTTGCCGAGCAGTTCCTCGCTGACCAGCTTGACCGCGCTGGCCTGTGGGTCCATCACGGCAGGGTCGAAGACCGGCATGCCGAACTCGATCGAGTTCGCGGCCGCCATCTGCGCCGCGGTCACCAGCTTCTGCTCGCGCAGGTAGGCCGCAATCTGCTTGCGCGCCGCCGTGGCCTTCTCCAGCGCATCGCGCGCCGCCGCTTCGTCGAGCGCGCCGTCCAGTACGAGGCGGCGGGCGATACCGGTGATGCCGATCAGGTTCGGGGTCGCAACGGCGCTCATAAGCGGTTTCCAATGGGGCTGGGCGCACTTTACTGCATGCGCATCGCGCGGGTAGAGCGCTGCGCGCTTTGCGTCTGGCAGGCCGCAGGCTACGCTCTGCCTCGGGAAAGGGGAGCGCGATGCGGATATCGGTGGTAATGCCGGCCAAGAACGAGGCCGAAGGACTTCGGAAGACGCTGCCACGGCTGGTCAAGTACCAGCCGGATGCCGAGGTCATCGTCGTCGACGACGGCTCGACCGACGACACCGCCGCGGTTGCCTCGGAATACGGAGCTCGCGTGGTACAGGCCCCGTACTCGATGGGCAACGGCGCGGCCATCAAGCGTGGCGCCCGGGCGGCCACCGGCGAGGTGCTGGTCTTCATGGACGCCGATGGACAGCACGATCCGGCCCACATCGAGGCGCTGCTCGAACGCCTGGGGGTGGGCTACGACATGGCGGTGGGCGCGCGAGACGCCTCCGGTCAGGCCAGCCGTGGCCGGGGCGCGGCGAACGGGTTCTACAACCGTCTCGCCAGCTGGATGACGGGCCACCGAATCGCCGATCTCACGTCGGGCTTCCGCGCCGTGCGTGCCGACAGGTTCCGCGAATTCCTGCACCTGCTGCCCAACGGATTCTCGTATCCCACCACCTGCACCATGGCGTTCTTCCGCAGCGCCTACCCGGTGAGCTATGTGCCGATTCCGGTGGCGCAGCGGATCGGGAAGAGCCATATCCGGCCGATGCGGGACGGTATCCGGTTTCTGCTGATCATCTTCAAGATTGCGACGCTGTATTCGCCGCTGAAGTTGTTTCTACCTGTCGCGTTCGCGTTCTTCGGTATTGGTCTGGCGTATTACGGATGGACCTTCACGACGGCGGGTCGCTTCACCAACATGAGCACCCTGCTGTTTAGCGCCTCGGTGATTATCTTCTTGATCGGATTAATTTCCGAACAGATCACCAATCTGACTTATCGCCGTGACGGCTGACGGCATGAAAGAGATCAGAGACCCGAAGGATCTGGCCGTGAACGGAGCTCCGCCGGCCTTCATTGAACCGCTCCACGTCGGTCGCCCCAACATAGGAGACCGCGAAGGGTTCCTGCAGCGAGTCGAGGCCATCCTCGACAATCAGTGGCTGACCAATAATGGCCCCATGGTGCAGGAATTCGAGCGACGCATCGCGGGGCAACTCGGTGTCAAGCACTGCATCGCCATGTGTAACGGCACGATCGCGCTGGAGATCGCCATCCGGGCACTGGGGCTGGAGGGCGAGGTCATCGTGCCGTCCTGGACCTTCGTGGCCACCGCGCACGCGCTTTACTGGCAGGGAATTACCCCGATATTCGCCGACATCGATCCGGCTACCCACAACCTTGATCCCGCCGCGGTCCGACGGATGATCACCCCTCGCACGAGCGGGATCATCGGCGTGCACTTGTGGGGCCGAGCGGCCCCGGTGGACGAACTGCAGGACATTGCCGAGGAGCATGGACTCTCGCTGATGTTCGACGCGGCCCACGCGTTCGGCAGCAGCTACAAGGGCCGGAACATCGGCAGTTTCGGGGCGTGCGAGGTCTTCAGCTTCCACGCCACCAAGGCCTTCAACACCATGGAAGGCGGCGCCGTCACCACCGACGACGACGAACTGGCGGAAGCCATGCGCCTGATGCGCAACTTCGGCTTCAAGGGATACGACAACGTCATCCACCCAGGCACCAACGGCAAGATGATCGAGGTCTGTGCCGCGATGGGCCTGGCCAACCTGGATGGCTTCGACGCCGTCGTCGACACCAATATCCGCAACCATGCCGCCTACAAGGCGGCCCTGATCAACATCCCTGGCGTGCGCGTGCTGGATTACGACCCTGCCGAGCGCAACAGCCACCACTACATCGTCGCGGAAGTCGGCCCGGACTGCGCGGCGAGCCGCGACGCCATCATCGCTGCGCTTCATGCCGAGAACGTGCTGGCCCGAAAGTACTTCTGGCCCGGCTGCCACGGCATGCAGCCGTATCGGGATTTGTTCCCGCATGCCGGACTGATGCTCCCTGAAACGGACCGGGTCGCGAGCGAGGTGGTCATCCTGCCCAACGGTTTCTCCGCCGACGAAAGCGCGATTGCGACCATCGCAAATGTGATCAAGACGCTTGCGGGATGAACCAACTGGCACGAATTCAGTTTCCCATATGAATACGACGCTCAAAGAACTACGAATCTTCGGCGCCGGAGGATCCGGCCGGGAAATCGCATGGCTCGCACGGACCTGTTTTCAGAACTCTGTCGCGTTGAAGTTCGTCGTCGATCACGATCGTTTCCTGTCCTCACCGATCAATGGAATTGATGTCATCCACGTGGACTCGCTTCCCGTTTCGGATGACTTTGGTTTTGTGGTTTCAGTCGGAAGCCCCGCTGATCGGGCAAGAATCTCAAATCTCCTCAGTGAACGCGGGCACTTGGCAACTGTACTCAAGCACCCTCGGGCAGAGATCTCGCCGTGGACAGAGATCGGTCATGGGACGATCGTGTGCGCGAACGTAGTGCTCTCTTGCAATGTTCAGGTAGGCAGACACGTGTTGATCAACCTCTCCTGCACCATCAGTCACGACGTTGCGATAGGCGATTACTCGGTCTTGTCGCCGGGGGTCAACGTGGCAGGAAACGTACACATCGGGCGCGAGGTCTTCGTCGGTACCAACGCGTGTTTCATCAATGGCAACGCCGACAGACCGCTGGTGATCGGCGATGGGGCGGTGATTGCCGCGGGCGCCTGCGTGACGCAGGATGTTCCTGCCGGCTCCATGGTGGCCGGCGTTCCGGCCGAACGTAAGCGATGACGACACGCCATCACATGCAGGCAGGCCACCACGATGATCCCGGCATCGCGCGATGCGACCGGCACGCCATCGCCTGACATGACCATTTCGACCGACACCGGCCGTCGCGCCACGCACGCCGTCTGGTGGAGCGCCCTCGAGATCGTCGCCCGCTATGGCGTGCAGTTCGGCGTCATGATGGTGCTGGCCCGGTTACTCACGCCGGCCGATTTCGGCTTGATGGCGATGCTGCTGGTCTTCACGACCTTTGCGGCGTTGCTGGTGGAAGGGGGCCTGGGCACCGCGCTGGTGCAGAAGCAGCACAGCACCGACAACGACGAGACCAGTGTATTCCTGGTAAACCTGACCGCGGGTGTCGTGCTCGCGCTGGTCCTGTGGGCGCTGGCGCCAGGGATTGCCCGGTTCTACGCGCAGCCCACACTGGCCCCCTTGCTGCAGGCGCTCGCTTGGCTGTTGCCGTTGGGCGCGCTGGCCGCGGTGCCGAATGCCCTACTCACCCAGCAGTTGGACTTCCGCAGGCGCGCGGGCGCGGAACTGCTGGCTTCGGTGGGATCAGGTGGCTTGGCCCTGTGGCTGGCATGGCAGGGCCATGGCGTGTGGAGCCTGGTCTGGCAGGCGCTGGCGGGGGCGACGCTGCGCGCGGCCCTGCTGTGGTGGCTGTCGGGTTGGCGGCCGCGGGGCCGCTACGACCGCGCCGCGTTTGCCGGCCTGTTTCGCTTCGGTGGTTACCTGTTGCTGGCCAATGCCCTGTCGGTAAGCGCCCTGCGCCTGCAGTCGCTGCTGCTGGGCAGGCTGTTCGATGCGCGCACGGTGGGCGTGTACGCCATGGCGCAGGACACCCAGCAGGCACCCGCGCAACTGGCCAGCGCCCTGTTGAACCGGGTGGGCTTGCCCATGTTCGCGAGCGTGGCGGACCAGCCAGTCAAGCTGGCGGGCGCGCTGCGCCTGTCGCTGCGGCTGTCGATGTTCGTCTTCGTGCCATGCATGGCGGGGCTGGCCGTGGTCGCCGTGCCGCTGGTCCACCTGCTTTACGGCCCGCAATGGAGCGAGGCCGCGCCGCTGCTGTCTTTGCTGGCGCTGGCCGCCCTGTTCTGGCCCATGCACGTGTTGAACCTGGCCGCGCTGGGCGCGGTGGGTCGCTCGGACCTGATCCTGAAGCTAGAAGTGGCGAAGGCGGCGGTCACTGTCCCGCTGGTGGCCGTTGCCAGCCCATTCGGTGCGCAGCCGGTGGCCTGGGCCGCGCTGGCGGCCAGCTTGGCCTGCACGTGGATCAACACCCGCCATGCCCACCGCCTGCTGGACTGCGGGCTGCGCGTGCAGCTGCGCGACCTGTGGCCCATTCTGCTGCTGGCGCTGGCGGCCAGCGCGTCGGCGTGGCTGGCACTTTCTGTGGCCGGCCATTCGCCGTGGGCGCTGAGCCTGGCCATCGCAGCGGCGGTGGTTACTTACGCCGTGGGCGCCGTGACGCTGCGCCTGCAGGCATGGCAGGACCTGCTGGAGTTCCTGCGCACCCTGCGGTCCGGCATGACGCCCGCAGGGGGAGGCATGCGCGCATGACCCGGCCTCTAATCTGCGTCTGTGTGGTGACCTACAACCAACGGGCCTACATCGAGACCTGCCTGCGCAGCATCCTGGACCAGATGGTGGATGCCGATGTGCGTGTGCTGGTGGGCGATGACGGCTCCACCGACGGCACCGGCGACAGTATCCGAGCGCTGGTGGCGGAGTACGGCCCGCGGCTTGTGCATCTGCGGCGCGAGCGGAATCTGGGGCCCTTCGCGAATCTGTTGGACCTGCTGTTGCGCGCCGAAGGCGAGTTCATTGCGCGCGTGGATGGGGACGACTACTGGCTGCCCGGCAAGTTGGCTCGCCAACTTGCCTACCTGCGGCGCTACCCGGACTGCAGCGCCGTGTACACCAGTGCCCTGACGGTGGACGAGCGTGGGCGAGCGCTCGGCGTGTTCAACGACCTGGGCGACGCCAAGCTGGACTTGGCCACCCTGCTGCGCCGGGGTAACGCGCTGAACAACAGCTCGGTGCTGTATCGGGCCTGCCACGGCACGGGTTGGCAAGCGGGTGAGCAGATCGATTACCAGATCCACCTGTGGCTGGCCCGCCACGGCTGGCTGGGTCACATCGGCGAGCCACTGGCGGGCTACCGCGTCAACACGCAGGGCTCGCTGGTGCTAAGCGCCAACGAGCGCGTCCGCACGCTGTACTGGCAGGCGATCCAGAGCGTGCCGCGCGCGCTGGTCCGCGACGCCGACTATGCCCGCGGCATCACCGATTTCCTGCGCCGGGTCTGTCTGCGCGCCGCCCGCACCCGGGACTGGTCGCTGCTGCGCCGATGGGCGGGCGTGGTCTATGCGATCTCGCCATACGGGGCACTGCGGACCAGCCTGCTGCTGGCCGCGAACCTGGTCCGCACCCTCGGCCGGCTGGTCCTCGCCCACTTGGGCCGTGCGCTGGGCCGGGCCACGGGCCGCCGGGTGCCGGCTGTCCTCTACCCGCATTGAGACGCATCCGATGGCCCTGCAGCTTGGGAAAGTGATCGCATACGGTCTAGCCGGGTGGATTCCCGGTGGTCGATTGCGATGCATGGCCTGCAATCACTCGGTCTGGCGGTTCATGCCGTACCGGACGGGGTCACGCGGGTTGCCGCCGCTGATGCGGGCCTTTGAGATCGTCGGCAGCGACGTGGACAATTTCGAGTGTCCGCGCTGCGGTGCACACGACCGCGAGCGGCATCTCCTGATGTATCTCCGCGCCAGCAAAATTCTGGACTGGATGAAGGGTAGGTCTATCCTGCACTTCGCCCCCGAGAACCGACTGCCGCGCTGGATCGAGGCTGCCGGTCCAGCCGTCTATACAGCCTGCGACCTGTACCCGCAGTCACCGCACGTCCGGCGCGTGGACATGCTGGACATGGACATCGCGTCCGAGTCCGTCGACATGGTCATCGCCAACCACGTGCTCGAGCACGTTGGCGACGTGGATCGGGCGCTGAGCGAGATACTCCGCGTTCTCAAGCCATGTGGCCACGCGATCCTGCAGACGCCCTACAGCACGAAGCTCCACCACACCTGGTCGGACGAAGGCATCGACACTCCGCAGGCGCGGCTCCAGGCGTATGGCCAGGAAGACCATGTCCGGCTGTTCGGGCGGGACATTTTCGAGCGTATCGAAGCTGCCGGCTTCGAGTCACGCGTCCGCCAGCACGACGACCTGCTGGGCGACACGGACCCGTCTCTTGCGGGCGTCAATCGGGCCGAACCGTTTTTCCTGTACCGCAAGCCGGCCTGAGCATCAACGCACCTCGGGAACGCCGTGCCGCCAGAGCAACGAGAGCTTGCGCGGCAACCACACGAAGGCACTCCACCACTCGCGAGGCGTGGTACAGGTGGTGCTCTGCACGCGCCGCCGGAGCGCCTTCCAACGATCTAACGAACCCAGCACGGTGCGCGGCACCGGGCGATACACCTCGCGCCACAACCGCGCGTCCCGCCGTAACAGCGAGATCAGCGCGCCTTCGGCGCAGAGCAGAGACAAGTGCAGCATCAGCAGAGGCCAAGCTGCCCAACCGGGCGTGCAGACCAGTAACGCCAGGGTTTTGTTGCGTTCACTCAACGCCCGGCGCCTGTACGTGCTGCGCAAGCCACCGTCAACCCGGTTTCCGCCGAAGCTCGCTCCCTGTCTGTGGCGGTAGCGGCTGCCATCGATGCAGCGCACTGGCACCTCACGCAGACGCGCCAGCCCACACAGGAACAGGTCCTCTCCGATCGACTCCATCCACTCTGGAAAGCCGTCGAGCTCCTGCCAAAGTCGACGCTCCAGCCAAAGGCAAGCCCCGATCACGTAGCCGACATCACGGCGCGCCGGATCGAGATTGGGAACAGGATTGTAGAACGGGTCCAACAGGCACCCGCGGTCCACAAGAGCGCCGCTGTCCCAGTCGTACTGCGGAAGCGAAAGAACGCAGGGCCCGGCAATCCTCCGCTGCTCCGCAAGCAAGGCCGACAACGCGCACGGCGCCAATGCCGCATCGTTATTGAACAGCAGCACGTAGTCGCCGGCGGCGACATCCACCATTCGATTGTTGGAGACACAGAAGCCGACATTGCTGGGCGAGGCGATCACCTTCACCTGGGGATATCGGGTCTGAAGCAGGTCAAGCGAGGCGTCGCTGGACGCATCATCGTGGACAATGATTTCCACTGCCGCTAAGACGTCCTGGTCGAGGACTGAGTCGATGCAGTCCGATAGCAGTTTCTCCCCGTTGTAATTCGCGATGCAGACCGAAATCAGTGGGCTCTTCTCACCCATACACGTCTCGATACCAGCGCCATGCAGCGGACAATCCGTCATCAAGACTCACGCGCGGCTCCCAGCCGAACCGTCGCCTGGCTAGGCTGCTGTCAGGTACGACGTGTTTCATGTCGACCGACCGCTCAGGTAGAAACTCCTTGCGAATCCCCTGACCAGTAGCGCGCTCGACGTGTGACAACATCTCGAGCAAAGAAGTCCCGTTTCCACTGGACGCGTTTATCAGTTCTGTCCCGCCGGCGCCGGGACTCGCACGCAACACATCGCGGCACAGGCTGACGAGGTCGTCAACATATAGATAGTCCCGGACGCTTTCTCCATCGCCCCGTATCTGCAGCGGTCTGTTGGATCGAATGCACTCGAACGCTGCAGGAATCACACCAAAGCCGGGGCGGGGATGCTGACCGGGACCATAGACGTTCGATGGTCGCAATATGGTGGCGGCCCCTCCGTACTGGGCGGACCAGGCCTGAATGAAGTGTTCGGCAGCCGCCTTGCCCGCACCGTGATAGGAGCGTGGCCGGAGGGGCGTCGTTTCCTCCACGAGGCCGAGTCGCTCCTCATACAAAGCGCCGCCTGAAGACAAGTACAGCAGCCTTTTTGATGGAAAATCCTGCAGTGCTTCAATCAGGGCCAATGTCGACCGGAGATTGCCGTCCAACTGTGGATGGGCGGCGCTGCTCGATGGGGTGGTCAGCGATGCGGCATGCACGACGGCGTTGCATCTTCCGAGCCAAGGAGCGAAGTGCCCGCATTCGCTGAAAGGCGAAACAATGTTCTCGACTCCAGCCCGGACGAACGGTGTTGGCTGACGGGTGGCGGCCAGCACCCGAAAACCGCTGGATGCCAATGAATCACTTAAGGCTCGGCCAATGAAGCCGCCTGCACCCATCACGAAGATCCGGTCAGTCACTTGGCGGCAGCTCCAGGAGTTCGCGATACAGCGCAAGATACCGCGTTGCGCAATCGTCCCAGGTGCCGATGTTGGCGCGTGCCCAGCTACGTGCCGCCTCGCCCATGACGGTGTTGGAGTCTGCATTCTCCAGCCTGAGGAGGCCGTCGCGGAAATGCCTTGGACTGTTGCAGAGCCAAGCGGTCTCGTTGTGGCGCAGGAAGCTGGCATGCGCGTCGATGTCTGACGCAATGATCGGCAAGCCCGCCGCCATGGCTTCCAACATCACCTGGGGGCGACCCTCTGCATGGCGGCTGAGAGTGATCAGGCCGGTCGCAGCCGGAAACCAGTGCTCGCACAGCTGCGTTGGTGTCGCAGGACCGTGGTAGTGGACCCATTCGGGGATATCAACGGCTTCCTGCATCGGCCCAATGAGGTCGAGATGCCTCTGGTCATCAGCGAAGTATGGTGCAGCCCAGGCGAAGAGATCGCCCAGCTTTCCGGTTGTCAGGCGCGTGACCGCCAGCCAGCGGCGCGGGGTCTGCAACGGTGCGCGGATCAGGTCGTACCACATGGAATCGATGCCGAAGGGCACTTCGCGGATGTCGATATCCCCGCCAAGCGCATCGCGCAGCGGGTCCACCATCCAGCCTGCGTTGGGGCACACGATCGCCGGGCGACGCTTCAACAGTCGCCTGACTGCCCGACGGACAGGCGCGTACCGGAGAAGTGCGAGATCGCTGCCAAGCGCGGTCACCACGAGTGGCTTACGATCGTCTGGAACCGCCAGTGCATTCTGCAGCCAGTTCACATGGCGGAGGTCGATGTCCGCGTTTGCCAGGTAGGTCCGCCTTAATCGTCGCAACAGTCCGAAGGCGACCAGGCCGGCGTAGAAGGGGCGTGTGCGCAGCAGGTGGGCAATTCCTCCGTCGCGCATCAACCGTGACAGCCAGCTGGCATCGTCGCCTCGAAGCACGTGTTCTACGCCCGGCCCGGTGTCACCGGGCGGGGCCCATATGCCGAGCTGTATGGCGGTCTGACGGCCCAATGCATTCGCCAGCTCACGCATGAAAACAGCCCGCCAGTCGCTGGCATCGGCTGGAAACGAACTGGCCACCATCAGGACGCCCAGCGGATCCGGTGCAGCCTCAGCCATCATGATCTTTCGCCATTCCTGTTGATGCAGCTGGCCGAGGCCACTATGTCACGCAGCATTCGCTGCGCAGTGGCGCGATCCGCTGGGCCATCGTAGACGCTAGCGACGTTCCGGGGGCGGCTGGGGAGCCTGGGATCGCGTGGGCTGCGCTGCGCAGTTGTCGTATCCACGCTCGATTTCCTGGAGATCCTCTGCATAGGTTCCGCGCCGATTCGCAAGGCGTACGGTCGAGACCAGTCGTTCCCATTCGTCTTCATGCTCGGGCAGGCACACGATCATCCGCGCGAGATTAGCCTTGAACTGCGCATCTGTCGGTGCGAGCGCGATGGCCTCGCGCATCATCGCGATGCCGAGGTCCGGATCCTGCAACACGATATAAGCGAAGGTCGCGTACATCGAGTGCAGGCGGGCGGAATCGGGGTTGCGTTCGAGTGCGACGATGAATGTCTCGAACAGCGCCTGCGCGTCAAGTGGGCATTGTTCCAGCTGCCGGCAGTTGGCCAGTTGCCACAACGCACCTTCGGACTCGGCGGTCAGCACATGCTCGGCAAACTTCCGCTGCAGGCGTGGCCAGATGTCATCGGCAAGTGGAGTGCCGTCGCGGGCATGCATGATGATCAGTGCCTGCTCGGGCAACGGTGAGCGCGCGCCGAGCCGCGCGGCATGCAGGAATTCCTGCTTGGCCAGGCTCCAGCTGGGGGAGTTCATGTCATCGCGGCTCTGCTCGAACAGGCCGCGGCCCAGGGCGTAGGACGCGCGGGGCGAGTCGATGTTGCGGCTGGCCAGGGCGGTTGCCAGACGCATGGGTTCGGCCCAGGTCTTCACCTGGAGCGTGGTCAGCACGATCGTGGCGACCACGACCACCGCCACGATGGTGATGCGGGCATCAAGATGCACGCGTCGCATTAATCGCGCGCCGGCATCGGCCACGATCAGCAGCACGCCCATGAGCGCCAGATAGTTGCGGTGCTCGAACGCGATCTCCAGAGGGACGACATTGCTGGTCAGCAGATGCCCCACGAAGAACCATGCGACGCCCAGCGATGCCAGCGGGTAGCGTGTCCTGCAGAACAGGGCGAGGGCGGCGAGCGCGGCAAGGATGGTCCACGCGGCCAGTGTCAAGGCGGGTGTCAGCAGTCCCCGAGAGAGCGGGAAGTTGTCGTAGTAAAACACCAGCCGGTCGGGTATCGGCAGCAGGATCTGGCTGAGGTAATGCACCAGCACGGGGCCCTGTGTGAGCAGGCGCTGCTGGAGATCGAATTCACGGAACGCGTAGCGTCCCGGCGCAGAGAAATGCGGTACCACCACGAACGCGAACGCCAGGCAGCCTGTGATCGCCGCGGCAGTGAACAGCAGTTTGAGCCAGCGCGACAGTCGTGCCGGTCCGGCGAACCGCAGCACGCAGACTTCGATCGCCGCGATGAAGACCGGCGCCAGTATCGCCGATTCCTTGAACCCCAGTCCGGCCAGTGTGGCCAGCACGGCGCCAGTGAACCAGGTCCAGCTGCGCTGTCCGTCGATCTGTCGCCGCCGGCCCTGCAGGTAGGCCAAACAGGCCAGCAGGATGCCGGTCGTGGCGCCGATCTCCATGCGCTGCACGATGTACAGCACCGTGGATACCTGAAGCGGATGGATCGACCAGACGGCTGCAACGGCAGCCGCAAACAGAGCGTCGCGGGTGACTGTCGCGCCCTCGCGGTCAGGGATGAGCTCCACCAGCGTGCGCACAAGCAGAAAGACGAGCACCGTGTTGAGCGCATGCAAGGCGATGTTCGTCAGTTTCAACGCCGCCGGGTCCGGCCCGGCGCGCAGATGGTCCAGCGCGAACGACAGCAGGGCCAAGGGGCGGCCGCCAAAGCCGGAGAAGCCGTTTCCGAGCGCTTCGCGCAGGCCGTCCAGGGTCAGCGCGGTCAACCGCCAGTGCGGATCGCTGACGAGGTTGGGGTAGTCATCGAACAGGAAGCCACCACCCAGCCCAGGCACGAAGACCGCAAACGGCAGCAGGAGCAACAGCGCGGCCGTGCCCCATGACAGGGCACGACCTGGAGCGGTCAACGCAAATCTAGGCATCGCAGAGGCAAGGCGTTCATCAGCGGCAGGAGCTGGGGCGATAGCGGGGATCCACCGTGCCTTCGCAGTCCCAGGAAACGGTCTGGTCGGAGGTGCGGGGCACCAGGACCAGCTCGGCGCTCCGGATCTTTTCGCTCGAGGCCGATCGGTTGTAGGCGACCGTGATGCGTCCATCGGTCCCCACCGAGGCTGAGGACACGTAGCGTCCACTGATGGATTGCGCCGGTGCCAGCTCCATGGCGGCGTGGCTGTCCGGCCACGCGCCGTTGTGCGCGTGGTATTCGGTGACGGCGAGCTTGGCGCCGCCGATGACCACAAGCCCCTCGGCGACCTGGCTCCGGGCAACATAATCCTGGTAGGCGGGCAGCGCGATAGCAGCCAGGATGGCGATAATCGCCACCACGATCATCAGTTCGATCAGCGTGAATCCCTTCGAGCGCATGGTCAGTCCCCCTGTAGTGGCCGCATCGCGGCTCCCGCGACGTAATGGCCGGACCTCGGAACGAACGAGGGCCGCACATGGCGGCCCTCGTCCACGCAACTACTGCTGATTAACGGCAGGAGCTCGGGCGGTACTTGTTGTCGATCGAGCCGGCGCAGGCCCAGGCCACGCTGCCGCCGCGGTCGGTCGGGGTCAGCGTCAGATTGTTATTGCGGATCTTGGTGCTGGTCGCGCTCTGGTTGTACGCAACCGTAATGATGCCATCGGCGCCGACGGTGGTGCTGGACACGTACTTGCCGCTGATCGAGTTCGCAGTCGCAAGACCTGCGGCTGTGTTAGTCGCCGGCCACGCCGCGAAGTTAGCGTAGTACTCGGCGATCGCGGTCTTCGCTCCAGCCGACAGGCTCATGCCTTCCGACACCTGCGAGCGGGCCACGTAGTCCTGGTAGGCCGGCAGCGCGATGGCGGCCAGGATGGCGATGATCGCGACGACGATCATCAGTTCGATCAGGGTAAAGCCCTTCTGCAGCATCTTCATGGTGTATCCCCTAGGAGTTGAATGTCACGTGCCTGTGGCCGGCTGGGTGCCGATCCTTGGGCAGCCGTGCGCATGCACGTGCCACGGGGTAGACGCACGTTGCGTGCCAACTGTTTGGCGATGCGAAATTTGCTTCAGGTCCCGTTTTTGTCTCCCGATTAGCGCGAGGGGTGACACAATGGGTCATTCGGGGCATGCCACATGACCCTCCGCGTCACCCTGGAGGGGGAAAGTCCCGGGCAAACGGCTTTGCACTGCCTCCGTTTCCCGCCCTGGGCGCGCGACCCGCGCCGCGCATTGCCACAGTTCGCGGGCATCCGATTCACGCCCCAGGTCACGCAGCAGGTCGCCGGCGCGGAGCAGATAGTCGGGCTGGCGCGGGGACAGGTCGATCGCCCGCAGTTCGGCGACCAGGGCGTCCTCGAGCCTGTCTGTTGCTTCGAGGGCCAGGCTGAAGTTGTGCCACGCCTCGTGGCGGTCGGGCCGTTGCTGGATCGCGCGTTCCAGATGCGCCACGGCATCCGGCCACCGCGTATCACGCACCGCCAAATAGCCCTGTAGTTCATCCAGCCCCGGCGTCTCCGGCTGCGTTTCCGCCGTCTGTTCCAGCAGGGCCCGCGCGCGCGCGTCCTGGCCGGATTTGATGTATCCCCAAGCCAGCCGCTGTGTATCGCTGGGGAATGGCGGCAGAAGCAGGCGTGCCTGGGTGATCGTCCATGCGCCGAGCGCGAGGGGAAGTATCGAAGCGGCGACCAGCATGGACCACCGTCGTGTCGTCCCCAGCCGCCACATCGCATCCAGCCAGATGCCCGTCCCCAGCACGAACGGCCCAATGATGTTGAAGCGGAACCGGTCCTCGGCGAAAAACACCGCCAGCGTCAGCGCGCCCATCGCCAGCGGTGCCAGCACGATCACGGCGCGGCGCTCCCGCAGAACGAGCAAGGCGAGTCCCGGCAGCCCCAGTGCGAACAGCCAGCCGAAGGGGAGTGGAAGCGCGGCCAAGAGTGGCGACACGATGCGCTCGTCCACGTAGTTCCGCGTGTTGGGTACTTCCGGGTAGGCGCTCGCCTCGCGCAGCTTGCGGATGCCGTTTGCGATCGACTGGGCGGGGTGCGTCCGCAGGTAAGCCATGGCTTCGCGGCGCCAGTACGCGTCGACGTCTTGCGCGGCGAGGGAGCGCTGCAGGCGTCTCTCCGCTTCCCGTCGATAACCACTCCAGATTTCCCCCGGGGCGGTGTAACGCCCCACGAACGCGGGCACGCCCGCCCTGCCGTCGGCATTCTCTGCGTTGTAGATCTGGTGCAGCACGATGCCGCCGTTGTTGGGCATGGGCGACCATTTGTCCGAGATTGCGACGTTGCGGGCCACGAGCAGTACAAGAGGGAGCGTCACGCCTGCCACGATGCCGACGGTAAGGCGTGCCAGCTCGGCGGGGCGCGCGCCGTCGCGCCATCGCAGCCAGCCGATGCAGAGGATGGCCAGCGGAACCATCAGCAGGAGATTGGCGCGCAGTGCAACGCCCAGCCCGCAAAACACCCCGAACCACACCGCCGTGCGGCTGCGCCCACCGCCCGCCAGGTGCAGGGCGCCGTACATCCACCAGATGAGGAATGCAGCCACCCAGGTCGCCTTGAGTAGCGCCATGCTGTACGCAATCGCGGTGCCGGTGAGGCCGTAGACGAGCAACGCCAGCAGACCTGCCCGTGGGCGCCCGAGCATGCACGCGATCCGGTACAGGCCGAAGGCTGATAGGCAATCCACGATAATCTGCAACAGATATAGCGGAAACGCGCCTGCGCCGAGCTTCAGGATTCCGCCGAGCAGATACCCGTAGAGCGGATCCATGAACGCGAATTCCTCGCGCAGGCCGCCGCTGCCGAAGGCCACGTCCTGCGCGAAGCGCCAGTAAAAGTCCTCGTCCGCGCCCATCTGCCAGGTCAGTGGACCGGCCAGCGCATAGCGCATGTGGATCAGCCGCAGCACCAGCACGACGGAAAGTGCCACCACCAGGCTGCGGCGATGGGAGAACTGTGCTTGCATCATTGGTCCCCTCGCCAATCGGCGGATGGGGAGGGTCGCGGCCACGTGCTGTTCTGTCAAACCGCGCGAAGGCTTCAGTCGATCCCGAGCTTCTTCAGCTTGTAACGCAGCGCTCGGAACGTGATGCCGAGGGCCGCCGCGGTCTTGGTCTTGTTGTAGCGGTTTTCCTGCAGCGCCTGCTGGATGGCGGCGCGCTCGATGTCCTCGATGAAGGAGGGTAGGGCGGTGCCGGCGGTCTCGTAGGGGCTGACGGTGCGCGGGTCGCGCGGTGCCGCGCTGCTGGGCGGCAGGGCAGGGTGGGTGCCGGTGATGACCGGCGACTGCGTGCGCGGCGCGCCGGGGGGCGCGGGCAGGTGCAGGTCGTCGGCGGTGATGCGGTCGCCGTCGGCCATGGCCAGCGCGCGTTCGAGCACGTTCTCCAGTTCGCGCACGTTGCCGGGGAACGGGTAGGCCTCGAGCGCGGCGACGGCGTCGTCGTCGAGCATCGGCGGTGCGCGGTGCATGGCCTGGGCCAGGCGCTGGAGGATCGCGTTCGACAGCAGCGGCAGATCGCCGGTGCGTTCGCGCAGCGGCGGCACGTTGAGGCCGATGACGTTGATGCGGTAGTAGAGGTCGTGGCGGAACCGGCCGTCACTGACCAGTGCACCCAAGTCCTTGTGGGTGGCCGAGAGCAGGCGCACGTCGACCTGCACCTCGGCGGAGGCGCCGACCGGGCGGATGCACTTTTCCTGGATCGCGCGCAGCAGCTTGACCTGCATCGGCAGCGGCAGCTCGGCCACCTCGTCGAGGAACAGGGTGCCACCGTCCGCGGCCTGGAACAGGCCGGGCTTGTCGCTGTGCGCGCCGGTGAAGCTGCCCTTCTTGTGGCCGAAGAACTCGCTTTCCATCAGCTCGGTCGGAATCGCGCCGCAGTTGACCGGCACGAAGGGCCCGCCGGCACGCGCGCCCTGGGCGTGGATAGTGCGGGCCACGAGCTCCTTGCCAGTGCCCGATTCGCCGTTGATGTAGACCGGCGCCTGGCTGCGGGCGACCTTGGCGATGGTGTTGCGCAGCGTGACCATGGCATCGGACGCGCCGAGCAGGCGGCTGCTCTGTTCCTCGCTGGTGCGCCGGGCGCGCTCACCCAGTTCCAGCGCCTGGCGGACCAGGCCGCGCAGCACGTGGATGTCGACCGGCTTGCTGACGAAGTCGAAGGCACCTGCCTTCAGCGCCTCGACCGCGGCCTCGACATTGCCGTAGGCGGTGATCACCGCGACCGGCGTACCCGGAAAGCGCGTGCCGATCTCGCCGACCAGTTCCAGGCCGGAGCCGTCGGGCAGGCGCATGTCGGTCAGGCAGAGATCGTAGGCCACGGTGGCCAGCATTTCGCGCGCGGCCGCCAGGTTGGGGGCGGTGTCGGTGCGCAGGCCCATCCGCCCCAGCGTCAGCACCAGCAGTTCACGGATGTCGTGTTCGTCGTCGACGATCAGGGCGCTGCGGTTCTCGCTCATCGAGGCGGGCTAAACGTGTGTTTGGAAGTGACGCATGGTGACAGCTTTTGCCCTGACTGACGAGCGCGACACCGGTGGCAACGGGGTTCCGGGGCGGGTGTCGGGCGGCGTCGAGGCGTTGGAGAACGCGGTAGGCGCGCGCTTGTGCGCGATCGGTGTTGCAGGAGGGCCCTTCGCGCGCGAGCGCGCTCCTACAGGGGGCAGCGCTCAGCGGCGCAGCAGGGTCTGCCGGGCGGCCAGGGTGATGCGGAAGCAGGCGCCGCCACCGGGCACGGCCACATATTCGAGCTGGGCCTCGTTGGCCCGGCACAGTTCGTGGGCGATGTAGAGGCCCAGGCCCGTGCCACTTTCGGAGGTGGTGAAGAACGGGCGGAACAGCTGCGCCGCGACCGCCTCCGGAATGCCCGGGCCGCGGTCGAGCACGCTCAGCGACGGGCAGTCGCCGTCCTGCTCGATGCGCAGCGTGATGCGGGCCAGCGCGCCCGGCATCCGCCCGTAGCGCACGGCGTTGTTGACCAGCGCGGTGAGCACCTGGTGCAGGTGGCGCGGGTCGAACACCGCGGGCAGCGTCGCCTGGTCGCAGCTCACCCGGACCTCGGCGTTGTCGTCGGCGACGATCATCCGGTAGTCCTGCACGAAGGCCTGCGCCGCGGCCACCAGTTCCACGTGCTCCGGCCGCGCGCGTTCGCGCCGGGCCAGGCTCAGCACGCTCTCGACGATGCCGTTGGTGCGCACGCACTGCTGGTGGATGATCTGCAGCAGGCGCCGGTCGGCGTCGCGGATGTCCTCCGATTCCTCGAGCAGCTGGGTAGCGTAGCTGATCGCCGCCAGCGGATTGCGGATCTCGTGGGCGAGGCCGGCCGAGAAGCGGCCCATCGTCGCCAGGGTCAGCGATTCGGCCCGGCGCGAGACCAGCGAGGTGTCGTCGAGGAAGATCAGGGTGTGGTCGCTGTTGGCCAGCAGGCGCACGAAGCGCGGCATGACGTCGGTGTGCTCGCGCAGCGTCAGCGGCGCATCGTCGGTGCTGCCGCTGCGCAGCCAGTCGGCCAGGCGCAGGGCCAGCCGCGGCGCCAGCTTCGACAGCGTGCGCCCGTGCAGCGCGTCGTCGCCGGGGGTGTCGATATCACCGAGCAGCAGCATCGCCGCCTCGTTGGCGAGGCGGATGTGGCCGGTGCCGTCGACCAGCAGCACGCCGGTCTGCATGCGGCGGATGACCAACTCGTTGATCTCGGCCATGTTCGCGGCCTCGGCGCCGCGGCGCTCGGCCAGGGCCTGGGTGTCGCGCACCTGCTTGCCGAGCTGGCGGGTCAGCGAGGCGGCGGCGAAGAAGCCCAGCGCGAACATCAGGGTCTCGGCCAACGGCCGGTCGAAGCTGCTGCCGCCGACGATGCTGACGATGCGCTCGAACAGCAGCGCCGCCGCCGCGGCCGCGGCGATCAGCAGGCTGCTGCGCAGGCTGACGAACAGCGACGCCGCGCTGATGTTGAACAGCAGCAGCATCGCCACGCCCGGCGCGACCTCGGGAATCGCATGGCTCACGAGGCCGGCGACCGCGATGTCCACCGCGACGCCGACCACCGCATGTGCCGGATGATCGATGTGCGGGTGGCGTGCGTGCAGCAGCAGGCCCACCGAGGCGACGAGGTAGCCCAGGCTGACTGTGATCGCGATCGCCGGGTCCACCACCTCGCCCATCAGTTCGCCCCAGGGGCTGAACACCAGAAGCGCCAGCAGGGCGGCTTCCAGCAGGCGGTAGAGCGAGAATAGCGACAGCTCGCGCTGCATCAGCCACGGCGACATCGTGGGTACGGCGAGCAGGCGCAACGGTCGCTCCAGCGGGGCGGACAGCCGCCAGTATAGGCCCGCCCCGGAGGGCCGGTTTTGCCCGGGGGCCCCGCATGCGCGAGAATGGCGGGCCCGGTCGGCCTCCGGCGCCTCGCGCGCCCGCACCGCGGCCGGCACCATTTCCTTCCTGATGGACCCCACATGAACTTCCACGAATACCAGGCGAAGCAGTTGTTTGCCGATTACGGCATCCCCGTGCCGGCCGGGCGCGTCGCGTCCACCGCCGACGAAGCAGTCGAAGTAGCGAAGTCCCTGGGCAATGGCCCCTGGATGGTCAAGGCCCAGATCCATGCGGGCGGCCGCGGCAAGGCCGGCGGCGTGAAGTTCTGCAAGACCACCGACGACGTGAAGGCCGCTGCTGCCAAGATGCTCGGCACCAAGATGGCCACCTATCAGACCGCTGGCGTTGAACTGCCGGTCAATCTGGTGCTGGTCACCGAGGCCGGCGAGATCGCCAAGGAACTGTATCTGTCGGTGCTCGTCGACCGCGGCACGCAGTCGATCACCTATATCGTCTCGAGCGAGGGTGGCGTGGACATCGAGCAGGTGGCTGCCGAGACGCCGGAGAAGATCGAAAGCCTCAACGTCGGCTTCGTCGAAGGTTTCCAGCCCTACCAGGGCCGTGAGATCGGCTTCAAGATCGGTTTGACCGCCAAGCAGGCCAACCAGCTCGCCAAGATCATGGGCGGCCTGTACACCCTGTTCAACGAGAAGGACCTGGCGCTGGTCGAACTCAACCCGCTGGCCATCCTCGACAACGGCGACCTCTATGCCCTCGACGGCAAGGTCGACTCCGACGACAACGCCACGTTCCGTCACAAGGATCTGGCGGCGATGCGTGACGCCACGCAGGAAGACGAGGCCGAGGCGCGTGCCAGCCAGCACGACCTGAACTACGTGACCATGGACGGCAACATCGGCTGCATGGTCAACGGCGCAGGCCTGGCGATGGCGACGATGGACGTGATCGCACTCAACGGCGGTTCGCCGGCGAACTTCCTCGACGTGGGCGGCGGCGCGACCAAGGAGCGCGTGACCGAGGCGTTCAAGCTCATCCTGTCGAGCGACAAGGTCAAGGCGATCTTCGTCAACATCTTCGGCGGCATCGTCCGCTGCGACATGATCGCCGAGGGCATCATTGCCGCGGTCAAGGAAGTGGACGTCAAGGTGCCGGTGATCGTGCGCCTGGAAGGCACGAACGTCGAAGCGGGCAAGAAGCTGCTGGCCGAATCCGGCCTCGCCATCACCGCGGCCGACGACATCAACGACGGCGCCAAGAAGGCCGTCGCGGCCGCCGCGTAAGCCCACACATCATCTGTAGACACGCGCTTGCGCGCGGTCGCGGTCTTCGCGATGCCGCGCGCGCTTCTACGACACCACAGGATTTCCAATGAGCGTCCTCATCAACAAGAACACCAAGGTGATCGTGCAGGGCTTCACCGGCCAGCAGGGCACCTTCCACGCCACCCAGATGGTGGAATACGGCACCCAGGTCGTCGGCGGCGTCACGCCGGGCAAGGGTGGCACCACGCACATCGACCTGCCGGTGTTCAACACCGTGCGCGAAGCGGTCGAGGCCACCGGCGCCGACGCCTCGGTGATCTACGTGCCGCCGCCGTTCGCGGCCGACGCGATCCTCGAAGCGGCCGCGGCCGGCATCAAGGTCATCGTCTGCATCACCGAAGGCATTCCGGTGCTCGACATGCTGCGCGTCAAGAACGTGCTGAAGTCGCATCCGGACGTGACCCTGGTCGGTCCGAACTGCCCGGGCGTGATCACGCCGGGCGAGTGCAAGATCGGCATCATGCCGGGCCACATCCACATGCCGGGCAAGATCGGCATCGTCTCGCGTTCGGGCACGCTGACCTATGAAGCAGTCAAGCAGACCACCGCGGCGGGCCTCGGCCAGTCGACCGTCATCGGCATCGGCGGCGATCCGATCAACGGCCTGAACTTCGTCGACTGCCTCAAGCTGTTCAACGAAGACCCGCAGACGCTGGGCATCATCATGGTCGGCGAGATCGGCGGCGACGCCGAGGAAGCGGGCGCCGAGTACATCAAGGCGCACGTCAAGAAGCCGGTCGTCGGCTTCATCGCCGGCGCGTCGGCCCCTCCGGGCAAGCGCATGGGCCATGCCGGTGCGATCGCCTCGGGCGGTTCGGGCACGGCCGAAGGCAAGTTCAAGGCGATGGAAGCGGCCGGCGTGAAGACCGTCCGTTCGCCGGGCGACCTGGGCGAAGCGATCGCCGCACTGGTCAAGTAAGTCACGCCGCCACGGGTGCAATGGACGAGGCCGCCTTCGGGCGGCCTTTTTCATGGGAGGCCGACGAGGCTGTCGGCAGTCCTGGATCCAACCATGGGCTGAGTGCCCGCGCGACGAGTTGACACCGCAGGTCGGCATGCGCATTCTCGATGCGCATCCAGGAGGGCTCCGTCATGCGCATTCGTGAGGACTATGCCGGATACGGCAAGCGCGCCACCAACGTCAGCGTGAACCAGGGGCTGCTCGAAGAAGCCCGCGCGCTGGAGATCAATCTGTCGGCCACGCTCGAGAAGGCGCTGGAAGCGGAGGTGCGTGCGCGCAAGCGGGAACGCTGGCGTGAGGAGAACCGTGAGGCGATCGAGGGCTACAACGCCTGGGTCGCCGAAAACGGCGTCTTCAGCCCGATGTTCCGCGCGCGCTGATGCAGCAGTTCGGCGTCTATCGCAACCGCAACGTCCACACGCGCGCGCTGTATCCGCTTTTGCTCAACGTGCAGAGCGACCTGATCGAGGACACCGGGACGCGGGTCGTCGTGCCGATGGTGCCGGTGGTGCGCGGCAAGCGGCCACCCGAAATCTCCTCGTTGGCGCCGATCGTCGAGATCAACGGCAAGGCCCATGTCCTGGCCGTGCCCTTGCTCGCGGCCACCGAGGTGGCGGATTTGGGAACCCGCGAAGCCGATCTTTCCACCGAGCGCGCCCGCATTCTCGCCGCGCTCGATCTGCTGATTTCCGGAATCTGACATGACCGCACCGCTCCGCATCGCCCTGGCCCAGTTCGATTTTCCGGTCGGGGACGTGGGCCGCAACGCCGAGCGCATCGCGACGATGATCGCCCATGCCCGCGACGAGTACGGCGCGCATGTGGTGGTCTTCCCGGAACTTGCGATCAGCGGCTATCCGCCTGAAGACCTGCTGATGCGTCCCGGCTTCCTGATCGACTGCGAAGCGGCATTGATGCAGATCGCCAAGGACGTGCGCGGCATCGTCGCGGTCGTCGGCTGGCCGGAATCGGCCGGCAGCGTGCTCTACAACTCGGCCAGCGTGCTCCGCGACGGCAAGCTCGAGCGCACCTACCGCAAGCGGGAATTGCCGAACTACAACGTCTTCGACGAGCGCCGGTATTTCCACGTCGATCCCGACGGCGGCTCCTGCGTGATCGAGGTCAACGGCGTACAGGTCGGCGTGGTGATCTGCGAGGACCTCTGGTTCCCCGAACCGCTCGACGACACCGCACGCGCGGGTGCCGAGGTCGTCGTTGTGCCCAACGCCTCGCCCTACGAGCGCGGCAAGCATCGCCAGCGCGACGCGCTGCTGGCCGAGCGCACCCGCGAGAGCGGTGTGGCCCTGGCCTACGTCAACGTGGTCGGCGGCCAGGATGCGCTGGTGTTCGACGGGGCCTCGGTCGTCGCCGATGCCGACGGCACGGTGCATCCGGCCGCGGTCGCGTTCGACGACCAGTGGCTGGTGGTGGACTTCGATCCGGCGCGGAAGGGCTTCACGCCGGTGATCTGGGTGGACGACGGCGACGAGAGCATCGACGCGCTGGCCTGGCGCGCGGTCGTGCGCGGCACGCGCGATTACTGCGGAAAAAACGGCTTCTCCACCGCGTGGGTGGGCCTGTCGGGCGGCATCGATTCGTCGGTCGTGCTGGCGATGGCGGTCGATGCGCTGGGCGCGGACAGCGTCACCGCGGTGCGGATGCCGTCGCGCTACACCGCAGGGCTGAGCAACGACCTCGCGGCCGAGCAGTGCGAAGCGCTCGGCGTGCGCATGCTGACCATTCCGATCGAACCGCCGTTCCAGGGCTTCCTCGACACGCTGTCGGAGGCGTTCGGCGGCAAAGACGTCGACGTCGCCGAGGAAAACCTGCAGTCGCGCACCCGTGGCGCGATCATGATGGCGCTGTCGAACAAGCACGGCGGGCTGCTGCTCACCACCGGCAACAAGAGCGAGTACGCGGTGGGCTACGCGACCATCTACGGCGACATGTGCGGCGGCTACGCGCCGATCAAGGACCTCTACAAGACCGAGGTCTTCGGCCTGGCGAAGTGGCGCAACACCGTGGGCGGCGCGCCGGTGATTCCGCCGGCGGTGATCGACCGGCCGCCCTCGGCCGAGCTGCGCGCCAACCAGCTCGACCAGGATTCGCTGCCGCCCTACGACGTGCTCGACGCGATTTTGCGGCGGTTCGTCGACCAGGAAGAATCGCGCGACGAGATCGTCGCCGCCGGGTTCGACGCCGCGACCGTCGACCGCATGCTGCGCCTGGTGCGCACCAGCGAGTGGAAACGGCACCAGGCCGCGCCGGGACCGAAGATCTCGCGCCGCGCCTTCGGGCGCGAACGTCGCTATCCGATCAGCAACCGCTATTCGGGGTGATGGGGGCGTTCCGCAGCCAGCCTGTAGACGGGGTGTCCAGTTGTCCCCGTAGGAGCGCGCTCGCGCGCGAGGCGGTCCCGGGAAGGCGCCATCGCGCGCGAGCGCGCTCCTGCAGCGGGGGCGGTGGCGTGGCCGGCGCCTCCGGATGTCTCCGGGGGCCGCAAGGCCGGGCACGCCCGTGTTGAGCCTCATCCAGCGCGTCACCGAGGCGAGTGTGCGGGTCGATGGTGAGGTCGTCGGCCACATCGGCCCCGGCTTGCTGGCCCTGGTCGGCATCGAGCCCGACGACGGCGACGCGCAGGTGGACCGCATGGCGGACCGTCTTCTGGCCTACCGGGTGTTCGCCGACGAGGCCGGCCGGATGAACCGCGCGCTGGCGCAGACCGGTGGCGGGCTGTTGCTGGTCAGCCAGTTCACGCTGGCGGCCGACACCCGCTCCGGCAATCGTCCGGGCTTCAGTACGGCGGCGCCGCCGGCTGAAGCTGAACGGATCTTCACGCGCCTCGTCGGTGTGTGCAGGGCGCGACATCCGGGGGTGGAAACCGGCCGCTTCGGTGCCCATATGGAAGTCAGCCTGGTCAACGATGGTCCGGTCACCTTCCTGCTCAGGGCATGAACCCGGCCTTGCAGGTGGTACAATTACGGGTTCACTTTTACAACGGTGCGCCACATGGCGAATGAACGTCCCGTCCAGCAGTCCGACATCAAGCTCCTGATCAGCAAGGGCCTTGAGCAGGGCTACCTGACGTATGCCGAAGTCAACGATCACCTGCCCGACGACATGGTCGACCCGGAGCAGATCGAAGACATTATCGGCATGATCAATGGCATGGGCATCGACGTCCATGAGGTCGCGCCCGATGCCGAGACGCTGCTGCTCGCCGGCCAGTCCGGCGGCAACCGCGAGGTCGACGAGACCGCGGCCGAGGAAGCTGCCGCGGCGCTGACCTCGCTCGACACCGAGGGTGGCCGCACGACCGATCCGGTGCGCATGTACATGCGCGAGATGGGCACGGTCGAGCTGCTGACCCGCGAGGGCGAGATCGCGATCGCCAAGCGCATCGAGGAAGGCCTGAACCAGATGATGGCCTCGGTGGCCAGCTTCCCGTGGTCGGTCCAGCTGCTGCTCGAGGAATACGAGCTGCACAAGGCCGGCAAGAAGCGTCTGGCCGAAGTGGTGGTCGGCTTCAACGACCAGCTGCTCGAAGAGCTCGCCGCCGAGGAAGAAGCCGCGGCCGGCAACGCGCCTGCGGCCGCCGACGCCGAGGCCGACGACGACAGTGACGACGACGACGCCGACGATGCCGACGGCGAAGAGGAGAGCACTGGTCCGAGTGGTCCCGATCCGGAAGAGGTCGCGCGCCGCATGGACGTGCTGGCCGACCTGTTCAACAAGTTCCAGAAGTCCTACGCCAAGAACGGCGCCACCGCCAAGCCGGTGGTGAAGCTGCGCGGCGAGATGGCCGACCAGTTCATGACCTTCAAGCTGCCGCTGCCGCTGACCGATCTGCTGGTCCGCAAGCTGCGCGAGGTCGTGTCCGAGCTCAAGGACCACGAGCGTCGCATCCTCGACCTGTCCACCCGCGTCGCCAAGATGCCGCGCAAGGACTTCATCCGCGCGTGGGACGGCAACCAGACCAATACGGCCTGGGCGGACGAGATGATCAAGCGCAAGCAGAAGTGGTCGTCCGGCCTGAAGGACGTCCGCGACCAGATCGTCGCCGAGCAGGAAGCCACGATGGCGATCGAGAAGGCCATGGGCGTGACCCTGGGCGATCTCAAGGAGATCAACCGCGCGATGGCCTATGGCGAGACCAAGGCCCGCCGCGCGAAGAAGGAAATGGTCGAGGCCAACCTGCGCCTGGTGATCTCGATCGCCAAGAAGTACACCAACCGTGGCCTGCAGTTCCTCGACCTCATCCAGGAAGGCAACATCGGCCTGATGAAGGCGGTCGACAAGTTCGAGCATCGTCGCGGCTTCAAGTTCTCGACCTATGCCACGTGGTGGATCCGGCAGGCGATCACGCGTTCGATCGCCGACCAGGCGCGCACGATCCGCATCCCCGTGCACATGATCGAGACGATCAACAAGCTCAACCGCATTTCCCGCCAGATGCTCCAGCAGTACGGCCGCGAGGCCACGCCGGAGGAGCTGGCCAAGGAAATGGACATGCCGGAAGACAAGATCCGGAAGGTCATGAAGATCGCGAAGGAGCCGATCTCCATGGAGACCCCGATCGGCGACGACGAGGACTCGCACCTGGGCGACTTCATCGAGGACACCAATGTGGAGTCCCCGATCGACGCGACCACTAACACCAACCTCATGGAAACGGTCCGCGACGTGCTCGCCGGCCTGACCCCGCGCGAGGCCAAGGTGTTGCGGATGCGCTTCGGCATCGACATGAACACCGACCACACCCTCGAGGAAGTCGGCAAGCAGTTCGACGTCACCCGCGAGCGCATCCGCCAGATCGAGGCGAAGGCGCTGCGCAAGCTGCGTCATCCCTCGCGCAGCGAGCAGCTGCGGAGCTTCCTCGACGTCGAGTGAGCCCGGCCGTTCCCGCTGCTAACGAAAAGCCCGCCGGAAGGCGGGCTTTTTCGTGGGCAGGGTGTTGACCCGCACGGACATGACTAAGCCGATCGAACTGCTGCGCCTGTAGGAGCGCGCTCGCGCGCGATGGGGCGTTCTCGCGAAAGCCCTTCGAGCGCAAGCGCGTTCCTGCGGATGCAGGCGTTCGCTGATGGAGCCGGGGCGATCGCGCTCGCTGGCCCCGCAGGTCAATCCAGGACGGTCGGGGTCGCGGTACCCACGATCACGATGTCGGCCTTGCGGCGGGCGAACAGGCCCACGCTGACAATGCCCGGGATCTGGTTGAGCTGCGTCTCGAGTGCCACCGGATCGGTGATCGACAGGCCGTGGATGTCGAGCACCCAGTTGCCGTTGTCGGTTTTCACGCCTTCGCGCCACACCGGCTGTCCGCCGGTCGTCTCCAGAATCGTGCGGGCGACGAGGCTGCGGGCCATCGGGATCACTTCGATCGGCAGCGGGAACGTGCCCAGCACCGGGACCTGCTTGGCGGGATCGATGATGCAGATGAATTGCTTGCTGGCCTCGGCGATGATCTTCTCGCGCGTCAGCGCGGCGCCGCCGCCCTTGATCAGGTGCTTGCCGGGATCGCACTCGTCGGCGCCGTCGACATACAGCGCCAGCGGGCCGGTCGCGTTGAGGTCGAGCACGTCAATACCGTGGCCGCGCAGGCGCTCGGTGCTCTGGTCGGAGCTCGACACCGCGCCATCGATGCGGTGCTTGATGCGCGCCAGTGCGTCGATGAAATAGGCGACCGTCGAGCCGGTACCCACACCGACGATCATGCCGTCTTCCACGTACTCGATCGCCTTCTCCGCCGCCAGGCGCTTGCCTTCGCTCATCGCTTCTTCTCCAGGGACAACAGCAGTTTCCATTGCGCGGACGACACCGGCAGCACCGACAGCCGCGCGCCCTTGCGGATCAGCGCGAATTCCTCGCCCAGGTCCGCGGCGTGCTCGCGGATCTCCGACAGCGGAATCGGTGCCGCAAGCTTGCGCACGAAGCCGACGTCGACCAGGAACCAGCGCGGTGTCGCTTCGGTCGCCTTTTCGTCGAAGTACTTCGACGCCTTCTTGAACTGGGTGGGGTCGGGATACGCAGTGCTCGCCACTTCGGCGAGGCCGTAGATCCCGGGCACGTCGGCATTCGAGTGATAGAACAGCACCCCGTCGCCGACCCGCATGCCGTCGCGCATGAAATTGCGCGCCTGGTAGTTGCGCACGCCCGTCCACGGCTCGGTGCCGACGCGGGCGAGGTCGTCGATCGAGAAGTCGTCGGGTTCGGACTTCATCAGCCAGTAGCGTTTGCGTGGACTCACAGGCGTGGACTCGGCATCAGGGTGCTGGATTCGGTGCAGATCGCGTCCAGTGGCACATCCCAGGGCGCCACCTCGAGCGTGTCGACCTGTTGGCTCGCGAACGCGGCGCCGACGAGCAGTGGCGGCGCCGCGGTCGTCTGGCGGAACGCGAAGCTGCGGTCGTACCAGCCGCCGCCCATGCCCAGCCGCTGGCCCTGCGCATCGAAACCGACGAGTGGCGTGACCACCAGCGCCATCGCGCGCGCGTCGAGCGCGGACGCCGGCTCGATGTCGGGTTCGGGAATGCCGAAGCGGTTGGTGACCAGCGGATCACCCGCGCGCCACGGCGCGAAGCGCAGCTGATCACCGTGCAGCACGGGCAGGCAATAGACGAGGCCGGCAGGCAGGCGCACCTGGAAGACGTGCAGGCCGATCTCGCCGTCACTGGCCCAGTAGCCGGCCACGTAACCGGTGGCCGGCAACGCAGGCAGCGCGAACAGCTGGGTGGCGAGGCCTTCGGCAGCGGCGATCCGCGCACCGGGCGGCGTCGCACGGCGCTGGTCGCGCAGGCGTCGGCGGAGGTCGGTGCGTGGGGTCATTCGGCCGGGCTCGTCGTCGGGTGTGCCGGCGACGCGGCGGGCGGAATCGAAATAAGTACGTCCTCCGCCAGTGTCGATGCGTGCGAAACGACCTTGAACCCGAGGTTCAAGTGGGAACGCTGGGATTCCTTCGGGCTTCCCGCTCGAGGGCGGACTGGCACTCCCGGTTTCCTGACATCCCCGGTGTCGTTTTTAAGGGACAAGGCGAATGTTTTGCTCGCTGTCGGACACGGCAGAGAACGCAGGTGAAGTATAGCCGCTGCATGCAGAGGGCCAAGCCCGTTCGTCGGTAATCGATGCGACACGATGTCGAGGATTCAGCCGTGTCGCCGCATCGCGAAGACGTGGCCTCAACGCGATTCGGCGTCGTACGCGTCCAGACGGCGATGCAGCGTATCGACCGCATCGACCACGGCACGCGTGCTGCCCGTTCCGCTTTCGCGCAGCTGCTGGAGTTCGTGGGCGAGATTCAGCGCGGCGAGGATCGCCACCCGGTCGACCGCGGCCATGCGGTTCGCGCCGCGGATTTCGCGCATGCGCGCGTCGAGCAACCGGGCGGCGGCCATCAGGCTGTCGCGTTCGTCGGGTGCGACGCCGACGGTGTATTCGCGATCGAGGACGCGCACGCTGACGGGTTCGCTGGTGCCGCTCATGTGTGCTGCTCCAGGGATTTCAGGCGCGCGATCATCGCCTCGACCCGGGACCGTGCCTGCTCGTTCTTCGACAGCAGTTGCGCGCGCTCGCCGACGATGTGTTCCTGCTGCTGGCGCAGGCTGCGATTCTCGTCACTGAGCACGCGGACACGTTCGATCAACGTCTCCACGCGCGACGTCAGTCGGTGCAACTGGGCGATGACGTCGGGCTGGTCCATCACGGCACGATAGGCAGCGGACCGGGGGCGGTCAAGGCAGCAGGGCCACGCGTGCGGGCGACGGCGGCCGCGGCAGGCCCTCGGGGCGCCAGTTGCGGATGAAGGCCAGGCATTGCAGCGCGTCCATCGGCTGCGCGACCCAGAAGCCCTGGATCTCGTCGCAGCCCTTGCCGGCGAGGAAGCGCATCTGCGCCTCGGTCTCGACGCCCTCGGCCACCACGGTCAGGCCCAGCGAATGCCCCATGGCGATCACCGTGCTCGTGATCGCTGCATCTTCCGCGTCGTGAGGCAGTTCGTCGACGAAGGCCTTGTCGATCTTCAGGGTGGTGATCGGCAGGCGCTTGAGATAGGCGAGTGACGAGTAGCCGGTGCCGAAATCGTCGATCGCCAGCGACACGCCGAGCTTGCGGAACGCATGCAGCTTGGCCGCGGTCTGTTCGGCGTTGGCCATCAGCACGCTTTCGGTGAGCTCGAGCTCGAGCAGGTGCGGCGGAATGCCGGTGTCGGCGAGGACGCGTGCGACGACCTCGGGCAGGTCGCCGCGCAGCAGCTGCAGCACCGAGACGTTGACCGACACCGTCATCGCATCCAGGCCGTGCTGGCGCCAACGGCCGAGCACCATGCAGGCCTCGCGCAGCACCCATTCGCCGATCTCGAGGATCAGGCCACTTTCCTCGGCCAGCGGAATGAAGTCGCTCGGGGGGATGTCGCCGTGTTCGGGGCTGAACCAGCGCAGCAGCGCTTCGACACCGGTGATCCGCGACGAGGCCAGCGACAGGCGCGGCTGGAACACCAGGCGCAGTTCGCCCCGGTCGAGCACCTTGCGCAGCGCGCCCGACAGCGTCGCGCGTTGGCGCACGGCGATGTCCATGTTGTCGTCGTAACGCATGAAGGTGCGACGTCCCGCGGCCTTGGCCTGGTACATCGCGGTGTCCGCGTGCTTGAGCAGCGCGGTGGGCACCTGGGCGTGGTCGGGATAGAGGCTGATGCCGATCGACGGCGAGATGGTGATCTCGCGGCGGTCGTCGAGCACGAGCGGCGCTTCGAAGGCGTTGATGATCTCGCGTGCGACGTGCTCGGCATCGTGCGCGTGTTCGAGATTTTCGATGATGACGGTGAACTCGTCGCCGCCCAGCCGGGCGACCGTGTGCTGCGCGCCGACGGTCTCCTGCAGGCGCACCGCGGCCGCGCGGAGGATCCGGTCGCCGGCGGCATGGCCGAGGGAGTCGTTGACGTCCTTGAAGCGGTCGAGGTCGAGGAACAGCACCGCGACCCGCTTGTCCTGCCGGTGGGCACGGATGATGGCGCGCGACAGCCGCTCCGACAGCAGCGAGCGGTTGGGCAGGCTGGTCAGCGTGTCGAAGTTGGCCAGATAGCGCAGCTCCTGCTCGGTGCGCTTGTGCTGGGTGATGTCGTTGAGCACGGCCACGTGCAGGCGCGTGTCGAGCTCGGCATCGAGCACGGTGCGCAATTCGACGGCGGCCAGGAACTCGTCGCCGTCCTTGCGGCGCTGCCACAGTTCGCCGCTCCACTGGCCCTCGTTGGCGGCCTGGAGCCGGATCTGGGCATGGAACGCGGCATCGTGCTGGTCGCTGTCGAGCATGTCCGCGGTGCGGCCGATGACGTCGGATTCGGAATAGCCGGTCATGCGCAGGAACGCCGGATTGACCGAGACGAAGCGGAACTCCGCGTCGACCACGGCAACCGCCTCGCTCATGCTGCGCAGCACCTCGGCGGCGATCTGGCGCTCGCGCTCGGCTTCACGCGTCTCGGTGACGTTCAACGCCGTGCCGGCGATGCGCAGGACGCTGCCGTCCGCGGCGCGCTCGACGACACGGCCACGCACGCGCACCCAGCACCAGCCGCTCTCGCCGTCGGTCACGCGCAGAAGCGCGTGGTAGCGGCTCGATGTATCGTCGATGCACGTCGCCAGCGCCTTGCGCGCGGTGGCGACGTCGTCGGGATGGATCAGGGCCTCGGCCTGCAGCGCGTCCTCGAGCAGGCCGCCGTCGCCGCTGCGCTGGGCGACGCCGATCAGGCGCCGCAACTGGCCGCTCGGCACGTGGTAGTCCCAGTAGCGTTCACCGGTGGCCCAGAGGGCGAGGGCGAGGCGCTCGCCGCGTTCGTCCAGCGCGCGGGTGAATGCGTGGTCGCTCATGCGCCGGCGCACCACCAGCACGATGAGCAACACCAGCATTGCGAGCAGCACCGCAGCACCGGGCACGACGAGCTGGCTGGAATCGATCACGCGGTAACCCCGTGCCGGAAAACGGCTCCGCGAGTGTAGTCATGCGGTCGATGCGTCAACAAGCGCTTTCGTCGGGCGATTTCCGGGCGATTGATACAATCGCGAACCGTCCGTCGTCCGTGTGAGTGTTCATGTCCGAGTCCCTGCCCAGCCCTGCCGAGGTCGATGCTGAAATCCGCCACTTGAGCCTGGCGGTCGGTGCCAGCGAACTGCACGGCGGATTGTGCGGATGGCTGGCGGGCGGCGGCGCGGATCGCGTCGACTGGCTGGCGCCGGTGCTGGCCGACGAGGCGCTGCCGGCGCCGGCAGCGGGCGGCGCACTGGACCGCCTGCGCCTGGCCAGCGCGGCGCAGCTCGAGGATCGCAGCTTCGGGTTCACCTTGCTTCTGCCCGGCAGCGATGCGTCGCTGGCGACGCGCAGCGAGGCCCTGTTCGAATGGTGTCGCGGCTTCCTCGGCGGGTTCGGCCTGTCGGCCGGCGCGCCCAAGCTCTCGGCCGAGGGCGACGAAGCCCTGGCCGATCTCGCACGTCTGGCGGCGGCCCAGGCCGATGCCGACAGCGAGGGCGACGAGGGCGAGGAAGACGCATTGACCGAGATCGAGGAGTTCGTACGCGTCGCGGTGTTGTTGCTGCACGGCGATGCGGCGCTCGCGACGCGCCACCGGAACCGGTTGAACTGACCATGGCGACGTCCACCGGCATGTCCGCGACGGCCTACCAGAAGCGGCGGCGCCAGCTGATGCGGCTGGCCGGCAACGACGCGATCCTGGTGCTGCCCGCCGCGCCCGAGCGCAACCGCAGTCGCGATACCCATTACCCGTACCGGCCGGATTCCGACCTCTGGTATCTGACCGGCTTCGCCGAGCCCAGCGCGGTGCTGGTCCTGGTGCCGGGTCGCAAGCATGGCGAAGCGCTGATGTTCTGCCGCGAGCGCGATCCCGAGCGCGAAGGCTGGGACGGGCCGCGCGTGGGGCCGGAAGGCGCGGTCGAGACCCTGGGCATGGACGATGCCTATCCGATCGACGATCTCGACGAGATCCTGCCCGGCCTGCTCGAAGGCCGCACGCGTGTCTATTACCACTTCGGCCGCGATACCGAATTCGACCTGCAGCTGATCGGCTGGCTCAACCGGGTGCGTGCGCAGGTGCGCCTCGGCGCGCAGCCGCCGCACGAATTCCTTGAGCTCGGTCACCTGCTCGACGAGATGCGGCTGTTCAAGACCGCCGACGAACTCAAGCTGATGCGTCGCGCGGCGAAGATCAGCGTCGAAGCACATGCGGCGGCGATGCGCGCCGCGCGCCCCGGCATCCACGAATACGCGCTGCAGGCCGAACTCGAATACGTGTTCCGGCGCCACGATGCGGTGCCGGCCTACGAGAGCATCGTCGGCGCGGGCGCGAATGCCTGCGTGCTGCATTACCGCGCGAACGACGCCATGGCCCGTGACGGCGACCTGGTGCTGATCGACGCCGGCGCCGAATACCGCGGCTATGCCGCCGACATCACCCGGACCTTCCCGGTCAACGGTCGCTTCTCGCCCGCGCAGCGTGCGCTGCACGCGGTGGTCGAATCGGCGCAGCAGGCGGCGCTGGCCCAGGCGCGGCCGGGTGTGGCCTACGAGGCCGGTCACATCGCCGCCGTCGAGGCGTTGACCGAAGGTCTGCTGCGCCTCGGGCTGCTCAAAGGCAAGCTGGAGGCGCGCATCGCCGATGGCAGCTACAAGCGCTATTACCGGCACAAGACCGGCCACTGGATCGGTCTGGACGTGCACGACGTCGGCGACTACCGCATCGAAGGCGAATCGCGCCTGCTCGAGCCGGGCATGGTGTTCACGATCGAGCCCGGCCTGTACGTGTCCGCCGACGACACCAGTGTCGATGCGAAGTGGCGCGGCATCGGCATCCGGACCGAGGACGACGTGCTGGTCACGAAGACCGGCCACGAGGTGCTGACGACGGGACTCGCGCGGACCGCGGACGAGATCGAGGCCTTCATGGCCGACGCACGCTGACGGCCTCCAGCGCGGCGCGCATGCCCGGGCGGCAACGCGCCGCCGCAGATGACGACCGTCAGTGATGCGTCCTGGGCGGTGCCGAGTGCGCTTTCGCACCGAAACACGCCGGTGCCCGGCGCGGGATGAGCCGACGCCGGCGCGGTGCCGGATCAGGGGCGCGCCCGCGTGATGCAGGACGCGCCGAGATGCACGCGCACCCGCGTGTCAGTCGGCGAGGTCCGCCCAGGCGTCGCGCGTCAGATTGACCGGCGCACCATCGGTGCACACCACGTCGTCCTCGATCCGGATGCCGCCGTATGGGCGGAACGCCTCGACGCGCGCCCAGTCGACCGCGTCGCCCTTGCCGTCGGCCTTGAGGTCCTCGAGCAGCATGTCGATGACATACAGCCCCGGCTCGATGGTCACCACCATGCCGGGCTCGAGCGTGCGCGTCAGGCGGAGATAGGGGTGTCCGTCGGGCTTGGCGATCGTGCCGCCGGCATCGGAGGCGGCGAATCCACCGACATCGTGTACCTGCAGGCCGATGCCGTGACCGAGGCCGTGCGGGAAGAATGCGGCGCTGACGCCGGTCTCGAGCGCCTGCTCGGGCGACACCTTCAGCACGCCGAACTCGCGCAGCACGCCGGCCAGCGCGAGATGCGCATCGAGATGGAGTCGCGCGTAGTCGACGCCGGCGCGCACCTGGTCGCACATCGCGCGCTGCGCGGTGTCGACCGCATCGATCATCGCCTGGAACTCGCTGTCCGTGTCGTAGGCGTAGGTCCGGGTGACGTCGGCGGCGTAGCCCGCATGGCTGGCGCCGGCATCGATGAGGAAGCTGCGCAGCGGATCCGGCGCCAGGCGGTCGCGCTCGGTGTAGTGCAGCACCGCCGCGTGCGTATTGAGCGCCACGATGTTGTTGTACGGCAGCTCGTTCGCATCCTGCCCGGCCGCCTGGCAGTACGCCAGATGGATGCCGAATTCGCTGGCGCCGGCGCGGAACGCGCGCTCGGCCGCGGCATGTGCGCGCACCGCGCGTGCCGAGGCCCGGCGCAGCATCGCGATTTCGTACGGCGTCTTGAACGCGCGGTGGTAGTCGAGATAGTCGACGACGGCCTGCGGGTTGTTCGGCTTGTACGCGCCGTAGTGGCCGAGCGCGCTCTGCGCCTCGCCGAGGATCGCGCAGCGCGCTGCGTTCTTCGGCAGGTGCTGCTGGGCCTCCTCGGGCTTGCGGATCACCACGATGTCGAAATGCTCGACCCACACGCCCGCCGGTGCGTCCGGCACGACGTGCCAGTAGTCGCGTGGCTGCAGGTACACCAGCTTCGGCCGCGCGCCCGGCGTGATCACCAGCCAGCTGCCGGGTGTGCGGGTCAGCGGCAGCCAGGCCTTGAACTGCGGATTCACCCCGTACGGGTAATCGCGGTCGTCGAAGACGTGGTAGTGCAGGGTGCCGCTCGGAATCACCAGATGATCGAAGCCACCGCGCGCGAGCGCAGCGGCCGCGCGTTCGGTCAGCGTGGCCAGGTGATCGGCGTAAAGGGTGGCAGTCGACGGAGCAGAGGTGGACATCGCGATCCCGGTTGGCTCATGGATCGGCCTATTCTGCCGCATCGGCCCCGGCCGACGCCGGGGTCATTCGTAACGGCTGCCCGGGGCGTTGACCCAGCCGTGCAAGCGGTAGACCAGCGCCGGCGTCGTCGCGATGAAACGGAACCCCGCCCACGTGCTGCCGGCCAGCGTGGCATCGTCGAGCCACAGCAGGTGCGCGCCGAGTTCGACCGGCTCGGAACCATCGGGCAGCTGGAAGCTGAACTGGTACAGCGCGTCGTCGAGCAGCGGCTCGGTGGCGATCAGCAGCATGCCGGTTTCCGACAGGTTGCCGACGCGGCCGATCACGCGATCGGTCATCGCATCGGTGACCAGAATGACGTCGGACGCCTTGCGACGGCGGGCGCGGCGGAATTCCTGGATCATGCGGGCGCTCCCGACGGATGGCCTTCGCCGCGGCCGGCGAAGCTGCGCAAGGCGCTCATCGCAGCCTGCCAGGCGCGGTCGACCAGGTGGCCGCGGTCTTCGGTGATGACGCGCGCATTGCCCGAGGCCATCAGGCGCGCGACGGCGTCGAGCGACTGCTCGCCGGTGCGCTGGCCGCGCTGGTTGACGAACAGCACGTGGTCGGTGATCGGGCTGAACCACGACATGCGACGGCGCACGACATCCCCCTGCTGGTTGGTGGTGAATTCCATCCAGGTGCCGAACGGCAGCGTGCGCAGGTGGTCGTACTGCGCCTGTTCCTCCGGCGTACGCGGCGGTGGCACCGGGCGACGTGCGCGGTCGGCATCCTCGCCCAGCCGCGCACGCGCCTTGAGCTTCAATGCCAGCTCGGTGCGCGACGCCGCATCGTTCTCGTCCTCGGCGCGGTGGCTGGTGAGGCGCTGCGCGATGACGGCGGCTTCGTCGCCGTGGTAGCCCACCTGGCCGAGCGCGGCTTCGACGTGTGCCTGCAGCGCGGGATCGGCGGGCACGTCGGTCTGCAGGGCCGCGTCGACGATGCGATGCGTGGCCTCGATCTGCTGGCGGAACGCATCGGAGCGTTCACCGTGGCGCAGCAGCGTGAGCGTGAGCACGTCCGACCAGGCCTGGTCGAGCAGTGCGCGCGAAAAGCGCGGCAGCCGCTGGTCGCCGACGATCTCGCGCATCAGCAGGCCCGCACGCAGCTTGGCCGCTTCCAGGCGTTCCTTGCCGCGCGCCGCCTCGACGTGGCGACGTTCCTGCAGTTCCGCCGTGCGCGACTGCGCCTGGATCTGCGCCTCGACCTGGGCATTGCCTTCGGCGAACACACCGACGTCGCTCTCGAAGTTGCGCACCACATGCGCCACCGCCTGGCGCAGCACGGCCTGCACGCGCGGATCGAAGGCCGTGTCCTCGTGCCAGCTGGCCGCGCTTTCGGCGACCGTGTTGAGCAGTTGCCGGGCCGGGTGGCGCTTGCGGGTGAAGAACGAATGGTCCTGCAGCGCGGCGCGCAGCAGCGGGATCTGCAGTTCGCGCACCAGCGCCGCCGCCGGCGCCTCGCTACGGATCTCGTCCTCGATGTGGCTGTACAGCATGCCCAGCAGTTCGAAGGCGTCCTCGTCCTGCGGCGCGAGCGTCGCGGCTTCGCCGTCGCGCTGGCGCGCTTGGGCCAGCAGCGAGCGCCGGACCTCGGCGAGGTTGCGTGACGCCTTGCCGGGCGCCAGCGGCTGTGCCTGCAGGCGTCGCAGCGCCTGCGAGACATCACCGGTCTGCAACTCCTGGCGCTGCGCGCGCGCCTCGCCACCGGGGCGGAACTTGCGCAACAGCTCGCGACGCCCCGACATCAGCTGCTGCAGCGTGCGGTAGGCGGCCTCGTGGTCGTCGTCGTCGGGTTCGCTCGTCGTCGGCGCGGTCGCCGCCCATGCGGTGTAGGGGCGCTGTGCATCCGTCGCGGCCTGCGCGCGCGGTGTCGGCTGGGGCGCCGCGCGCTCGGGCGCGGCGGGTGTGTCATCGGCTGCGGTGGCGCGCACGCGCATCGGCACGAATGTCAGTGCCGGCAGGATGCCGGCCTCGGCGAACTGGGCGTCCAGTCGCTCGAGCACACCCGCATAGCCGGCCATGACCTCGCGGTCGAAGATGCGGTAGAGCAGCAGGCGCGCATCGTGCTCGATCTCGAGCGCCTTGGCGGCGGTTTCGAGCGCGCGGCACAGGCATTGCGGCCCCAGCGGCAGGCGTTCGGTATCGAAGGCCGGTGCCCCTGCGAGCACGCCGAAGCGCTGGCCGAGCAGATGCAGCGACAGGTTCGCGCGGCCTTCCTGGCGGCTGGCGATCTCCCGCAGCACCGTGTCCTCATCCATCACCGCGTCTTCGACGAGGCTGAGGGTGCCGAAGCCTGCGGTGGGTGTCGTGTCGCTGCTCGGCGTCCGCGTCGCGGGCGCTGCCGGCGTGCGGATCGCGGCCAGCGACGATTCCAGCGCCAGCAGGAAGCGCGGTACCAGATCGGCCCGGTTGACTCGGAAGCTGCGTAGCGTGCCCATGTGATGCGCGCCGACGCCGGGATTGCGCGCCTGGTCGGCCAGCCGGAACAGTTCCTGCTCGAACTCGGTGAGCAGAGCGTTCAAAGAATGGTCGAGTTCCTCCGACACCATGGACAGCGCGCGTTCCAGCGTTCTGCGCACACGCGGTGGGAGCCCGGAAGCGGCTAGCGATCGGGGCGGGCACATGGTGGGATGGACGGACATACCTGTCGCAGGATGGGGCGCTCGTCACACTCTTATCACGCCGCAGCAGCCGCGACCAGTGTTTGCGTGCGCGCCGGTCGGCGCGCGCCCCGCGCAGCCCGGGGACGGACGCCTCAGTCGTCGAGGAACAGGCTCACGATGTCGTTGGTGAACCGGCGTCCGAGTGCGGTCGGAACGATCCGGCCGGCATCGACGGTCAACCAGCCTGCGGCCACGGCGGTGTCGATACGCGCCGCGATCACGGCGTAGGCCAGACCGGTACATGCCTCGAAGGCGGCCGGGGTGAAGCCCTCGACCAGACGCAGCGCGTTGAGCATGTATTCGAACGGGCGGCGGTCCGGTGCGATGCGTTCGTCGCCGCCGATCGCCGCCGGCGTGCCGGCGGCCGCCAGCCAGGCGACGGGATGCTTGTGCTTCCAGCGGCGCAGGATCGTCTGCTCGCTGCCCAGCGTCAGCTTGCCGTGCGCGCCGGCGCCGATGCCGAGGTAGTCGCCGAAGCGCCAGTAGTTGAGGTTGTGCGCGCATTGCCGGCCTGCGCGTGCGTATGCGGACACTTCGTACTGCGCATAGCCGGCATCGGCGAGCAGCGCCTGGCAGTGCTCCTGCATGTCCCAGGCAATATCGTCGTCGGGGATGCCGGTCGGCGGGCGCGCGGCGAACACCGTGTTGGGTTCCAGCGTGAGCTGGTAATGCGAGATGTGCGTCGGCGCGAGGGCGATCGCGCGCCTCACGTCGTCTTCCGCCATCGCCAGCGTCTGGTCGGGCAGGGCGTACATCAGGTCGAGATTGAAATTGTCGAAGCCGGCGTTGCGAGCCAGGTCGATAGCTGCCACGGCCTGCGCGCTGTCGTGGATGCGGCCCAGCGTCTTCAGCGTGGCGTCGTCGAAGGTCTGGATGCCGAAGCTGATCCGGTTCACGCCGGCGCGCCGGTAATCCTCGAAGCGGCCGTGCTCGGCGGTGCCGGGGTTGGTCTCCAGCGTGATCTCGGCCTGGGGCGCGAAGCGCAGCCGCGAGGACGCGCCCTGCAGCAGGCGTTCGATCGCATCGGCCGGAAACAGGCTCGGCGTGCCGCCGCCGAAGAACACGCTGTGCACCGTGCGACCCCAGACCAGCGGCAGGTCCTGGTCGAGATCGGCCAGCAGCGCATCGACGTACGCGTCGAACGGCGGTGTGCCGCCCTTGAACTCGTGCGAATTGAAATCGCAGTACGGGCACTTGCGCACGCACCAGGGCAGGTGCACGTACAGCGACAGGGGCGGCGGGATCAGCATCGACAGAAGGTCAGGGCGGCGGGCGGCGTGCGCAAGTGCACGCGGCGATCGATCAGGCAAGCAGGCCGGCGTGCGTCAGCCGGTCGCGCAGCGCCTGCAGCGCCAGCGCGCGGTGGCTGATGCGGTTCTTCTGTTCCGGCGGCATTTCCGCCGCAGTCAGACCATGCGCAGGATCGAGGAAGACCGGGTTGTAGCCGAAACCGTTGTGGCCGCGCGGCGCGTCGAGAATGCGACCTTCCCAGCTGCCTTCGGCGATCAGCGGCTGCGGGTCGTCGGCGTGGCGCAGCAGCACGATCACCGCATAAAAGCGTGCGCTGCGTTGCGCCACGGGCAGGCCGTCGAGTGCCTGCAGCAGTTTGGCGTTGTTGGCGGCATCGTCGGTCGGGCTGCCGGCGTAGCGCGCGCTGTAGAGCCCGGGCGCGCCGTCGAGCGCATCGACGATCAGGCCCGAGTCGTCGGCGAGTGCCGGGAGACCGGTGACCGCTGACGCATGCCGCGCCTTGATCAAAGCGTTCTCGACGAAGGTGGTGCCGGTCTCGGGCACCTCGTCCACGCCCAGCTCGCGCTGCGGCACGATCGTCAGCGGCAGATCGGCCAGCATCGCGCGCAGTTCGATGAGCTTGCCGGCGTTGCCGCTGGCCAGGACGAGCGTCTTCATGCAGCCGGCTCCAGCAGATCCCACTTCGTGCCGTACAGATCGACGAAGACCGCGACGGTGCCGTAAGGCTCGACGCGTGGCGCTTCGAGAAACGTCACGCCGGCGTTCGTCATCGCCGCGTGGTCGCGCTTGAAATCGTCGGTATAGAGAAAGTGGTCGACCCGGCCGCCGGTCTGGTCGCCGATACGCGCGCGCTGCGCATCGTCGGCAGGCTGGGCCAGCAGCAGCGACGCCTCGTCTGCAGTGCCGGGACCGATCCGGACCCAGCGCTTGCCACCGCCGAGCGGACGATCCTCGAACACCCGGAACCCCAGTGCGCGCGTGTACCAGTCGATCGCCGCATCGTAGTCGGCGACGAGCAACGTGGTCAGCGCGATGCGCCGCTTCATCCCGCAAGCGCCTCGCGCTGCAGGGCGACGAGCTGGGCGACGCCGGTTTCGGCCAGCTGCATCATCGTGTCCATCTCGGCGCGGCGGAATGCGTGGCCTTCGGCGGTGCCCTGGACTTCGATGAAGCCGCCGCCATCGTTCATCACGACATTCATGTCGGTGTCGCAGTCGCTGTCCTCGGCGTAGTCGAGATCCAGCACCGGCACGCCGCGATAGATGCCGACCGACACCGCTGCGATCGCGCCGTGCACCGGGTCGCGCGTGATCTCGCGCTTCGCGCGTAGCACGCCGATCGCGTCGACCAGGGCGACATACGCGCCGGTGATCGCGGCGGTGCGGGTGCCGCCGTCGGCCTGCAGCACGTCGCAGTCCAGCGTGATCGTGCGTTCGCCGAGCGCCTTGCGGTCCACGCAGGCACGCAGGCTGCGGCCGATCAGGCGCTGGATTTCCAGCGTGCGGCCGCCCTGCTTGCCGCGGGACGCTTCGCGGTCGTTGCGGGTGTTGGTGGCGCGCGGCAGCATGCCGTACTCGGCCGTCACCCAGCCCTCGCCCTTGCCGCGCAGGAAGCCCGGCACGCGGTTCTCGACACTGGCCGTGCACAACACGCGGGTGTCGCCGAAGCTCACCAGTACCGAGCCCTCGGCATGGCGGGTGAAGCCGCGCTCGAAACGGACGGCGCGAAGATCGGCGGGCGCGCGGCCGCTGGGACGGGAGAACTCGGACATGGAATGGGCCGGAAGACGGCGCAGAAGTTTAGCAGCGGCCGGCCCTGGGCCCGGTCAGCCGTCCGCCTGCCTGCCGCGCCGCTCTTCCGAATCCCCAATCCCGAATCCCCAATCCCGGCCCTCAGGCATACTCGTCCGCCATTTTCCGCACCGGCCGACCGCATGATCCGCAGCATGACCGCCTTCGCCTCCGGCGAGCGCAGCACCGAGTGGGGCACGCTGAGCTGCGAGCTGCGCGCGGTGAACCACCGCTTCCTCGAGCTCGGCACGCGCATGCCCGAGGAACTGCGTGGCCTGGAGCCGGCGCTGCGCGAACGTGTCTCCGCCGCCGTGGCACGCGGCAAGGTCGAGCTGGGCCTGCGCCTGCGCAGCGCCGAAGGCGGCGGCGAACTGCAGCTCAACCGTGTGCTGCTCGCGCAGCTCCAGGGCCTGGCGCAGGAGCTGCGCTCGGGGTTTCCGGAACTGCGGGCGAGCCTGACCGAACTGCTGCAGTTTCCGGGCGTGATGCAGTCGCGCGGGGTCGATCCCGCCGCGCTCCAGGTCGAGGTGCTGGCCCTGCTCGATACCGTGCTCGACGACTTCGTCGCCGCGCGTGAGCGCGAGGGCGGCAAGCTGGTCGCGGCGATCCTCGAGCGGGTCGACGGCATCGCCGCGATCGCCGCCGAGGTGCGCACGCTGATGCCGCAGATCGGAGAGGGACAGCGCGCCAAGTTGCAGGCGCGGCTCGCCGATCTGCCGCACCCGGTCGACCCGGGCCGCATGGAGCAGGAACTGGTGCTGTGGCTGCAGAAGCTCGACGTGGACGAGGAGCTCGACCGTCTCGACAGCCATGTCGTCGAGATCCGCCGCGTACTGGCCCAGCGCGAGCCGGTGGGGCGCCGCCTCGATTTCCTGCTGCAGGAGTTCAACCGCGAAGCCAATACGCTGGGCTCGAAATCGGTCGACCGGCGCAGTTCGCAGGCCGCCATCGAACTGAAGGTGCTGATCGACCAGATCCGCGAGCAGGTTCAGAACATCGAGTAGCCGGCATCCCCCAGCCGGAAATTGGCCTCGCCGAAAGCAAGTACGATAGCCGCCCTTCAGACCGACGGACGGGAATCCGCGTGTCCAATCCCGAATCCCCAATTCCGAATCCCCCACCGATGCGCGGCACGCTGTTCATCGTCGCTGCGCCGTCGGGCGCCGGGAAATCCAGCATCGTCAATGCCTGTCTGGCGAACGATCCGGACATCGCCCTGTCGATCTCGTTCACTTCGCGCCTGGCGCGTCCGGGCGAGCGCCATGCCGAGCATTACCATTTCGTCGGCAAGGACGTGTTCCAGCAGATGATCGATGCCGGCGACTTCTTCGAGTACGCCCTGGTGCACGGCGACTGGAAGGGCACGGCGCGGCAGTCGGTCGAGCCGCAACTGGCGGCCGGCAAGGACGTGCTGCTGGAGATCGACTGGCAGGGCGCGCGTCAGGTCCGTGCCCAGGTGCCGGACGCGGTCAGCGTCTTCATCCTGCCGCCGTCGCGCGAGGCGCTCGACCAGCGCATGCGCAAGCGCGGCCAGGACAGCGAGGCGGTCATGGCCCAGCGCCTCGCCGCGGCGCAGGAGGAGATGTCGCATTACGAGGAGTTCGATTTCGTCGTGGTCAACGAGGACTTCGACGTCGCCGTGGCCGACATGTGCGCGATCTTCCGCGCCAGTCGCCTGCGTCGGGACCGGCAGGCCACGCGCCACGCCGCGCTGATCGCCCGGCTGCTGTCCGGCGCCTGAGCGTCGGGCGGTCGGGCCCGGTTCGGGTTGGGCAAGTGATTGATTTTCCGGGACGGCGCTTGCGTACGCCGCGGTGCGGCCGTACCATGCCCGACCCCTTTTCCTGATTCGCGCGGCCGTGCCGGTCGCCGGGAGCCCGTATGGCCCGCATCACCGTAGAAGATTGCCTGGAAGTCGTCGACAACCGCTTCGAGCTGGTCATGATGGCCGCCAAGCGCGCGCGCCAGCTGGCGAATGGCGTCGAGTCCCAGCTCGACAACAGCGAGAACGACGACAAGCCGACGGTGCTGGCGCTGCGTGAGATCGCCGCGCGCCGCATCGACCAGCCGTTCATCGACGCTGTCGACAAGTCCGAGCGCGAGCGCAAGGAACGCGAAGCCCTCGAGTGGGCCGCGGCCGAAGTCGTCGCCGACGAGGACATGGCCAAGGGCGACGACCTCTAAGCCCGTCCGCGCGGCGGTGCATCCGTCGCCCGTGCACGTGTCCAGCGGCCCCGCTTCGTGCGGGGCCGTTGCGTTTCCGGGACGGGCTGGCCGTACCGACCGCAGTGCGACGTGGTTCCCAAATGTCGAGCATGCCCGTAGGCTTCGAGGATGACGCCAGCGCCTCCTGCCAGCCTCCTGGAGCCCGACGTGCCCGGTGACGAGGCGCTGCCGGCCTACGTGCGCGAGTTCGAGCGCAGCACGCTCTATCTGCCCGCCGATCAACGCGCCCGCCTGCGCCGCGCCTGGGCGGTGGGCGCGGCCGCCCACGAAGGCCAGACCCGTAAATCCGGCGAGCCCTACATCACGCATCCGGTCGCGGTTGCGGGTGTGCTCGCCGAGCAGCGGGTCGACGTCGAGACGCTGGTCGCCGCGATCCTGCACGACACCATCGAGGACACGCCGCTCACCCGCGACGCACTCGCCGCGACGTTCGGCGAGGCCGTGGCCGAGCTCGTCGAGGGCGTCACCAAGCTCGACAAGCTCAATTTCAACAGCCGCCAGGAAGCCGATGCGGAGAGCTTCCGCAAAATGATGCTGGCGATGGCGCGCGACCTGCGCGTGATCCTGATCAAGCTCGCCGACCGCCTGCACAACATGCGCACGCTGGGCGCCCAGCCGGGGCCGGCGCGCGAGCGCATCGCGCGCGAGACGCTCGAGGTCTACGCACCGATCGCCCAGCGCCTGGGCATGAACAAGATCAAGGCCGAACTGCAGGATCTCGGCTTCCATGCGCTGCACCCGATCCGCCACACCGTGCTCGAGAAGCGCATCGGCAACCAGCCACTGGTGCGCCGCGAGGCGCTGGCGAGCATCGAAGCCCAGCTGGCGCAGCGCCTGACCAGCGCGGGCCTGCAGTACCGGCTGGTCGGCCGGGTGAAATCGCCCTGGAGCATCTACAACAAGATGCAGAACGAGGGGAAGACCTTCACCCAGGTGATGGATGTCTTCGGCTACCGCATCATCGTCGGCACCGCGGCCGACTGTTATCACGCGCTCGGTATCGCGCATTCGGTGTTCAAGCCGCTGGACGGCCGTTTTCGCGACTTCATCGCGATTCCCAAGGCCAACGGTTACCAGTCGCTGCACACGGTGCTGTTCGGCCCCTACGGCGCGCCGATCGAGGTGCAGATACGCACCGAGGAAATGGACCTGATCGCCGAACGCGGCATCGCCGCGCACTGGGCCTACAAGCACGGCGGCGACGGTCCGAACAGCGCGCAGTCGCGCGCGCACTCGTGGATCGCCGGCCTGCTCGAATCGCAACGCGCGACAGGCTCGTCGCTGGAATTCCTGGAGAACGTCAAGGTCGACCTGTTCCCGGACGAGGTCTACCTGTTCACGCCCAAGGGCGACATCATGTCGCTGCCGCGCAACTCCACCGCACTCGACTTCGCGTACGCGGTGCACACCGACGTCGGCAATCAGGCGGTGGCCGCGCGCGTCGACGGCAAACTCGTGCCGCTGCGCACGGTGCTGGCGAGCGGGCAGCGGGTGGAGATCGTCACTGCGAAATCGTCGGCGCCGCGTCCGCAGTGGCTGGAGTTCGTGGTCACCGGCAAAGCGCGCACCGCGATCCGCGCGCAGCTCAAGCATCTTCAGCACGAAGATGCCGTGCAGCTCGGTCATCGCATGCTCGACCGTGCGCTGGAGCTGCTCGGCACCTCGCTCGACCGCCTGCCGCAGTCGCGGCTGGATGCGTATCTCGCCGAAGCGCGCTATCCGCGCCTGGAAGCGTTGATGGCCGACATCGCGCTCGGCAACTGGATGCCGGCGCAGGTCGCGCTGGCGCTGGCGCCGCAGGAAGGCGCGCAGGCCAAGGGCCAAACCGCGCGTCCGGGCGAGACGATCCGCATCCGCGGCGACGAGCGCGGCGTTATCACCTTCGCCAACTGCTGCACGCCGATTCCGGGCGACGACATCATGGGCTACCACACGACCGGCCGCGGCATCGTCGTGCATCGCATGGACTGCCCCAACGTCGCCGAGTTCCGCAAATCGCCCGAGCGTTGGGTCACCATCGACTGGGACCGCGACGTGGTCGGCGACTACAACGTCGCGCTGCGCATTGAGGTGGAGAACCACCCGGGCGTACTCGCGCAGGTGGCGGCGGCGATCGCGCGCGCGCATTCCAACATCGACGGCGTCGACTATCTCGAGCGCGACAGCACCGTCGCCGCGATCCGCTTCTCGATCGAGGTCAAGGGCCGCAAGCACCTGGCCGACGTGATCCGCAAGACACGGCGCCTGCCGGTGGTGCACGGCGTCCAGCGCATGTGATGCTGCGGCGCGCGTCGTCGCGTCGCGGTGGAACGGCCCGGGCCGCCGCGCACGCGGCGCCGCTAGAATGGCCGTCTCGATTTCCCTGGAGATGTCCGCATGCCTCGCACGCCCATCAGCACTTCTGACGCGCCTGCCGCGATCGGTCCGTATTCGCAGGCCGTGCGCGCCGGCGGCACCGTCTATTTCTCCGGCCAGATTCCGCTCGACCCCGCGACCGGCGAACTGGTCACCGGCGACATCACCGCCCAGGCCCGGCGCGCGTTCGACAACCTCAAGGCGGTGGCCGAGGCGGCGGGCGGTGGGCTCGACGACATCGTGCGCGTCGGGCTCTATGTCACCGACCTGTCGGAATTCGGCCAGGTCAACGCGGTGATGGCCGAGTACTTCGACGCGCCGTATCCCGCGCGCTCGACCATCGAAGTGCCCGCGCTGCCCAAGGGCGCACGCTTCGAGGTCGACGCGGTGATGGTGCTCGGCTGATCGCGGGCGAACGCATCCCGTGAGCCGGACGGCGCCCGTGCTGTCGGTCGCCGGGTCGGCGGCGGTGTCCACGCTGCCCGGCGTCGGCCCCAAGGTGGCCGAGAAACTCGCCGCGCGCGGCCTGGCCACGGTCGGCGATCTCTGGCTGCACCTGCCTCGGCAATACGAGGACCGCACGCGCATCGTGCCGATCCGCGCGCTGCGCGGCGGCGTGCCGGCGCAGGTCGAAGGCACGGTCGACGCGGTGGACCGCGGCTTCCGCCGACGGCCGATGCTGCGGGTCGCGATCTCGGACGACTCCGGCGCCTCGCTGGTGCTGCGCTTCTTCCATTTCCGGGCAGCGCAGGTGGCCCAGTTCGCCGTCGGCACGCGGCTGTGCTGCTACGGCACGCCGCGTCCGGGCCAGCATGGGCTCGAGATCGTGCATCCGAGTTATCGGGTGGTCGACGCGCCGGGTGACGCGATCCTCGGCGATGCGCTCGATCCGGTGTATCCGGCGATCGACGGCGTGGGCCCGGTCGCGCTGCGCCGGATGATCGGCAGCGCGCTCGATCGCCTGCCGGACGACGGTGCATTGGAACTCCTGCCGTCCGACCTGCTGGCCGGACTGGCGCTGCCATCGTTGCGCGAGGCGCTGTTGACCGTGCACCGGCCGCCGGTCGACGTCGATCTGTCGGCGCTGCTCGATGGCCGGCATCCGGCGCAGCGTCGGCTCGCGCTCGAGGAGATGCTCGCCCACCACCTCAGCCTGCGCCGTCAGCGCATCGCGCTGCAGTCGTACCGTGCGCCGGTGCTGCAGCCGGGGCCGCTGGCGGCGTCGCTCGCGTCGTCGCTGCCGTTCGCGCTCACCGCGGCGCAGCAGCGCGTCTACCACGAGATCGTGCAGGACCTCGCGCGGCCGCATCCGATGCTGCGCCTGGTGCAGGGCGATGTGGGCAGTGGCAAGACCGTGGTCGCGGCGCTCGCGGCACTCGCCGCGATCGACGGCGGCAAGCAGGCGGCGTTGATGGCGCCGACCGAACTGCTTGCCGAACAGCACGTGCGCAACCTGTCGGCATGGATGGCGCCGCTCGGCGTGCGGGTGGCGTGGCTCGCGGGCAAGGTCACCGGCCGCGCGCGCGCGGCCGTCTCGGCCGACATCACCAGCGGCGCCGCGCATCTGGTCGTCGGCACGCATGCGCTGATGCAGCAGGCGGTCACGTTCCACGATCTCGGGCTGGCGATCGTCGACGAGCAGCATCGCTTCGGCGTGCACCAGCGTCTCGCGCTGCGTGACAAGGGCGCCCAGGGCGACAGCGTGCCGCATCAGCTGGTGATGACCGCGACCCCGATTCCGCGCACGCTGGCGATGGCCGCGTACGCGGATCTGGATGTCTCGGCGATCGACGAACTTCCGCCGGGACGCACGCCGGTGCGCACCGTCGTGCTCAGCGCCGAGCGCCGGGCCGAACTGGTCGAACGCATCCGCGCGGCCTGCGCCGAAGGCCGCCAGGCCTACTGGGTGTGCACGTTGATCGACGACTCCGACGAGGTCGTCGCGCAGGCCGCGCAGACCACTCACGAACACCTGTCGGCCGCGCTGCCGGAGCTGCGGATCGGCCTCGTGCACGGCCGCATGCGCCCGGCCGAGAAACAGGCGGCGATGGCCGCGTTCGGCGGCGGCGACAGCGATCTGCTGGTGGCCACGACCGTGATCGAAGTCGGCGTCGACGTGCCCAATGCGTCGTTGATGGTGATCGAGAACGCCGAGCGTCTGGGCCTGGCGCAGCTGCATCAGCTGCGGGGACGGGTCGGACGCGGCAGCGCGGCATCGAGCTGCGTGCTGCTCTACCAGGCGCCGCTGTCGCGCACCGCGCGCGAACGGCTCGACACCATGCGCACCACCACCGACGGCTTCGTCATCGCCGAGAAGGATCTCGAATTGCGCGGGCCCGGCGAGTTGCTGGGCACGCGACAGACCGGCCTCGTCGAATTCCGGCTCGCCGATCTGACCCGCGATGCGGATCTGCTGCCGGTGATCCAGCAACTGGGCGAAACCCTGGCGCGCACATACCCCTCGCGCGCCGATGCGATCGTGCAGCGCTGGATCGGAGGCGCGTCGCGCTTCGCGGCCGCCTGAATCGCGGCAGCCCAATCGGAGTGCTGTTGCGCGCCTTGCGGAACGACCTTGCGCTGTCCGTCGCCGCTTTCACCTCCGCGTCACGCGACATCGACACCGCGGTCTGATATGCAAGCGCTTCGGCCACGACGTCGGTTCGCATTCAGGATGACATCGCATAGGGCCGTCGCATCCTAGACGCCGTGGGCCGCGTAGGTCGGGTGTCGATCGATTCCATGGAGGGGTCAATGGGCCACATGCCGTAGGTCTTCATCGCTGACGATCAACCGTTCGTACTCGCGGGCATCCGCGCCGAGATCGCCCGCGCGCCGCTGTCGATTCCAGTCGCTGGCGAGGCCACCACGGTGCCGGCGCTGCTCGACCTGCTGGGTGATGCGAAGCCGGGCGACATTCTGGTGACCGATTACGCGATGCGTGGCCCGGACGTGCGCGACTGCGACGGCTTCGCGATGCTCGCCCGCCTGAGGCGGGTGCATCCTGGCCTGCGCATCATCGTGTTGACCGACATCGCCAATCCCAGCGTGTTGTCCACGATCATCGAGACCGGTGCCCGTGGCCTGGTCGACAAGACCTCGCCGAAGCAGGAGTTGCTGAACGCGATCCACAAAGTCGCCATCGGGCGGCTGTATTTCTGTCGTGCGATGCGCATGGCGCTGGATGGACTGTGCGAACGGAGCGCGCCGCCGCCGCGGATTTCGCCGAGGGAAACGGAAGTCATCCGCCTGTTCGCGGAGGGGCTGACCGTCAGCGGAATCGCCGCGCGCCTGTCGCGAAGCGTGAAGACCATCAGCCGGCAGAAGAGCGACGCGATGCGCAAGCTCGGCCTGAGCAACAACGCGCAACTCTATCTCTACGCGCGCGAGAGCGGCTTGATGCCGTCGGGACAAACCCGAATACGCGATGCAGTTTGAGAACTTTCTGATTTCCCCCGTTCCCGCCTGCTGCTTCTGTACATCCCATGGCGACGCGCTCCGGCATGTCGCGACCGTTTCGTCGGACAGGTGCCGAGGTGCCCCGGATCTCCGGTGCGTGTCGCGCGCCCGTCCGCAGACTCAGATGGGAAGGGAGACAGGCGATGCTCAGGATCTCGGGTGGACGCGAGGCGCACGCACACAGGTGCGCGGTGGCATGGACGCGGCTGAAGCAGGGTGTCGCATGGACCCGTGCGCACGCGTCACGCGTCGCGGCCGCATGCGCGGCGATCGGCGTCGGCCTCGCATTCGCCCACGACGCGTCGGCGAGGACGGCAGACACGGAACGCGATGCGGACGCAATCGCCGATCTGGTCGAGGGCTATCTCCAGGCGCAGGAATATGCGGCGAACGCGGTGGCGTCGGTATCGCCGTTCGGCATCGGCCTGTTCCCGTCCTCGATGACGTCGAGCCCCCTGAGCGGCGGCGTCGCCCCGATGGGCGTGATCAATCCCGGCGGACTCGCCGGCGGCGCCTTGCCGGGATTGACCAACTATCTCCAGCAGTTCCTGGTCGGCGGCAACTACCAGCGCTGCGGCCTGCTCGGTGACGGCACTCTGCTGGGAGGCGAGTGCCTGACGATCTCGCGTGCGAATTTCCGCTACGCGTTCACCGGCGCAGCGCTGTTCGGCGCGGATCTTGTGGTCGCGCCCAATGCCGTCGATCTCAACGGCAACCGCCCCGCCGACCACACCACGATCATCGGTCGCGCGACATCGGGCAGCTATCTCACCGTCACCAACGCGCAGTACAGCAGTCAGCTGAACAACGCGACCTGCAGCCTCGGTGGCGTCGTCGGCGCATGTATTCCGGGCGTGGTGGGTACCTACACCTGGTCGACGCTGCCGGCGCAGGATTTCCAGATCATCATCGGCGACGGCGCGGCGGCGAACGGTTCGAACACCGTGGTGCTCGGCACCAATGCCAGCCACACGCTGCCCACTGCGGCGTGGACCGGCACCGGCGCACCCGACGGCAACTACGCCGCGCGGCTCGGCAATGCCGTGGTGATCGGCCATGGCGCCAGCGGCAACGCCGACCGACAGACCATCCTCGGCATGGGCGCGTCGTCGACCCATGCCAACAGCGTCGCGCTCGGCGCCGGCTCGGTGACCGACCGGGGCGCGCTGACGAGCTACACGCCGGGCGGGACGACGCTGGTGCGGTCGTTGGCCGGCTCGGTCGCGGTCGGTGCAGCCGGCGCGACCCGGCAGATCACCCATCTGGCCGCGGGACGGGATGCCACCGATGCGGTCAACGTCGAACAACTGCAGGGCGCGATCACCCAGGTCAACGCCGTGAACGCACTCGCGGTGGGCTACGACACCACGGCGCGCACCTCGATCACGCTGGCCGGCGGCGCAACCGGCACCACGATCGCGAACCTGGCGCCGGGTGCGGTCACGCCCGCCAGCACGCAGGCCATCAACGGGGCGCAGCTCAGCGGCGTGAGTACCTCGGTGGCGGCGGGGCTGGGCGGAGGCGCGGCGGTCGCCGCGAGCGGCGCGGTCACGGCGCCGACGTATTCCCTGCAGGGCGCAACGGTCATCGCGAACGACGTCGGCACCGCGGTGACGAATCTCGATGGCCGGACGACGAGCAACACGACCACGCTCACCAACCTGGCGGCCGGCACCGCGGGTCTCGTCCGGCAGGACCCCGGCACCCTCGCGGTGAGCGTGGCCGGCACCACGGGCGGTGCAGCGGTGAGTTTCGCGAACGCCAGCGGTGACGCCCGCACCCTGTCGGGCGTCGCGGCTGGCACGCTCTCGGCCGGCGGCACGCAGGGGGTCAGCACCGGGCAGTTGTTCAACACCGGTACGACCGTGGCGACACGCCTGGGGGGCGGCGCGGCGCTCGCGGCCGACGGCACGATCACGGCGCCGGCCTACAGCCTGCAAGGCGGCGCGGTGACGGCGACCGATGTCGGCACCGCAGTGGCCAACCTCGACCTGCGCACCACCACCAATACAGCCAGCATCACGACCAACACCGCCAATGTCGACGCGCTGCTCGCCGGCACCGCCGGACTGGTGCGCCAGGCGGCCCCGGGCGCGACGTTGACCGCCGGTGCGCAGACCGCCGGCAGCGCCGTGGACTTCACCAACAACGCCGGCACGGCGCGCACCCTGGCCGGAGTGGCCGCCGGTGCGGTGACGGCAGGCAGCACGGACGCCGTCAATGGTGCGCAGCTGTTCGGCGCAAACAGTGCGCTGGCGGCGCATCTGGGAAGTGGCGCCACGGTGGACCCGGGTGGCGTGGTCACCGCGCCGACCTACAGTATCGGCGGCGTCGGGTACGCCAACGTCGGGGGCGCGTTCGACGCGGTCGATGATGCGCTTGCGGAGGCGACCGCCGTCGGGCTGTTCGCCGTCCGCTACGACGACGACGGGGCCGGTGCGCCGAATCTCGCCCGCGTCACGCTGGGGGATCGCAGCCTGGGGCCGACGACACTTGCGAACGTGGCGGCGGGCATCGCCGCCGACGAGGCGGTGAATGTGGCGCAGCTTGCGCCGGCGGTCGCCGCCCTGGGCGGGGGCGCGGGCCTGGATCCTGCATCCGGCGCGTTCGAGGCGCCGACCTACACGCTCGATTCCGGCAGCGGTCAACCGGTGAGCTTCGACAACGTCGGCAGTGCGCTGGGCAATCTGGATGGTCGCGTCCAGGGCAACACCACGACGGTCAACAGTCTGGTGGCGGGGACGGCCGGTCTGGTGCGTCAGGCCGGCCCGGTGGCCGCACTGACCGTGGGCGCGCAGACCGGTGGCACACTCGCGGACTTCCGCAATGCCGACGGCGTGTCACGGACGCTCGACGGCGTTGCGCCCGGTGCCTTGGGCGCGGCCAGTCTGCAGGCCGTCAACGGCGCCCAGCTCTACGGGCTGGGGACCGGAATCGCGACCCATCTCGGCGGAGGCGCCGCGTTCGGTGCCGGTGGCGTGCTGGCAGCGCCCGCCTACACGATCCGCGGCCAGACCTACCTCAATGTCGGCTCGGCGTTCGCGGCCGTCGACAACGCGTTCGCCGAGATCGTCGGCGCGCCCGGTAATCCTGTCGACCCCGGTGTGCTCGCCGTCACCTACAACGTGGACGGCGATGGCGATCCGGACTACAGCCGCGTCGCACTGCGGGGCACGTCCGGAACCGCGATCGGCAATCTCGCGGCGGGCGTCAACGCGCTCGACGCCGTCAACGTGGGCCAGTTGAGCCCGCTCGTCGATGCCCTCGGCGGCGGCGCGGCGATCGACCCGGTGACCGGCGTGGTGGCCGCGCCGACCTACACCCTGCGCGACGCGAATGGTGCGCCGGTCGACTACGGCAACGTCGGCGATGCGTTCGTCAATCTGGATGGTCGCATCGTCGCCAACGCGACCGCGATCGCCCAGCTCGATGCGGGCGGCGCGAGCCAGTACTTCCGGGTCAACTCGGACGGTGCGCCGGCGCTGGCGTTCCGCGAAGACGCGGTGGCCATCGGCGAATCGGCGCTGGCATTCGGTGCGCGCAGTGTGGCGATCGGTGCCGGCGCGGTCGCCGGCGACTCCGATGACGACACCCGGGTGGATATGGTCGCGATCGGCGTCAATGCCCGTGCCACCGCGCAGAACAGTGCGGCTGTCGGCGGCGGCGCCGTGGCCAGTGGGCCACAGGCGACGGCGCTCGGCTCCAATGCGCAGGCCACCGGGTCCAACAGCCTGGCGCTGGGACGGAATGCCGCCGCGAACAATGCGGCGACGGCCGTCGGCATGAATGCCGTCGCCAGTGCCACGCGTGCAACTGCGGTCGGGCAAGGCGCGCGCGCCACGGAGACCGATACGGTTGCGCTGGGTCAGTTCGCCGTGGCCAGTGGTGAGAACAGTGTCGCGCTCGGCACCGCGTCGACGGCGACCCGTGCGAACACGGTGTCGGTCGGCACGAGCACGGCGCAGCGTCAGGTGGTCAACGTCGCCGACGGCGATCAGGACACAGATGCGGTGAACCTGCGCCAGCTGCGCGTGGTGGAGAACCAGGTCGCCGCGCTCGACACCGCAGCCGTGCAGTACGACGACGGCACGCAGGCCCGGCTGACGCTCGCGGGCGCGGGCGGCACCACGATCGCCAATGTCGCGGCCGGCGCCGTGGCCGCCGGCAGCAATGAAGCCGTGACCGGTGGTCAGGTGTTCGACGTGGCCGGCTCGGTCGCCGCCCGCCTCGGTGGCGGCGCGGCGGTGGGAGTCGACGGCACGCTGACGGCGCCCGCGTACGCGGTGGGTGGCTCGAGCTATGGCGACGTCGGATCGGCCTTCGCCGCGGTGAATCTCGCGCTGGGTGATGCCGTGGCGATCGGCGCGGCGGCGGTGCGTTACGACGACGACGGCACGGGCGCGCCGAACTTCGCGCGGATCACCTTCGGCAATGGAGCGACCGGCGCCACGACGCTGGCGAATGTCGCTGCGGGCGTCGCGAGCGACGAGGCGGTCAACGTCGGGCAGCTCACCCCCCTGGTCGCCTCGCTGGGCGGCGGCGCGGCCATCGATCCGGTCACCGGTGCGGTCACGGCGCCCACCTATGTGCTCGACGACGGCAGCAACACCGGCACCAACGTCACCGCCGTCAACGTCGGCGAGGCGGTCGTCAATCTCGACAGCCGCACCAAACTCAACACGCAGGGAATCAACGGCCTGTTGGCGGGCACGGCCGGCATCGTGCAGCAGGATCCAGGATCGCTGGTGATCCGGATCGGTGGACAGACAGCGGGCGACGAGGTGAACGTCGCGAGCCTGTCGGGCGACGCGCGTCGGGTGAGCGGCGTCGCGAATGCGGTCGATACGGACGACGCGGTCAACCTCGGCCAGCTGGCGGCGGCGGGAACCTCGATGGCCGCGCATCTGGGCGGCGGCGCCGCGGTGGCGGCCGATGGCAGTGTCACGGCGCCGTCGTACGCGGTTCGCGGCGGCACCTTCGACAACGTCGGCGCGGCATTCACGGCAATGGATGCGGCATTCGATTCGGTGGGTGAAGGCGTCGACGAGCTCGCCGCGCTGGCGGTTCGCTACGACACCGACGGTGCCGGCGACCCCGTGCTCACGCGGATCAGCCTCGCCGGTGCCGGCGGTACCGTCATCGGCAATCTGGCGGCCGGCACGGTGGCCGCCGGCAGCACCGAAGCGGTCAACGGCGGCCAGCTGTTCGATGTCGCCGGCACCACGGCCGCGCATCTGGGCGGAGGTGCCAGCGTGGATGCGTCCGGTGCGATCAATGCGCCGACGTACCAGATCGCGGGAGCAACGTATCGCAATGTCGGCGACGCGTTCGGGGCGGTCGATACCGCGCTCGGCGATGCCGTGGCGATCGGCGCGTTCGCGGTGCGCTATGCGGACGATGGTACGGGCGCGCCTGATCTGTCGCGGATCGTATTGGCCGGCCCGGCGGGTACGCGCCTGGAGAATGTGGCCGCCGGCGTTGTCAGCGGTGATGCGGTCAACGTCGGGCAGCTGGCGCCGCTGGTCGATGCGCTCGGCGGCGGTGCCGCAATCGATCCGGCCACCGGCGCGGTCACCGGCCCCACCTACGTGCTCGACGACGGCAGCGGCACTCCGATCGCCGTCGGCGGGGTGGGCGCCGCGGTGGCGAACCTCGACGGGCGCACCGTGACCAATACCGCCGCGATCGCGGGCCTGATCGCAGGATCCGAGGGTCTCGTCCGGCAGGATCCCGATGCGCTGGTGCTGAGTATCGGCGGCCAGACCGGGGGCACGCAGGCGAGTCTCTTCAACAGTGCCGGGGCCGCACGTCGCCTGAGCGGCGTAGCCGCCGGCAGCGACGACACCGACGCGGTGAACATGGCGCAGATGCGCAGCGCGATCACAGAGATCAATTCGGACAGCGTGTTCGCGGTGCGTTACGACGACGTCGGCGGTGCTCCGGACTTCGCACGGCTGACGTTCGCCGGCACAGGTGGCACGGTGCTCGCGAATCTCGCCGACGGCCTGCTGGCGTCCGGCAGCAGCGAAGCCATCACCGGCGGGCAGTTGTTCTCCACCCATTCGGCGATCGCCCAGTTGCTGGGCGGCGGTGCAGGCGTGGCTGTCGACGGCAGCTTCGTCGCGCCCCGTTACCTAGTGCAGGGCGCGTTCTACTCGACGATCGGCGAAGCGCTCGCCGCGTTGAACGATGGACTGGACGAGGTCGGCAGCCTGATCGGGGACCCGCCCCCGGGTGGGGGCGGCAGTGACCGTCTGGTGGGCATCGACGGCCCGCGCGACGGCAGCGGCGATGCGTCGGTGACCGAGGGCTCGCGTGGTCTCGCCCTCGGCGCAACGGCGACCTCGGACGGCGACCGGGCCGTCGCCGTCGGCAGCGACAGCGCCGCCACGGCCGATCGCGCGACCGCGGTCGGAGGCAATGCGCGCGCGCAGGCGGCCAACGGCACGGCGCTCGGTGCGAACGCCTCGATCGCGGCTGGCGCCGAGAATGCCGTGGCCGTCGGCGAGGGGGCGACCGTTGCCGCAGGTGGAGGCACCGCGGTGGGGCAGGGGACGAGCGTCAGCGCCGGCAATGCCGTGGCGCTCGGCCAGGGATCGGTCGCGGATCGGGTGAGCACGGTGTCGGTCGGCACCGTCGGAGGCGAGCGCCAGATCACCAACGTCGCGGCCGGCACGGCGGCGACCGATGCGGTCAATGTGAGCCAGCTCAATGCCGGCCTCGAGCGTGCCACGCAGTCGGCCAATGCCTACACCGACCAGCGGCTCGGCCAGATGCAGTCCGACATCTGGGACGTCGACCGCGGTTATCGCGCGGGCGTCGCTTCGGCAATGGCGGTGGCCGGGCTGCCCCAGGCCTATCAGCCCGGGCGCAGCATGATCGCCGCCGCGGTCAGTGGTTACGAACAGGAGGCCGGGGTCGCGGTCGGCATCACCACCGTGTCCGACAGCGGTCGCTGGGTCTACAAGTTCAGCGGCACGACCAATACCCGCAACGATGTCGGCATCACGATGGGCGCGGGTCTGCAGTGGTGAGCGCGGGACCGGGCGACGGGCCTGCCGTCGTCCGGTCCTCGATGCACAGGGCGGGCCGCGCCGCCATAATGGCGCATGACCGATACGATCCCGCTGCTCATCGATACCGATCCGGGCGTCGACGACGCCCTTGCGCTGCTGCTGGCCTTCGCCGATACCCGGCATGCGGTGGTCGGCCTGACCATCGCCGCCGGCAACGTCGGGCTGGCGCACACCACGGCCAATGCCCTGAAGCTCTGCGAGGTGGTCGGCCGCGCCGACATTCCGGTGTTTCCGGGCAGTGCCTCGCCGTTGCTGCATCCCGCGCCGGACGCGGCCTACGTGCATGGCAACGACGGGTTCGGCGACATCGGCTACGTTCCGGCGGCCCACAAGGCCGAGCGTGAGCATGCGGCGCAGGCGATCCTGCGGCTGTCGCACGTCCACGCCGGGCGCCTGGTGCTGATCGCCCTCGGCCCGCTGACCAACGTCGCGCTCGCGCTGAAGCTCGACCCGTCGCTGCCGACGCGGATCGCCCGCTTCGTCACGATGGCCGGCGCCGTCACCGGCCACGGCAACATCACCCCGTCGGCCGAGTTCAACGTCTACTTCGATCCCGAGGCGGCGAAGATCGTGTTCGAGGCGTTCCCGCAGTTCGAGCTGTCGGACTGGGAGGCCACGGTCGCCCACGGCCTGCCGCATGACATGGTGCTGGGCTGGATGCGCGAAGGCGGCGAGCGGGCCCGCTTCTACGAAGCCATCTCGCGCAAGACCCGGGAATGGTCCGCCGACCGGCGGGGTGACGACTGGCATTCGGCCGATGCGCTGGCGATGGCCTGGTTGCTGGCGCCCGACGGCGCCGAGGAGACCATTGCCCGGCCCATCGACGTCGTCATCGACCAGGGCCCGGCCCGCGGCGCGACGGTCGTCGACTGGCAGCGGCAGCTCGGCCGGCCCGACAACGCCACCATCCTCATGCGCTACGACCGTGCGCGCTTCCACGCGCTGGTCCGTGAGGCCCTGCAGGCCGGTTGATCACACGGCTTGCGCGCGGGCTCGGCGCAGGCTAAAATGCCGCTCTTCCCTTGCGCAACTTTGGTGCCCGCCATGAAGGCCGACATCCACCCCGATTACCGTGAAGTCGTCTTCCAGGACGTCACGTCCGATGGCTTCAAGTTCCTGACCCGCTCGACCCTCGCCGCGACGGCGAAGGAAAAGATCCAGTGGGAAGACGGCAACGAGTATCCGCTGATCAAGATCGAAGTGTCGTCCGCGACGCATCCGTTCTACACCGGTCAGAACAAGATCATGGATACCAGCGGCCGCGTCGACAAGTTCCGCCGGCGCTACGCGAAGTAATCGCGCACCGTTGGTCTGTGGCGGCCGCCCTTGGGCGGCCGTCTGCATTTGTGTCGCGTCCACGCCCGCTGCATCCCTCGATGTGGCGGGCGTCTCCGTGTTCGACTTTCGTGCAATGGCGCCGGGCGGCCTCGCCGTCGGGCCCTATGCGATAATTGACGCGTTGCGGCATTCGCCGCGCCCGCCAGGCCGGACGCAGTGACGTCCGGAGAAATGAGGAGCCCCAGAGTGTCTGAATCCAATTCCAAGCTCGACCAGGTCACGCTCGATGCCGCCGGCAAGACGGTGACACTGCCCGTCCTGCACGGCACGCTCGGCAATCCCTGCATCGACATCTCGAAGCTGCCCAAGGAAACCGGCTGCTTCACTTACGACTCCGGCTTCACCGCCACCGCGAGCTGCAAGTCCGCGATCACCTACATCGACGGCGACGAAGGCGTGCTGCTGTATCGCGGCTACCCGATCGACCAGCTGGCCGAGAAGTCGAGCTTCCTCGAAGTCGCGTACCTGCTGCAGGCCGGCGAACTGCCGACCGCTGACGAATTCGCGAAGTTCGAGCACGAAGTCACGCATCACACGATGATGCACGAGTCGCTGAAGAGCTTCCTGCAGGGCTTCCGCCACGATGCGCATCCGATGGCGATGCTCGCGGCTTCGGTCGCGTCGATGTCGGCGTTCTATCACGACACGCTGGATCTGCAGGATCCCGAGCAGCGCCGCCTGGCCGCGATCCGCCTGATCGCCAAGGTGCCGACGCTGGCCGCGGCCGCCTATCGCTATTCGATCGGCCAGCCGATCCGCTACCCGCGCAACAGCCTGAACTACGTCGACCGCTTCCTGCACATGATGTTCGAAGTGCCGAGCGAGCCGCTGGAGCTCAACCCGGTCGTCGCCAAGGCGATGGACCTGCTCTTCATCCTGCACGCCGATCACGAGCAGAACGCGTCGACCTCGACCGTGCGCCTGGTCGGTTCGACCGGCGCGAATCCGTACGCGTCCGTCGCCGCCGGCATCACTGCGCTGTGGGGCCCCGCGCACGGCGGCGCCAACGAGGCGGTGCTCAAGCAGCTGGCCGAGATCGGCACGGCCGACAACGTCGAGAAGGCGGTGCTGCGCGCGAAGGACAAGAACGACCCGTTCCGTCTGATGGGCTTCGGCCACCGCGTGTACAAGAACTTCGACCCGCGCGCGAAGATCATCCGCGAGATGACCCACAAGGTGCTCGGCGAGCTGGGCATCAACGATCCGTTGCTCGATGTCGCGATGAAGCTCGAAGAGGCGGCGCTGAAGGACGACTACTTCGTCGAGCGCAAGCTCTACCCGAACGTCGATTTCTACAGCGGCATCATCTACAAGGCGCTGAACATTCCGACGGAGATGTTCACCGTCATGTTCGCCATCGGCCGCACGGCCGGCTGGGCCGCGCACTGGCTCGAGCAGCAGGTCGATCCGGAAGCCAAGATCGGGCGTCCGCGCCAGATCTACACCGGCTACGACGTCCGCGACTACGTCGCCAGCGACAAGCGCTGACGCTGGCACTGCGCGCGCTGGCGCGCAGTGCGTTTCAGGACAAGGGCGGCCTTCGGGCCGCCTTTGTCGCATCTATGTCCTGGCACTGTCAGGCGGAAAACCCTCACCATGTGATCGGCACTTTTCCGGCAACGGCGGTGCGACGCGTCCTTCAAACTGGTTCCGGGGCGTGACACCGGCCGCATCCATCGCGGATGCCGGCGTCGCGTGGTCGAAGCGCGATGTTCAAGGACGACACACATGACGATGAAATGGATTCGGACCGCAGTGGTCGCATGCGGATTGGCGATGCTCGGTGCCCATGCCTCCGCGCAGGAGATGACGTTCCGCAGCGGGGTGATCACCGGCATCACGCCGATGCAGGTCGAGGCCGCCGCGGGCGCCCCGCCTGCCGCCTCACGCACGGCAGGCGCGTTCGGCCGTGCGCTCGGGCGTGCGGCCGGCCGCGCTGCCTCGCGGGTGACCGGTGAATACACGTATGAGGCCTACGACGTCGCCAGCAGCACCACCAGCGATCTCGTCGGCAGCATGGCGGCCACCTCGGGCGCGCGGACCGTCACTGCCTACATGGTGATGCTGCGCTTCGACGAAGGCGGCGAGTCGGCAATCCGCGCGGCGAACGTCGACACTCTGCGCATCGGCGCCCGCGCGCGGGTGTTCGGTAGCGGCGCGAGCGCCCAGATCGTCGCCGAGTAACGGTCAAGGGCGTCAGTCGGTGCGGCGTGCGCCTGGGTCGAGCGATCCTCGCCCGCGTGTGTCACGAGGCAGCCGGATGCTCGAGCGCCAGCAGGCTCTCAAGCTGGCTGCGCGAGGCGCGACGCATCGGGCGCTCATCGACGGCGGAGAGCGGTGCCTGGCGCAGGCACGCCGGCGGCAATACCGTCAGGTCGAAGGTGAGCCCTTCGGCCGAGAAGACCCAGACATCGAAGTCCGCCGCGCGCTGCCGGTCGAGGCGCAGACGCCGCACGCGCGCTTCGGCGGGAATTTCGTGATCGTCGAGGAACCGTGCCACCGACTCGGGCGACTCCGCGTGCAGGTGGAGGGCGACGGGGGCGTGCCCGTCGGCGGTGCCCTCGAGCACCGGTCCGACCAGTCTCGGATCGAAGCTGGCGAAGAACGCCATCGCGCGCAGGGCGGCTTCCCGCCGCTGTCGTAAACCGGCCCCATGCTGGGGGCCATTGAAGAGCCGCTGGTACTCCTTCAGCGCGTCCTCGATCTCGCGGTTGCGCGGCAGGGACGCATCGTCGTGGATGCCGAGGCGGCTCGCCGCCTTGAGCTTGGCCTGATGGAAATCACGGATCCCACCTTCCGCCATCAGGCGCGCAGCCTCGTGCGCCAGTCGATGGCGACGCTCGCGGGTGCGCGTTTCGGCGTGCTGGCGTGCGTGGTGCATGCGCGTTCCCCTGTCGATCACCTGGGTCGACTCTACCCCGGGGCGATGACGGGTCAAGGCATTCCCGTGCGCCATTCCGCTCGGCCTTCAGCCGGGTGAAGCGTGTGCAAGGGCCGATGCCGCGATCCGCCCGGACACGATGCGCACTGCGCCAGGCGCGGTGCGCGCATGCCGCCGGTGTGCGGTGAGGCGCGTCACGAGCTTGTCGCCGCTATCCGCTTCGCCACGATCTGTGCGGCCGGAGCACAATGCGCGTAACGCCCGGCGCGGACATGGCCCCCTCGGGCACGGGGCGACGCAACGGTCGCCTCGACCTGGAACCCAATCGCGCGGACGGATGCCCCGCGCAACGGCCGCATTGCTGGCGCCGCGCGGCATCCGCATGCCCCGTGGCATCGATGCAGGTCGAAGCAGTCCATTCGCGTCGTGACCGGGCGCGAGCCCGCTCGGGCGTCCATCCGGGCGCAAGGTGCACCCGGTCGCCGTGCGCTTCGGTCGAGCTCGGCGCGATCGCGCCGAGGCATCCGACCCTCCAAATCAGAAGATGTCGAACGCTTCCTCGGCCGGAACATCATCGATCCTGAGGTCGATTTCGGATTCCATCCGCTCGAGATCCTCGGCCTTGACGTATTCGGTGATGCCGCCGCTCTCGGCGGTCGTCGGCAGCAACCGGCCACCGGCGCTGACGGCCACGCGCACCATCCCTTCCGGTGGTTCATTGCTCACTTCCGGCACGCCGTCGAGCGCGACCCGCATGAAGTCGATCCAGATCGGAAGCGCGGCGCGGCCGCCGTACTCGCGGAAGCCGAGCGAACGGTTGTCGTCGCGGCCCACCCAGACCGAGGTCACGAGGTTGCCGCCGAAGCCCGAGAACCAGGCATCGCGATGCTCGTTGGTCGAGCCGGTCTTGCCGCCCACGTCGTCGCGTTCGAGCACGCGCGCGGCCGTGCCGGTGCCGCGACGCACGACGTCGCGCATCATCGAGATCATCTGGTAGGCAACGCGCTCGTCGATGGCGCGCGGCGCCATCACCGGTGCGGCGCCGTCCTCACGTGGCGCGGGCGGCTCGACCGGCGCCTCGGGCGCAGCCGTCACCGTGCGCTCGGCAGCGGCAGGACCGAAATTGAAGCCGTCCACGACGTGGGACGGCGTCGTGGCCTGGCCCGGGGTGCCATCGCTGCCGCAGCCGCGGCAGGCGCGGGGCGCGTTTTCTTTGAAGATCACCGTGCCTTCGCGGTCGCGCACCTCGTCGATGAACCAGGGCGTGACCCGGAAGCCGCCGTTCGAGAAGACCGCATAGCCCCGGGTGACGTCGAGCGGCGAAAGCGACGGCGTGCCGAGCGCGATCGACAGGTTCGGCGGAAGTTGCGATTCCTCGAACCCGAAGTGACTGATGTAGCGCCGTGCGTAGTCGACACCGATCGCATCGAGCAGGCGCACTGCAACGAGGTTGCGCGACTGCACCAGCGCCTCGCGCAGACGCATCGGGCCGAGGAACCGGCCGTCGGAGTTCTGCGGGCGCCAGTCCTGGCCATGCCGCATCCGGAACAGCACCGGCGCATCCAGCACGATGGACGCAGGATTGAACCCCTTCTCGAACGCGGCGGCGAACACGAACGGTTTGAAGCTCGAGCCGGGCTGACGGCGCGACTGGGTTGCCCGATTGAAGTTGCTGCCGGCGAAGCTGAAACCCCCGATCAGCGCGCGCACCGCGCCATCGCCGGGCTCCATCGACACCAGGGTGGCCTGGGCCCGCGGCAGCTGATCGAGTTGCCAGGTGACCGTCGGCGGCGTCTCGGTCGCGTCTGCATTCGCATTGCCCCGCGTCGGCGTCTCGATGCGGCGCACGCGCGTGAGGTCGCCGCGGGTCAATAGTGCGGCCGGAGTGCGTCCGGTCCACCGGCTGCTCGCGGCGTCCAGGGTGATGGTGGACGCGTCCGCGAGCACCACGTCGGCCGTGCCGTCGCCGCTGCGCACGACGATCGCCGGCAGCATGCCGCCCTGCGGGGCGACGCCGCGCAGCCGGCGGGCAACCGTCGGCGCGTCCTCGTCGGCGGCAAGCTCATAGGTCTCGGCGGGCTTCACCCAGCCATGACGGCGATCGTAGGTCGACAGGCCGTTGCGGACCGCGAGTTCGGCGGCCGCCTGCATGGTCGGGTCGATCGTCGTGGTGACGTGGTAGCCGCGGGTCAGGACGTCGCCGCCGTAGCGGGCGACCATCTCTAGGCGCACCATTTCGGCCACGTAGGGCGCGTAGACCTCGATCGGGCGCTCGTGCGGCGTGGCGTGCATCTCGACCGCCCGTGCCGCAGCGGCTTCCTGGGCGCTGATGAAGCCCAGTTCCTGCATCCGCGCGAGCACGTAGACGTCGCGCCGCTCCTTCGCGCGCTCGGGGTTGCTCAGCGGATTGCCGCTGGACGGGAACTTCGGGATCGCCGCCAGGGACGCCATCTCGTCGAGATCGAGCGCATCCAGCGATTTGCCGTAATAGAACTCGGCCGCCGCCGCGACACCGTAGGCGCGATTTCCGAAGAAGCTCTTGTTGAGATAGAGCTCGAAGATCTCGTCCTTGCTCAGGTTCCGCTCCATCTTGCGCGCGAGCAGCATCTCCGCGAACTTGCGCGTGAAGCTGTACTCCGAACTCAGGAAGAACTGGCGCGCCACCTGTTGCGTGATCGTCGAGCCGCCGGGCACGCGCCGGTCGCTGGTCGTGGTCAGCAGCCACAAGGCACGGGCCACACCGCGGTAGTCGATGCCGCTGTGCTCGTAGAAGCGCGCGTCCTCGGTGGCCAGGAAAGCCTGCTTCAACCGTTCGGGCACGTCTTCGATCTGCACCGGATAACGACGCGTTTCGCCGAACAGCGCGATCAGCCGTCCGTCCTGCGCATAGACGTAGAGCGGTTCCTGCATCTCGATGTCGCGCAGCGCCTCGACGTCCGGCAGCTTGGACGCCACCGCGGTGTAGAGGATGCCGGCGGCGATGGCGCCCAGGATGCCCAGGGCCAGCAGAAGGACCAGTGTCCACCGCAGAAAGCGGCGGAGCCGGGACGGGCGTATTGGCGACGTAGGCTCGGGTCTCATGGCGGCGGAGTATAGGGGAGCGGCCGCCATCCGGCCCCGCATGGAACCTCGTGGGCCGCGTGACGCGGGTCTCGGCACACCGCTTGCACCCCGCCGGAATGTATCGCGGTTGTTGCTATCAGCTTAAAAGTCCGTTATTTAATGCGCCGGGACACGAGGCGCGGCTAAGCGCCCGTGGCAAAGGGGATATTCCGTGGGGCTCATCACAAAAAGCCAGGTGCCGCTCATCGGCGTCGACATCAGCTCGACTGCGGTCAAGCTGTTGCAGCTGTCGCGGCAGGGCAATCGTTATCGCGTGGAGCACTACGCGGTCGAACCGCTGCCGCCGAATGCGGTGGTCGAAAAGAACATCGTCGAGGTCGAGGCGGTGGGTGAAGCGATCCGTCGCGCGGTCTCCCGGTCGGGGACCAAGGCCAAGCACGCGGCCGCTGCCGTGGCGGGCTCGGCGGTCATCACCAAGACCATTCCGATGCCGGCCGATCTCGACGAGGACGATCTCGAATCGCAGGTCGAGCTCGAGGCGGTCAACTACATTCCGTACCCGATCGAGGAAGTGAATCTCGATTTCGAGGTGTTGGGGGCGATGCCCGGCAACGCGGAGATGGTGCAGGTGCTGCTGGCGGCCTCGCGGTCGGAGAACGTCGAGCTGCGCGCCTCCGCGCTCGAACTCGGCGGCCTGTCCGCTCGGGTCGTCGACGTCGAGGCCTTCGCGGTCGAAAACGCATTCGCGATGATCGCCAGCACGCTGAGCATGCCGTCCGACGGCGTGGTCGCGCTGGTCGACGTGGGCGCAACGATGACCACCCTCAACGTGCTCCGCAACGGTCGCAGCCTGTACTCGCGCGAGCAGGTGTTCGGCGGCAAGCAGCTGACCGACGAGGTCATGCGCCGCTACGGCCTGAGCTACGAGGAAGCGGGTCTGGCCAAGCGTCAGGGCGGCCTGCCGGAGAGTTACGAGGTCGAAGTGCTGGAGCCGTTCAAGGAGGCGATGGTCCAGCAGGTCAGCCGCCTGCTCCAGTTCTTCTATGCCGGCAGTGATTTCAACCGCGTCGACCAGATCGTGCTGGCCGGCGGTTGCGCATCGATTCCCGGTGTCGCCGACATGGTGGAGGAGCAACTGGGCGTTCAGACCGTTCTGGCCAATCCGCTGGCGCAGATGACGCTCGGTCCGCGCGTCCAGGCTCATGCGCTCGCCCAGGACGCGCCGGCGCTGATGATCGCGTGTGGTCTCGCGCTGAGGAGCTTCGACTGATGGCAAGGATCAATCTCCTCCCGTGGCGCGCCGAACGGCGCAAGCAGCGGCAGAAGGAATTCGGAATCATGCTGGGCATCGCCGCGGTGGCGGGCTTCGCGCTGTGGTTCCTGGTGAATTCGTACTACAACGCGCAGATCGATGGACAGCGCGAGCGCAACGGGTTTCTAGAACAAAAAATCGTCGAGCTCGACCGTGAGATCGCCGAAATCGACGCGCTCGATCGTCAGCGTTCGCAGTTGCTGGCCCGCAAGGCGGTGATCGAAGAGCTCCAGGGCAACCGCTCGCAGATGGTGCACCTCTTCGACCAGCTCGTCCGCACGATTCCCGACGGCGTGCTGCTCACCTCGCTTAAGCAGGAGGGCCAACGCCTGACGCTGGAAGGTCGCTCGCAGTCGAACGCGCGCGTCAGTACCTACATGCGCTCGCTCGATGCCTCGGGCTGGATGTCGAACGCGCAGCTGACGGTGATCGAGGCACAGGACGGCGTGCCCGGCCTGCCGTACGCGTTCACCCTCAACGTGCAGCTGTCGACGCCCGCCGCCAAGGAAGCCGAAGCCGCAGGCGCGCTCGACCCGACGACGCCTGCCGATGGCACGGCCCCCGTCGATGCGCCGGCGCCGATTGCCGAAGGAGCCGCCTCGTGAGCAAGAAGAAGATGTCCCTGCGCGAGCTGGACTTCAACAACACCGGTGTGTGGCCGCGCGAGTACAAGATCGGCGCCTGCATTCTGGTGGGCCTGCTGATATTCGGTCTGCTCTGGTACGTGCTGACGCGCGACAAGGGCGGGGAGCTCGAAGGGCTGGAAGCCCAGGAGCGCACGCTGCGCCAGGACTTCGAGACCAAGCAGGGCCGCGCTGCGAATCTCGAGCCGCTCAAGCAGCAGCTCGCGCAGATGGAGCAGCAGTTGCAGCAGATGCTGCGGCAGTTGCCGAGCAAGACCGAAATGCCCGACCTGATCGTCGACATCTCGCAGACGGCGATCGCGACCGGCATCCAGAACGACCTGTTCCGGCCGGGCGAGGAGTCGCCGCGTGAGTTCTACGCCGAGCAGCCGATCGCGCTGCGCATGGTCGGCACCTACCACCAGTTCGGCGCGTTCGTCAGTGGTGTCGCGTCGCTGCCGCGCGTAGTCATCATGACGATGCACGACATCCAGCTGAAACCGCGTGGCGGCGCTGGTGACGGGCTGGCGGCGATCGGACCCAATTCCAGCCTCGAGCTGTCCGGCACCGTGAAGACATACCGGTACCTCGACGAAGAGGAAACCGCCGAGCAGATGCAGGCAGATGCAGAACAGGCCGCCGGGGGGGCGCAATGATGCCGATCAAGACAGGCATGACGCGTGGCCTTGCGCTGCTCGCGATTGCATTCGTGGCGACGGGCTGCGGCCGCGGCGTGTCGAGCACGCCCGGCGACGCACCCAACCTCGAGCAGTGGGTCGACGAGGTCAAGCAGCGCCCGGCGCCGGCGCTCGATCCGCTGCCGGTGATGCAGCAGTTCGAGACGTTCGAATATTCCGCCCAGACCATTCGTGATCCCTTCAGCAACGCGTTCACCGATGCCGACAGTGGTAGCGGTCCGCGTCCGGATTCCAACCGGCGCAAGGAGATCACCGAGCAGTTCCCGCTCGACAGTCTGGCGATGGTCGGCACGATCGGAACCGGGGGGCGCATCGTCGGATTGGTGCTCGCGCCCGACAAGGTGACCTACCGCATTGGCTCGGGGAATTATCTGGGGCAGAACGATGGCCGGGTGACATCGGTCAATGAAAGTCGCATCGAGCTGGTCGAGCTCGTGCCCGATGGCGCCGGCGGGTGGCTGGAACGTCCGGCATCGCTCGCGCTGAACGAAAAATGATGAGGGGAAGCAAGATGACCGTGAGCAAAGCGGGGAGCCTTCGGGCTGGCCGGACGTCTCCGATGCGTGCCGGTGCGCTCGGTCTCGCCATTGGATTGGTGGCGACATTCAGCGGAGCACAGGCCGCGGATCCGGGCGTGGCGTCGGGGTCGCCGCTGCTGATGCTGCAGTCGGCGACTGCCGCTGCGCAATCGCCGGCCGTGACCGTGACCGACGTGGATTTCAAGCGGGGTGACGGGGGCTCGGGTAAGCTCATCCTCCGCTTCGACGGCGATGGCGCGACGCCCGACCTGCGCACGCAGGACGGCAGCGTGGTCGTGAACCTCGGCGGCGCGACGCTGCCGGCATCGCTGCAGCGGCCACTGAACGTGACCGACTTCGCGACGCCGGTGCAGCGCATCGACGCCCGCCAGGACGGCGCCGGGAGTCAGGTCGTGCTGACCGCGCGGGGCGAGTTCGAGCCGCTGGCTTACCAGAGCGGACGCGACTACATCGTCGAGATCGTGCCCCGTTCGGGAACGCGCGCCGTCGGCTCGGCGAGCCTGTCGGCGACGATGGGCCAGACCGCAGCGGCTGCTGCGTCGGAAGCTCGTGCCTACAGCGGTGCGCCGGTGACCTTCAACTTCCAGGACGTGCCAGTGCGGACCGTCCTGCAGCTGATCGCAGACGAGTCGAACCTCAACATCGTCGCCAGCGACAGCGTGGTCGGCAACGTCACGCTGCGTCTGCAGAACGTGCCGTGGGATCAGGCGCTGGACATCGTGCTGCAGGCCAAGTCGCTCGACAAGCGCCGCAGCGGCAACGTGGTCTGGGTGGCGCCGCAGAGCGAAATCGCCGCGTTCGAGCAGGCGCGCGAGGATGCGCGTCTGGCGATCGAAGAGCGCGCGGAAATGACCACCGAGTACATTCCGATCAGCTACGGCAATGCGGAAGATATCGCCAAGCTGCTGACTGACGAGAGCAAGACAAGTTCCGGTGGTGGAAGTAACAGCGGAGCATCACAAAATCGGGGTTTCCTTTCGTCGCGCGGTAGCATCAGCTTTGACCGTCGCACCAATACGCTGCTGGTGATCGACATCCCGCAGCGTGTTGGTGAGATCAGGCGCCTGGTGAACACGCTAGATAAGCCAGTCGATCAGGTCGTGATCGAAGCGCGCATCGTCATTGCAAATGAGTCCTTCGCGCGAGATCTCGGCGCACGATTCGGCATCAGTGCAAGCAAGCAGCGGGTCGATTTTGGTGGAAGCCTCGGCGCCGGCGAAGACGGGGCCCTAGGAGCTGGCGGTCTGAATGTGAGCCTTCCCGTTACCGGTGGTGCTCCGTCTCTCGCTTTCACGATCCTCGGCAATACGATTGATTGGGGTGTCGAGTTGCAAGCGTTGCAGTCCGAGCAACGTGGTGAAGTCATTTCAAACCCGCGTATCGTCACAAGCAACCAGCGCGAGGCAGTGATCAGCCAAGGCCAGGAAGTCGGCTATCTCACGGTGACCGGTGGTCAGGCGAATAGCATTCCGACTGTGGAATTCAAGGATGTGCTGCTTGAACTCAAGGTAACGCCTACGATCACGAATGATGGGCGTGTGTTTCTGGCGATGGATATCAAGAAAGACGAGGTGACCGGGGAAACGGATTACCCCGGCATTGGATCCGTGCCATTGATTAGCAAGCGCAATGTTACAACGGCTGTTCTTATCGACGATGGGCAGACGGTTGCGATCGGCGGCGTTTACGAGTTCGCAGATCGTGCGTCGCTGTCGAAGGTACCTTTCCTCGGTGATCTTCCGATCCTCGGTAATCTGTTCAAAAACCGTGGTCGAGCCAGGGAAAAGGCGGAGCTGCTGATTTTCGTCACGCCGAAGGTCATGCGCGTCGCCCAGCGCCCCGCGCTCTGAGACGTCTACCAACGCTGTATCCGGAACGGGACCCGATCGGGTCCCGTTCTGGTTTGCGCGGTGCCATATTTTCGTGCCGCCCGGACCGTCGGAACCAATGGAGGGCGTTTCCGGTCAAACTGGCCCTGGCGCACCCTTGCGTCGCGGACAGGATCCTGGATGGAGTACGGAACCGGTAAGGCGGACGACCTGCAGCGGCGCTTCGGCGCGCTGCGCGAGTCTCTGGCGCAGGCGATCCTCGGGCAGTCGGCACTGGTCGAGCGTCTGCTGGTCGCGCTGCTCGCCGATGGCCATCTGCTGGTCGAGGGCGCGCCCGGCCTGGCCAAGACCACTGCGATCCGTGCACTCGCGGCGCGCCTGGATGCCGAGTTCGCCCGCGTGCAGTTCACGCCCGATCTGCTCCCGGCCGACCTGACCGGCACCGAGATCTGGCGCCCGCAGGATGGACGCTTCGAATTCCAGCCCGGGCCGATCTTCCATCCGTTGCTGCTGGCCGACGAGATCAACCGCGCGCCGGCGAAGGTGCAATCCGCACTGCTGGAGGCGATGGGCGAGCGCCAGGTCACCGTGGGCCGCGAAACGTATCGCCTGCCGCAGCTCTTTCTGGTGATGGCGACCCAGAATCCGATCGAGCAGGAAGGCACGTTCCCGTTGCCCGAAGCGCAGCTCGACCGCTTCCTGATGCACGTGCGGGTCGGCTACCCCGATGCGGATACCGAATCGCGCATCCTCGCGCTGGCGCGCGGACGCGCCCTGGCCGAACTGGATGCGCAGGCAGTCGAGATCGAACGCATGCCGCTCGCGACCCTGTTCGCCGCACGGCGCGCGGTGCTCGAACTGCATATGGCGCCGGCGGTCGAGCGCTACGTGGTCGAACTGGTGCTCGCGACGCGCGATGCCACGCCCTACGACGCGGCGCTGGCGCGGCGGATCGCCTGGGGCGCGAGTCCGCGTGGCTCGATCGCGCTGGAACGGTGCGCGCGCGCGACCGCGTGGCTCGCGGGCCGCGATTTCGTCACGCCCGACGATGTGCGCGCCGTGGCGCCGGACGTGCTGCGGCATCGCGTGCTTCCGAGCTACGAGGCGACGGCCGAAGGGTGGGACGGCGAGCGGCTGGTCGATGCCCTGATCGATTGTGTTCCGCTTCCCTGATCGGCGCGCCGCATGATGTCTGCAACGCCGACGCGCACGACCGGTCCGGGCCGCGACACGGGGATCCGCCCGACGCTGGCCGAACTGGTCGCCCTGCGCGATGCGGTCGGCCGCGGGGCGACCGCGCGGCGCGCGCGCTCGGGCGTGCGCGCCCAGGCACTGGCCCCTGCGCGCGGCCACGGCATGGAATACGCGGAATCCAGGGACTACGTGGCCGGTGACGATGCGCGTCACATCGACTGGCGTGTCACCGCGCGCACCGGACGCACCCATACCAAGACCTTCCAGGCCGAGCGGGAGCGGCTGACCCTTCTGGTTGCCGACACGGCGCGGTCGCTCTACATCGGCACGCGGGTCCGCTACAAATCGGTGCAGGCCGCGCGTGCCGGTGCGATCGCCACCTGGGCCGCCGTCGCGGACGGCGACCGGGTCGCGGCGATCCGCGGGACCTCGCATGAGGCCCCGGTGCCGCCGGCAAGTGGGCGCCGCGGCGCACTGCGCGTGCTGCATGCGCTGGCGCACTGGTATGCCGAGCCGCCACTGGCCGATGACGGCCTCGCCATGGCGCTCGAACACGCGGCACGGGTGGCCCGCCCCGGTTCGCGCGTGCTGGTGCTGGCCGATGCCGCCAGCGTAGTCACCGTACCCGCGCGTCGCTGGCTGGCACTGTCGGCGCACAGCGATGTGCTGGTGCTGCTGCTGTCGGATCCACTGGAGCAGGCGCCGCCGCACGCACAGCTGCGCTTCGCCGGGCCGTCGGGCCCGGTGGAGCTCGATCTCGCCCAGGCGACGCAGCGTGCGCGTTGGGAGGATGCGTTCGCCGGCACGCTCGCGCGCGCTGGAACCCTGCTGCAGGCCGCGCGCGTCCGCAGCACGGTGCTGTCGAGCGAGATGCCGAGCGGGCTCTGGTTGCCGATGTTCGGCCGGCCAAGGGCGGTGTGACGTGGCGATTCCCGACCTCGTCCTGCGCGACATCCACGCCACCGCAGCGCCCGGCTGGTGGCCACCTGCGCCGGGCTGGTGGTGGCTGGCCGCCGGCCTGCTGCTGGTGCTGGTGGGTCTGACCGTGTGGCGGTGGCGCATCGCCCGTCGTCGCCGCGGCTGGATGCGGCTGTTCGACACGGCCGTCGCTGCAGCCGGCGACACCCCCGGGCGGGTCGCGGCGATCTCTGCGTTGCTGCGTCGTGCGGCGCGGCGCGCGCGTCCGGACGCGGACCGCCTGCAGGGCGATGCCTGGTTGCAGTTCCTCGACGCCGGCGACGGCCACGCGGGGTTCGTCGAGGGACCCGGTGCCCTGCTGCGCGATGGCGCGTTCCGCAAGGACGTTCCGGACGACGAGGTCGAAGCGCTCCGGACCCTCGCGCGCGCGCGTTTCCTCGCCTTGATGGCCGGCACGCGATGAGCGCGTTCGCCTCCGCGTGGGATGCGCTGTCGGCCGTCTTCGCGTGGCCGTGGATGCTGGCCGCCGCGCCGCTGCCATGGATCGCGCGGCGTTGGCTGCCGCCGCGCCGGGGTGGCGGTGACGCGCTTCGGGTGCCCTATGCGGCGCTGCCGGTGCCCGGCCGCGGTGGCCACGCGGGCGACGCGCCGCGCACGCCGTGGCTGTTGTGGCTGGCCTGGCTGTTGCTGTGCGTCGCCGCGGCGCGGCCGCAGCAGTGGGGACCGCCGGAGCATCCGCCACGCGCGGCGCGCGATCTGATGCTGGCAGTGGATCTGTCGGGCAGCATGGGCGAAACCGACATGCGGCTCGGCACGCGCGTGGTCGACCGCCTGACCGCGGCCAAGGCCGTGCTCGCCGATTTTCTCGAGCGTCGGAGCGGTGACCGGGTCGGTCTGATCGTCTTCGGTCAGCGCGCGTATGCGATGACGCCGCTGACCCTCGACCGCGCCAGCGTGCAGCAGCAGCTCGACGAAACCGTGGTCGGCCTCGCAGGTCGGGAAACCGCGATCGGTGATGCGATCGGACTGGCGGTCAAGCGTCTGCAGGATCAGCCGCGTTCGCAGCGGGTGCTGATTCTGCTGACCGACGGTGTGAGCAACGCCGGGGTGTTAAGCCCGGACAAGGCCGCCGAACTGGCCCGCGACGCCGGCGTGCGCGTGCATACGATCGCGTTCGGCAGTGATGAAGGTGATCTCTCGATGTTCGGCTTCAGGCTGCCGGCCGACAGCGAGCCCGCGATCGACGAAGCCGCGTTGCAGGCCATCGCGGATGCGACGGGGGGACGCGCGTTCCGGGCGCGCGACACCGATGCACTCGCCGGCATCTACGACGAGATCGACCGGCTCGAGCCGGTGGCACGCGCGGGGCCCGCCTTGCGTCCGCGGATCGAGCGCTATCCGCTTCCGCTGGCCGGTGCCTGTCTGTTGCTGCTGGTCGCGGCGCTGCCGCGGCGTCGGTCGCGTCACGCGGCGGCCACCGTGCCGCAGGAGGCGGCGCCGTGATCGCGCTGCTGGACGGACTCCATTTCACGCGACCGCTGTGGCTGTGGGCGCTGCTCGTGCTGCCGGTGCTGGCCGGGTGCTGGTGGGCGCGACGTCGCAACGCGGATGTCTGGCGCAGCGCGATCGACGCGCATCTGCTGCCGCACCTGATCGAACGTCGGGTCGATCGTGGTGGACTGCTGGGGCTCGCCGGCTGGATGCTCGCCGCGCTGTGCGCGGTGCTCGCCCTGGCCGGACCGGGCTGGCGCCAGCTGCCGGCGCCGCTGCAGGGCACGACGTCGGCGCCGCTGGTGGTCGCGCTCGAGCTGTCCACCGCGACGAACGCCGGTGATCTGCCGCCCTCGCGGCTGCTGCAGGCGCGCGCCAAGCTCGCCGGACTGTTCGCGGCCCGCGGCCCGGGCGAGACGGCCCTGCTGGTCTTCGCCGATGACGCCTTCACGGTGGCACCGCTGACCGAGGATGCCGCCAACCTGGCGCTGTACCTCGATGCGCTGTCGCCCGACGTCATGCCCGCCGACGGCCAGCGGACGGACCGGGCGATCGAGCAGGCCACGCGGCTGCTGCGCCAGCGCGGCGCCACGCAGGGCGAGATCCTGCTGATGGCCAGCCAGGCCGACAGTGCAGCGATCAGTGAGGCAGCGACCGCGGCGCGCATGGGCTACCGCGTGTCCGCACTCGGCCTCGGTACGCCCGAGGGCGCCGCTCATCGCGATGGCACCGGCGGACTGGCGCATGCACGCCTCGATGTACCGTCGCTCGAGGCACTGGCGGCCGCGGGCGGTGGGCGATACGTGCGGCTGACCGCCGACGATGCCGACCTGCGCGCGCTGGACGTGCAGGGGACGCGTGCGGATCCCACGTCCAGCGGCGTCACGCCGGCGTCGGGCGCCGGCGGTGCGCTGCGCTGGGCCGATCAGGGCTACTGGTTCGTACTGCCGCTGTTGTGCCTCGTGCTGTTGGCATTCCGGCGCGGGGGCGCATTGATGGCGGTCGCGTGCATCGCATTGCTGCCGGTGCTGCCGTCGGTCGCGCAGGAGGCCGGCATCGAGGGCACGCCGTGGCGGCGCGCCGACCAGGTGGAACACGCGCGCATGCTCGAGGGCACCGAGGCCTACCGCGCCGGACGTTATGCGGATGCCGCGCAGCGCTGGGCCACGCTGCCCGGGGCGGAGGCGGCCTACAACCGCGGCAACGCGCTGGCGAAGCAGGGCGAACTCGACGCGGCCATCGACGCCTATGACGCGGCCCTGCGGCTTCGGCCGGGTATGGCCGATGCCGAGGCCAACCGCGCGGCGGTGGACGCGGCCCGGCGGCGCACGCCGCCTCCGGGTCCCGGACAGGATCCCCGGGCGCCGCCGCATGGCCAGCCACAGGACGCGGGGCGTCCGAGCCCTGGAGACGGTGCGCCGTCTCCGGGGCAGCCGCGTCAGCCGTCGCCGCCTGCGTCGCCGGACACGCCGCCCGCGCCTGCACCAGCGCCCCCGGAGACGACGCCCGAGCCGGCACCCGCGTCGCCGAACGATGCCGAGGCGCAACGCCAGGCGGATGCGGCCCAGCGCGAGCGGATGCAGCGTGCGCTCGACGCGCGCAATGCCGCCGGTGACGAGACGCCGCAGGCCGGCGCGCCGGACGCGGTCCCGCGCGACACCGCCGACGCCGAACGCCGGCAGGCCAACGACGCCCTGCTGCGCCGCCTGCCCGACGATCCCGGTGGCCTGCTGCGGGCGAAGTTCCGCCTCGAACACGAGCGCCGCCGCAACGGAGAGACCCGATGACGCGATCCCGATCGGCCACCCTCGCCGGATGCTGGCTGGCGGTCCTGCTGTGCACGCTGGCCACGGGGCGCGCGCACGCCCAGGTGCAGGCCTGGCTCGATCGCGACCGCATCGCCTTCGGTGAAAGCACGACGCTCAATGTCGAAAGCGACGACGCGAGCGCCGCGCCCGACTGGACGCCACTGGAACGCGACTTCGCCCTCAGCGGCCACACCAGCCGCCGGCAGGTCGAGATCCAGAACGGTCGGCAGAGCGTGCGCACGCTGCACGGCGTGGCCCTGCGCCCGCGACGCGAAGGCTTGGTCGTCGTGCCGGCACTGCAGGTGGGCAGCGCCACGACCGCTCCGTTGCAGCTCAGCGTCGGCCCGGCGGTGGTCAGCGCCGCGCGCGACGGCGCGCCCGCGTTCGTCGAGTCCGAGGTCGATACGCAATCGCCCTACGTGCAGCAGGCGGTGGCGTACACCGTACGGCTGTATTACGCAGTGCCGCTGGTCTCCGGCCAGCTCGAGCAGCCGCCGCCGGACGGTGCATCGTTGCAGCGCGTCGGCAGCGATACCCAGTACACCCGCGACATCGACGGTCGGCGCTACACCGTCGTCGAACGGCGCTTCCTGCTGGTGCCCGAGCGCAGCGGCATGCTGACCATTCCCGGCGCGAGTTTCGAGGGGCGCGGCGTCTCCGGCGGCATGTTCGACGGCCTGTTCAACCGCGGACCGCGCGAACTCTCCGCCAACGGGCCGCCCAGCGTGCTGTCGGTGCGTCCGTTGCCGGCGGGCATCGCCGGCCGCGACTGGTTACCGGTCCACGGCGTGCAGGCACGCTGGCTGGAGGCCGCCACCCGGGCCCGCGCCGGCGAGGCGACCACGCTGGTGCTGGAAGTCCTGTTCGACGGTGCGGTGGGCACCCAGCTGCCCGACGTCGCACTTCCGGCCGTCGACGGCGCTCAGGTCTTCGCCGAAGCGCCGCAGTATGACGAAACCTTCGAGGACGGCCGTCCGCAGGTCAGGCTCACGCGGCGGTTCTCGGTGGTGCCGCAGACCGCGGGCCCGCTGCGGATTGCCGGCCCACGGATCGCATGGTGGGACGTGGGTGCGGGCCAGGCTCGCAGCGCGGCGGCGCCCGCGCTCAGCCTCGACGTCGAGCCGGGCACGGCGCTCCCGCCATCGGCCGCCACCGGCCGCAGCGACCTCGGAAGGCCGGCCGGTGCGAGGCCCGACGACGCGCCCGGCGCGGCGCCGGCCTGGCGGTGGCTCGCGCTCGCGTTCGCGCTGCTGTGGCTGCTCACCGCGTCGATCGCGTGGTGGCTGTATCGCAGGTCGACACTGCCGCCCACGACCACGCGGGCCGCGACATCTCCGCCGGCCCACCCTGCGCGGTCGCCGCGTCAGCTGCGCGCCTTGCTGCAGACCGGCGAGGCGGCCGAGATCGACCGGGCCCTGCGTGCGCTGGTCGTACCACCGGCGCCTGACCTCGACGCGCTGCACGACCGGCTCGACGCCGCGGAACAGCGCGGTGCGCTCGTCCAGTGGCAGCGCGCACGCTGGGGCGGTGGCGATCTGACGGCGGCGCGGCAACTGCTGGCTGCAGCCTTTCGCGAGGGCGTGCGGACGACACCGGGTCCGGTGTCCGACGACGGTGCGTCGCTGCCCCCGTTGTATCCACGTCGCTGACGACGCGGGCGTCCGCAGGACCTGGATCGGGCGGCATGCCGATGGGTGCTGCGCGGAACCGGCCATGCCTGTTCGACGGCATGTCGAAACGCGGTCGCGCGGTCGCGCCCGGAACCACGTCCGCGGGTCGATCCCGAGCGCTCGGAACGCACATAAAAAAACGCCCGGAAGAACCGGGCGTTCGAGTGACCGTGGCGGCGCGCGTTACTGCAGCAGCGAGCGCAGCATCCAGGCGTTCTTCTCGTGGGTCTGCAGGCGCTGGGTCAGCAGGTCCTCGGTCGGATCGTCGTCGGCATCGTCGGCGACATCGAGCGCCTTGCGTGCGCTGCGGCACACCGCTTCGTTGCCGACCACGAGCTGGCGCACCATCTCGCGCCAGTCCGGCGCCTTCTCCAAGCCCGGCTCTTCCTTGATCGACGACAGTTCGATGAACTCCGCGTACGAGCCCGGCGCGTTGTAGCCCAGCGCGCGGATGCGCTCGGCGATCTCGTCGAGCGCGTTCCACTGCTCGGTGTACTGGCCTTCGAACATCACGTGCAGCGCATTGAACATCGGCCCGGTGACGTTCCAGTGGAAGTTGTGGGTCTTCAGATACAGCGTGTAGGCGTCGGCCAGGAACACCGACAGGTGCTGCGCGACCGCCTTGCGATCGTCGTCGCTGATCCCGATATCGATGGCCGGTGCCTTCGAGTGTGCATCGGGCGAGGCGACCGCCGGTGCGACCGGTGCCGCGTCGTTCTTCTTGGACTTGCTGGACTTGCCCATGGCGTTGACTCCGGTGAATGGGGACTGCCCGCACAATAGTGCGCGGTTCGTTGTGGAGATGTGACTTGAGGACGGGTTCGGCGTGACGCAGCATTCCAGCGATTCGGCAGTGAACGGCGCGTCCATGGCGCTGGCCCGGGCGCAGGCGGCGATCGACGCAGCCGGCACGCGGGATCGGGGCCGGTTGCTGGGCCTGCTCGGCCGCTGGCGCCGTGCGCCGGACGACGCCGCGGCGCGTGCGGCATTCGAAACCCGCCTGAGGGGCTCGATCGCGCAGCGCGAGGCGCGCGCGCAGAGCCTGCCGCGCGCCGAGGTCGACCCAGTGCTGCCGATCGCGGGCAAGGCGGAGGAGATCGTCGCGCTGCTGCGTGCCCACCAGGTCGTCGTGGTCGCCGGCGAGACCGGTTCGGGCAAGACCACCCAGTTGCCGAAACTGTGCCTGGCTGCGGGCCGCGGCGCCGCCGGCATGATCGGCTGCACCCAGCCGCGCCGGATCGCCGCGCGCACGGTCGCGCGGCGCGTCGCCGAGGAACTGCAGGTGCCGCTGGGCGGCGCGGTGGGCTACCAGGTCCGCTTCAACGACAACGTCGGTGACACCACCGCGATCAAGTTCATGACCGACGGCATCCTGCTGGCGGAGATCGCATCCGACCGCTGGCTGTCGGCCTACGACACGATCATCGTCGACGAGGCCCACGAGCGCAGCCTCAACATCGATTTCCTGCTCGGCTATCTCAAGCAGCTGCTCGCGCGCCGACCCGACCTCAAGCTGGTGGTGACCTCGGCGACGATCGACACGGCCCGTTTCGCCGAGCATTTCGACGGCGCGCCTGTGGTCGATGTCGAAGGCCGCGGCTTTCCGGTCGACGTGCGGTACCGGCCACTGGAAGGCGACGGCGACGACGCCGGCGAGCGCAGCGTGCTCGACGGCATCGTGTCGGTCTGCGACGAGATCATGCAGATCCGCGGTACCGGCGACACGCTGATCTTCCTGCCCGGCGAGCGCGAGATCCGCGATGCGCACCAGGCGCTGGAGCGCCGCAAGTATCGCCATACCGAAGTGCTGCCGCTGTACGCGCGGCTGTCGGCCAAGGACCAGGACCGCGTGTTCAATCCCGGCCCGCAGCGACGCATCGTGCTCGCGACCAATGTCGCCGAGACCTCGCTGACGGTGCCGCGCATCCATTACGTGGTCGATCCCGGGCTCGCACGCGTCAAGCGCTACAGCCCGCGGCAGAAGCTCGACCGCCTGCACATCGAACCGGTCAGCCAGGCCAGCGCCGACCAGCGCAAGGGCCGCTGCGGACGCATCGCACCGGGCACCTGTTACCGGGTGTTCTCCGAGGCCGATTTCGAATCGCGTCCGGCCTATACCGATCCGGAGATCCGTCGCGCCGCGCTGGCCGGCGTGATCCTGCGCATGCTGTCGCTGGGGTTGGGGGATATCGAAGCGTTTCCGTTCGTCGAACCGCCGGATCCGCGCGCGGTCGCCGACGGCTGGCAGCAGTTGACCGAGCTCGGCGCGGTCGACGGCCAGCGCCGGCTCACCGCGACCGGCCGCACGATGGCGAAGCTGCCGGTCGACGCCAAGCTCGCGCGCATGCTCGTCGCCGCGCGAGAACACGGCTGCCTCGACGCGATGCTGGCAATCACGTCGTTCCTCGGCATCCAGGACCCGCGCGAACGGCCGGCCGACCAGCGCGGCGCCGCCGACACCGCACACGCCCAGTTCGCCGATCCGAAATCCGAATTCGCCGGCATCGTGACGCTGTGGCAGGCCTACCGGCAGGCGCATGCCGATCTCACCCAGTCGCAGCTGCGCAAATGGTGCGACCGCAACTTCCTGGGCTTTCTGCGCATGCGCGAGTGGCGCGAGCTGCATCGGCAGCTGCGTCTGCAATGCGAGGATCTGGGCTGGACGATCGCGGAGACGCGCGCGCCGGTGGAGGCCGACGCGCGGACCGCCGCGCGCGCCGAGACGGCGGCCTACGTCGCGCTGCACCGGGCCTTGATCGCCGGCCTGGCGACACAGATCGGGCACCGGGCCGAGCCCGGCGGTGGTGGCCGTGTGTCCGGCCAGTACGAGGGCCCGCGCGGACGCCGGTTCCAGGTGTTCCCCGGATCACCGCTGTCGAAGAAGCCGCCGCCGTGGATCGTCTCGGCGACCTTGCTGGACACCGAGAAGGTCTGGTCGCTGACCAACGCCGCGATCGAGCCGGACTGGGTCATCGCCGAACTCGACCATCTGCTCGCGCGGCGCCATCACGATCCGCGCTGGTCGCGATCGCAGGGGCGTGTGATCGGCAGCGAGCAGATCAGCCTGTTCGGCCTGGTGCTGGCACCGAAGAAGCCGGTGGACTACGGGCGGCTGTATCCAGAGGAGTCGCGCGCGCTGTTCCTGCGCGACGGCCTGGTGGCCGGGGAGATCAACACGCGCGCCACGTTCGTCGAGCGCAACCTGCGCACGCTCGAGCGCGCGCGCGAGGAGGAGGCCAAGCAGCGCCGTGTGGGCCTGGTGGTCGATGAGGACTGGATGGCGCAGTGGTATGCGCAGCGCCTGCCGGCCGACGTGCTGTCGGCGCAGGCGCTCGACGCCTGGTGGCGCAAGGCGCCCGACGCCGCGAAGCAGGCGCTGGCCTGGAGCCGCGACGATCTGCTGGTGGCCGATGGCGTCGACGCCGATCTGTTCCCGGCCTTCATCGCGTTGGGCGAAGCGCGGCTCGCAGTGACGTACCGCTTCGAGCCGGGCGCGGTCGACGACGGCATGACGGTCTCGGTGCCGCTGCATCTGCTCAACGCGATCGACCCGGTGCGGCTGTCGTGGCTGGCGCCCGGTTTCGTCGAGGACAAGGCCGCGGCGCTGATCCGCGGGCTGCCGAAGGCCCTGCGGCGCAACTTCGTGCCGGCGCCGGATTTCGCGCGTGCGTTCGCCGAGGCCTGGCGCGGCGGCGATGCCGATGCATTCACCGGCACGCTCGCGCGGTTCCTGAAGAAGCTGGCCGGCGTGGCGATCACCGCGGTGGATTTCGACGAGACCGCGCTCGATGGTCACCTGCGCGCGAACCTGCGTCTGGTCGAGACCGGCCGTGATCGCACGGGCACGGTCGTGCTCGCCGAATCGCGCGATCTCGACGACCTGCGCGCACGCTTCGGCGAACGCGCTGCGCGGGCCTTCGCCGCCCACGCGGCCGACGGACTGCAGCAGCAGGCCTTGACCACGTTTCCGGACGCGCCGATTCCGGTGTCGATGCCGGGCGCCGGCGGCCTGCCGGCCTATCCGGCGTTGCAGGACGACGGCGACAGTGCCTCGCTCGCAGTGCACGCCGACGCGGCCGAGGCGCGGCGGCTGCACCCGCAAGGCGTCCGCCGTCTGCTGGTGATCGCGCTGGCCGACCGCGTGCGCCAGGCGCGCAAGCAGCTGCCGGTCGCCCCGAAGACCGCACTGCTCTATGCCGCGATCGAATCCGCCGCGCCGCGCGACGGTAAACCGGGCGACCGCCTGCGCGAGGACCTGGTCGACGGCGCGCTGGCCGCGCTATTGGCCGACGGCCTCGGCGACATCCGCGATGCCGCGGCGTTCGCCGCGCAGCGCGACGCCGTCGGCAAGGCGCTGTTCGGCGAGGCGATGGCGCGGCTGCGCCAGGCCGAGGCGATCCTCGACCTCGTGGCCGAGATCCGCGGCCGGCTGGAATCGAAGCTGATGGGCTGGGCGCGCGCCAATCTCGACGACATGCAGGCGCAACTGGCCGCCCTCGTACCGCCCGGCTTTCTGCGCACGGTGCCGGCCGCGGCGCTCGCCGAATACCCGCGCTGGCTGCGCGCGCTGTCGCTGCGCGCCGAGCGCGGCCAGCGCGATCCCCAGCGCGACCAGCAGCGCATGCTCGACGTCAAACCCTTCGTCGACGCACTGGCCGAGGCTGCGGCACGCGGGCGCGGCGATGCGCCCGACTGGCAGGCGCTGCGCTGGGATATCGAGGAATTGCGGGTGTCGCTGTTCGCCCAGGAACTGGGCGCGAAGGGCGGCGTGTCGCCGAAGAAACTCGCCGCGCGCGTCGCCGCGCTTACCTGACCCGCTCGACCCGCGCGCGGGTGTTGTAGTCGTTGATCTTGAGCCACCAGCCGCCCAGACGCGCCGGACGGATCTGCACCGACGCGGTCTCCAGCGTCACGCCCGGCAACACGGCGGCATCGGTCTGACGCCACACCTGGCCGTTCGCCAGCGTGTACTCACGGCCCTTGGCGAACCCGGTGAACGTGCCGACCAGGGTGCTGTCGACCGGCGCCTCGGCCGCACGCGGAGCGCGCGTCGACGGCTCGGGCCGATCCACGGCGGCAACCGCGGCGGTCGTCTCGCGTTCGAGCTGGCGTGCGAACCATGCATCGAGACGCGCGAGTTCTTCAGCGTCGAGCTTCTGCAGCCCGGCGGCGCGGAATTCCTCGACACCCATCCGGGCCTGCAACGAGCGGTCCTGGGCGAGGGCGGGCAACGCGATCACGAGGGCGAGGACGGCGACGAGGCCGAGACGGGGTGCGCGCATGCGGTTTCTCCGGGCGAACAAGGTGCCCCAGCTTGGGGCGGGCGGGTCTCGAATTGGAATCGGCGGAGGACGGTGCCGGGGTCAGCGGACGCGTTCGACCTTCGCCTGGCGGTTGTAGCCCTCGATCTGCAGCCACCACACGCCCAGCGCACCCGGACGGATGCGTGCGCCCACGTCGCTGCCACGCGCGCCAGCGAGTGTGGTCGAGTCGGTCTGCTTCCAGACCTGGCCGTTGGCGAGCGTGAATTCGCGGCCACGCGCGAATCCCTCGAACGCACCGGGGATGGTGCTGTCGATCGGTTCGCGCGACTGCGGCGCCGGGCGGACGCCCTGCGCATCGGCCATTGCTTCGCGTCGACCGGCTTCGCGCGCTGCGGCGACACGTGCATCGACATCCGGTGTGCCCTGGGGCGATGCGCCCGCCTGCGCCTCGCGACGCGCGAGCCAGGCGTTGAGCTGTGCGCGCTCGGCGTCGGTCAGCCGGTCGAGCCCGGTGGCGCTGCGTTCGGCGGCGCTCATTTCGGTTTCGATCCGCAGGCTCTGCGCGGCGGCGGGCGCTGCGATCGTCAATGCGGCGGCGATCAGGATGCAGTGGACTGCGCGCATGCTCTGTTCCTCGGGGCGGGGCGCGGCTAGTGTAGACCGTCCCCGCCCGTTTCGATGTCGATGACCGAGCGTCCGGACCACCTGCGCGATCGCCTTCTTGCGCTGCCCTCGATGGCGGCGTACGGCGAAACCCTGCGCGCCTCGATCGGCGCGATGCCCGGGGCCGGATCACCGCTCGAACCGGCCGACGAGGGCGTGCTGGTCGACACGCTCGGCTCGCTCGCGCTGCTGGGCAGCGATGCGGAGGTGGCGGCCGCGGCGATCGTCGACGTCGTGCCGGCGTGGCATGCACCGATGGTGGCGCGGATGCCGGGCCTGCCCGCGCTGGTCGACGGCCTGCGCGCGGCGCGCCAGGTCTGGTCACTGCATGCCGAACATGCGGGCGAGGGCAATCCCGAGGGGCTGCGGCGTCTGCTGCTGGCGCTGGTGCGCGACCTGCGTGTGGTGCTGGTGCTGCTGGCCCGGCAGCTGGCGATGATGCGCGCCGCGGCGCGCACGGATGCCGACGCCCGTCAGGCCCTGGCATTGCTCACGCGCGACATCCACGCGCCGCTCGCCAACCGGCTCGGCATCTGGCAGTTGAAGTGGGAACTCGAGGACCTGGCGTTCCGCTACCTGGAACCCGACGTCTATCGCCGGATCGCCAGCCTGCTCGACGACACGCGCGCCGGCCGCGAGGGCTATGTGGCGACGGTGCGCACTCGGCTGGACGAGGCCCTCGCGGCCCAGGGCATCCGCGCCGAGGTCGCCGGCCGTCCGAAGCACATCTACAGCATCTGGCGGAAGATGCAGAAGAAGCAGGTGCCGATCGGCGAGCTCTACGACCTGCGCGCGGTGCGCATCCTGGTCGACGACGTGCCCGCCTGCTACGCCGCGCTCGGCGTGGTGCACGCCCTGTGGACGCCGGTGCCCAGCGAGTTCGACGACTACATCGCGCGCCCGAAGAACAACGATTACCGCTCGCTGCACACGGCCGTGCTCGGGCCCGAAGGCAAGACGCTGGAAGTGCAGATCCGCACGCGCGAGATGCACGAGGCCTCCGAGCTGGGCGTGGCCGCGCACTGGCGCTACAAGGAAACCGGCGGCTCGCAACGGGCGTCGTCGGCCGGCAGCGCGGCGCTCGAGCGGCGCATCGAATGGATGCGTCGCCTGCTCGAGGCGCACGCCGATCCCGGCCGCGACGACAGTGGCGCGCTGGCCGATGCGCTGGGCACTGAACTCGCCGAAGACCGCGTCTTCGTGCTGACGCCCAAGGGCGAGGTGATCGATCTGCCACGTGGTGCGACGCCGCTGGATTTCGCCTACCACGTGCACACGATGGTCGGGCACCGCTGCCGCGGGGCGAAGGTCGACGGGCGGATCGTGCCGCTCGACTACGCGCTCCACAGCGGCGAGCGGGTCGAGATCCTGACCGCGAAGACGCCCGCGCCGCGCCGCGACTGGCTGGTCGCGGCCAACGGTTTTCTCGCCAGCCCCCGCTCGCGGGAGAAGGTGCGCACCTGGTTCCACAAGCTCGACCGCGAGCGCAACGTGCAGGCCGGGCGGGAGCTGCTGGAGAAGGACCTGCGACGCCTCGGCCTGCTGCAGGCCGATCTCGCACCGGTGCTCGGCCGCTTCAACGTCGCGACGGTCGACGATCTCCACGTGCTGGTGGCGCTGGGCGACGTCGGCCCGAACCAGGTCGGGCGGGCGCTGCTCGAACTCGAACGCGAACGGGCTGCGCCGTCCCAGGCGCCGGCGCCCGCATTGCCGCTGCGCCGGCCGCGTCGCGCGCCGCGCACCGGCGATGCCGAGTTCCGCGTGGTCGGCGTCGACAACCTGCTGGTGCAGACCGCGCGCTGCTGCCGGCCCGTGCCGGGCGAACCCATCGCCGGCTACCTGACCCGAGCGCGCGGCGTCACCGTGCACCGCCGCGACTGCCCGTCCTTCCTGCGCCTGTCGGCCGGGCAACCGCAACGCGTGCTGCCGGTCGAGTGGGGCGGGGTTGCGGGCGGGCACGAGTCGGACATCCTGGTGGAAGCGATCGACCGCAAGCACCTGCTCAAGGACATCAGCAATCTGATCGCCCAGGAGGACGTGCACGTGCTGTCGATCCAGAGTGATCACCGTGCGCTGTCGCGCGTGCAGCTGCGTCTGCGCCTGCGCGTCGGCGACTACGGCCAGCTGGCGCGCCTGCTCGGAAAGCTCGACAGCCTGCCGGGTGTCGAACAGGCACGCCGCAGCTGAGCGCGCGCCCGGATGACGCCAGCGTTCATCCGGCTCTTTCATACTGCGCCGCGTGAATCGCGACTCCTCGCCAGACCCGTCCGCGCCCGACGCGGCGTCGCCGTCCGCGCCCCTGCGCGCGGGCGCTCCGCTCGCGCGTCGCGCGCCACCGCCGCACCGCGCGCCGGCGCGGCGATGGCGCTGGATCGTCGCGGGCCTGATCCTCGCCGTGCTGGTTCTGATGCTGGTGGTGCGGCTGTTCGTCGTCGACCGCTTGTGGCCGGAAACCCGTGGCCAGACCCTGCTCGACCAGGCCGGAATCGCGCTGGCCGAAGGCCGGCTCGACGCCGACGACGGCAGCGGTGCGCGCCAGCTCTACGAGGCCGCCCAGGCGCTCGATCCGGACGACGCGCGGCCACGCGCCGGCCTGTCGCGCGTGTCCGACGCGGCGGTGATGCAGGCGCGCGCCGCGCTGGACGCGCGCCAGTTCGAGGCGGCCCACCGTGCGCTGCAGTTGGCCCGTGAGCTCGCCGCACCGCGCGATGCGGTCGACGCGGTCGCCGACGCGTTGCGGGAGCGCGAAGCGGCCGATGCCGGACTCGATACCTTGCTCGCCCAGGCCCAGGCCGCGCAGGCACGCGGCGCACTGGACGGCGCCGCGACATCCGCGCTGCCGCTCTACCGGCGGATCCTCGTTCTCGACCCCACGAACGCCGATGCGCTGCGCGGGCGCGACGAGACCCTGGCGACGCTGCTCGAACAGGCGCGCGCGGCCCTGCGCACCGGCGACCTGCGCGGCGCGGGTGACCTCATCGCGGCGGCCCGGGCATACGATTCCGGCCATGTGGATCTCCCCGACACCGACGCACGTCTGACCGAAGAACTGGACGCGCTGCGGCGGCGTGCTGCGGCCAGCCTGGCGGCCGGGCGCATCGAGCGCAGCGTGGCCGAGTGGCGGACGTTACTGGCCTTCGATCCTGACGATCCGGCGGCGCAGCGGGGGCTGGCCGACGCCGCCGCTGCTTACGCCCAGCGCGCGGAACGGCATGCCCGCGATTTCAACTTCGCCGATGCCGATGCGCAGTTGCGCGAGGCGAAGGCGCTCGCGCCGGACAGCGAGTCCGTTCGCACCGCCGCCGACAACGTCGAACGGTCGCGCGCGCGGCACGCCCAGCTCGGTCCACGTCTTCCCGCCGGCGAGCGCCGACGTCGGATCGCGACGCTGCTGCAGGAAGCGGCCGCCGCGGAGGCGCGAGGCGATCTGCTGACACCGCCCGGCGAGAGCGCCTACGACCGGATCCGCGCCGCGCGCCTGCTGGCGCCGGACGACGCGGCCGTCGCGAGGGCGTCGGCGCGGCTGCTGCCTTCGGCGCGCCAGTGTTTCGACGCAGAGTTGCGTGCGAACAGCCTGGCGCGTGCGCGCGGTTGCCTCGATGCGCGCGGCGCGCTCGGCGAGGACGCGGCGACGCTGCGCGACGCGCGCCGACGCCTCGCCCAACGCTGGCTCGCGATCGGCGACGAGCGCCTGGGTGCCGGCAATCTCGCCGGCGCCGACGCGGCGCTGGGCCTGGCCCGCGAGATCGATCCAGGCGTGCCCGGACATGCGGAGTTCGCGCGCCGATTGCGGACCGCCTCGCTCAGCGGGAAGTGAGCCGGCCCGCCGCGCTGTTGCGCGACGGCCGTCCGTACGTTCCAGCTGCGCCGTCATCGAGGAACAGGCGCTCGACCGTCGCCCGCGCGGCATCGAGCGAGAAATGGATGCGGACGTTGTCCAGGCCGCCCGCTGCAAGCCGGCTCCACACCGTCTCGTCGCCATAGAGCCGCACCACCGCGTCGGCGAAATCGGCCGCGGCCTCGACGATCAGCACGTCTTCGCCGTCGCGCAGATGCATCCCCTCGGCCGCGCACGGCGTCGCCACCACTGGCTGGCCGTGCGCCATGCTGAGGTTGACCTTGCCCTTGACGCCCGCGCCGAAGCGCAAGGGCGCGACGGCGATGCGGCAGCCGTCCATGTACGGCGCGATGTCGGGGACGTGGCCATGGACCACGACGCCGTCCACGCCCGCCAGCGCGCCCACCGCAGCGGACACGTCGCCACCGATGCAGTGGAACCGCACCCCGGGCAGCCGTGCGCGGATCGAGGGAAACACCTCGCGCACGAACCAGATCACCGCATCGGCGTTCGGAGGATGGCGGAATCCGCCGACGAACACGAGGTCGTGACGCTGTGCGAAGGGCAGGCCGGCCCCTGCGATCTCGTGCAGGTTCGACAACACCTCGACGCGGGCATCGGGGGCGTCCCGGCCCAGCACCTCGGCCTCGGCCGGGCTGACCACCAGTGTGGCGTCACTGCGGCGGACCACGTCGAGCTCGAGTGCGCGCGTGCGCAGCGCGTTGCGGCGCATCGCCGCGTCGTCGGCCAGATCGGCGCCGCGCTGCTCGCGGATGTAGTGCAGATCGATGCTGTCGAACAGCACCGTGGCCTGCGGCGCGCACCGCCGCGCCAGCGGCAGGAACTCGCGCGCGATGTAGTGCCGGCACAGCACGACGTGCGTGAAGCGCGGGCCGTGGATCTGCATCCAGCGGGCCATCCCGCGCACGTGCGGTGCGTACCAGACCTCGATGCCCAGGGCCTGCAACGCGCGCGTCGCGTCGCCGGCATGCTGGCGGTCCGCGGGCAGGAACACCACGTGTACGCCGGCCTCGTGCAGCAGACGCATCAGGTTCACCAGGCGCAGCGAGGCCGAGTCGCGGCCCGGAACCGGGGTCAGATTGTCGACGATCAGCACTTCGCGCGTGCCCGCACGCGGCACGCGTCCGGCGACCACCGGGTCGTCGGGCCGCGTGGCCAGCGCCTCGCGCCAGCGCTCGGCGAAGACATCGCGATTGCGGACCTGCGCAGCTTTCATGCCGCGGGTCGGATCGGTGCCGGCGCTCGCGCCTTCGACATGGACGACGCGCGCGTCGGGTTGCACCAGAACGCGCAGGCCCATCTCGCGCACACGGAAGGCGAGGTCGGTGTCCTCGTAATAGGCCGGTGTGTAACGCACGTCGAATCCGCCCAGTTGCCGGAACAGCGCGGTCGGCAGCATCAGCGCGGCACCGGACACGTAGTCGACGTCGGCGCACCAGCGCAGCTGCGGATGCTCGGCATCGTCGAACCGGCCACGACTCTCTGCCTGGCCGTCGCGCCGGAGCATCGCGCCTGACTCCTGCAGGCGGCCGTCGGGATACAGCAGCTGCGCGCCGACGATACCGACGTCGCGCTGCCGTGCGAATGTCGCGTGCAGCGCGTCCAGCCAGCCGGGCTGCGGCACGGTGTCGTTGTTGAGGAACAGCAGGTAACGCCCGTTCGCCAGCGCCGCGCCGGCATTGCAGGCGCCGATGAAACCGGCATTGTCCGGCATCGTGTGCACGCGCAGGCCGACGATCCGTGGCAACACATCCGGCGTCGCATCCGGGCTTGCATCGTCGACGACGACGAGCTCGACCGGCGCGTGCGGCGGATGCGCGGCGATCGCGCGCAGGCAGGCGAGCGTCTGCTCCAGCTGGCCGTGCATCGGGATCACGATCGTGACCTCGGGGCTGTCGGCATACGGCACCGTGAACGGCGCGAACGGGCCGGTGTCGCCGGCGAGCAACGTCGCCTGGGTCGGCGGCGCCAGCACGCCGAGCTGTGCGGTCACCCGTTGCCAGGTCGCGCGCAGGCCGCGCGTGCGCAGGCTGGCGAGCCCGCGGCGGGTCAGGCCGAGCGCGCGAACCAGCTGGAAACGCGCGTCCGCCAGCGAAAACGACATGCGTTCGAACTCCAGCTGACTGATCGGGGTGGGCCCAGGTCCCGGCCCGGAACGCTGGGATAGACTGCCCGGCGCTATTGTCGCATCCACACCGACCCGCCGCCGCGGGGTGCAGGAACTCCATGGCCCGGATCGAGTACGAAGACGAAGACACGGACGCTGACACTCACGAAACGCCGCAGTGGCGGCGGCGTGCGGTCACCGCGGTCCTCGCCCTGGTCGGATTGGGCCTCGGCTTCCTGATCCCCTACACGATTTATCTGAATCACCAGGTCAGCGAGCGCTTCGGCGAACTGCGCTGGCAGGTGCCCACGCGCGTCTACGCGCGTCCGTTGCAGCTCGCGCCGGGTGTGGCGATGAACGCCGCGACGTTGAAGACCGAACTCGATGCCGCCGGCTATCGCGAGGGCGACGGGGTCAAGCCCGGCACCTACGCGACCGAGGGCGCGCGCTGGACGATCTCCAGCCGCGGATTCCGCGATGTCGACGGTGTCGTCGCGCCCGCGCGCGTGCAGGTCACGTTGTCGGATGGCCGCGTCTCGCGTCTGCGCGACGGCGGCGGCGAGCGGAATCTCGACGTCGCGCGGATGGACGCCGCACGCATCGCCACGCTGTACGGACAGCGCCAGGAGGAGCGTCGCCTGGTCCGTGTCGAAGACGTGCCGCAGCTGCTGACCGATACGCTGCAGGCGGTCGAGGACAAGGACTTCGCCCATCACCACGGCATCGATCTGGGCGGCATGCTGCGCGCGGCGATGGTCAACCTGCGCGCCGGCGAAACCCGCCAGGGCGCGAGCACCCTGACTCAGCAGCTGGCGCGCAGCGGTCTGCTCGGCATCGGCCGCGAACAGACCTACGCCCGCAAGCTCAACGAGATCCTCTACGCGCTGCTGATGGAATCGCGCTACGACAAGGGCGCGATCCTCGAGGCCTATCTCAACCAGGTCTATCTCGGCCAGCGCGGCGCGCAGGCGATCCATGGCGTGGCCGCCGGCGCGGAGTTCTGGTTCGGCCGCCGGCTCGACGACCTGGAAACCGAACAGGTCGCGCTGCTGGTCGGCATCATCCGCGGCCCGTCGCATTACGATCCGCGGCGCCAGCCCGAGCGTGCCAAGACGCGCCGCGATTTCGTGCTGGCGCGGATGCTCGAATCGGGCCTGATCGACCAGGCCGCGCACGATCGCGCGGTCGCGCGCCCGCTGGGCGTGACCGAGCGGCCGGGCAGCATCGCCGCGAACCGCTTTCCCGGGTACGTCGATCTCGTCCGCCGCCAGCTGGCCCGCGATTATCCGGCCGGCGCGCTGCAGGGCGCCGGGCTGTCGGTGATGAGTGCAATGTCGCCTTCGGCGCAGGCCTATGCGGAAGGCGCCGCGGTGCGCACGATCAAGGACCTGTCGACGGCGAAGCGGCCGGCGCTGCAGGCCGGCCTCGTGGTGACCGACGTGCACAGTGGCGAAGTGGTGGCCGCGGTCGGCAGCCGGGATCCGGCCGAGCACGGGTTCAACCGGGCGATCGAGGCCCAGCGCCCGGTCGGGTCCTTGCTCAAGCCCTTCGTCTACCTGATCGCACTCGGCGATCCCACCCGCTATTCGCTGGCGAGCTGGGTCGATGATTCGCCGTACACGGTGACGCTCGAGAACGGCCGCCGCTGGACGCCGGGCAACTCCGACGGCCGCAGCCACGGCACCGTGCGCCTGATCGATGCGCTCGCGCGCTCGTACAACCAGGCCACCGTGCGCCTGGGCATGGATGTCGGCCCGCGTGCGCTGGCCGATCTGGTGCACGTGCTGGCCGGCGTGCGCGCCGAGGCCAATCCGTCCCTGATCCTGGGCTCGATGGACCAGAGCCCGTACGCGATGACCCAGCTGTACCAGTTTCTGGCCTCGGGCGGCGAGATCCAGCCGCTGCGCACGGTGCGCGGGGTCATCGACGAGCAGGGGCGTGTCGTCAACCGTTACGACAACGCGCCGCGCCCGGCCCAGGCCGGTGACGCGCTGGCGGCCCGCGTCGTCACCCTGGCGCTGCAGCACGCGGTGACCTCGGGCACCGGCCGGCAGCTGGTCAACGATGGCCTGGGCCGGCTCAATGCCGCCGGCAAGACCGGCACCAGCAACGACGGCCGCGACAGCTGGTTCGCCGGCTGGACCGGCGATCATCTGGCCGTGGTCTGGGTCGGCAACGACCAGAACGAACAGACCGGCCTGTACGGTGCGACCGGCGCGATGCGCATCTGGTCGGGCCTGTTCGCGCGCCTGCCCAGCGCCGCACTCGACGTCGGCAGCGACGGGCTGGAATGGCAATGGGTGGCGCAATCGAATGCCACCGATGCCGACTGCCCCGAGGCGCGCCGCTTCGCGTTCGTAGCCGGCTATGCGCCGCCGTACGCGCCCTGCCAGCGCTACGATCCCAACCAGACCTTCGTCGACGAGAACGGCACGCTCGTCGATGCGACCGGCGCGCCGGTGCAGGAGGAGCGGCGCGGCTGGCGCGAGTGGTTCGGATTCGGGCGCGAGCGCGAGTCGGAGCCGCCTCCGGCCGAGCCGGGCCCCACGCCCCAGCCCGCACCGCCGCCGCCCCCCTCCGAGGAGATGCCCCGATGAACCCGATGCCCCTGCGCGTGCTGGCCTGTGCCTGCGTGCTCGCCCTCGCGGCCTGCGCCTCGCAGACACCGGCGCCCAGCAGTGCCACGCCGCCGGCGACCAGCGCGACGCCGCAGGAAATGGTCGCGCTGATCCGCGGCGCCGCCGGCGACGGCGATGGCGAGCTGGCGGTGCAGCCGCTGCGCGATCCGATGGTCGACGACCTGCGCGAACGCGCCAACGCGCTCGAGGCCCAGGGCGATCTCGACGGCGCCGTGGCGGCGCTCGACCAGGCCCTGGAAATCGTCGACGGCGATCCGGCGCTGCTGCAGGAGCGCGCGGAACTGGCGGTCCTGCAAGCGGATTTCGAACGCGCCGGCACGCTGGCCGAACGCGGCTATGCACTCGGCTCGCAACTCGGGCCGTTGTGCCGACGCCACTGGATCACGCTCGAACAGGTGCGCCTGATGGCCGGTGACGTCGACGGTGCGACATCCGCGCGTACCCAGGCCGACGGCTGCCGCGTCGCCGGCCCCGAGCGTTACTGATCCCGCACTGGACGCGCGCGACGCCAGTCTCGCGGCGCGCAGCCGTGACGCGCTCGTTGAAGGCGGGCTGCTCGCGGAGCGGATCCCCGCGTTCCGTCCGCGCGCGGCGCAGCAGGCGCTGTCGATGGCGGTCGCCGAGACACTCGACCAGCGCGCCACGCTGCTTGCCGAGGCCGGCACCGGGACCGGCAAGACCTTCGCGTACCTGGTGCCGGCGCTGCTGTCGGGCCTGAAGACGATCGTCTCCACGGGGACGCGCGCGCTGCAGGACCAGTTGTTCCACCGCGATCTGCCACGCGTGCGCGATGCACTCGGCAGCGGCCTGCGTAGCGCCCTGCTCAAGGGGCGTTCGAACTATCTGTGCCTGTACCGGCTGGAGCAGGCGCGCGGCGCACCGAAGCTCGCGACGCGCGAGCAGATCCATCAGTTCCAGCGCATCGTCGCCTGGGCCGGGCGCACGCGCATGGGCGATGTCGCCGAACTCGACGGCCTGCCCGAGGACACGCCGCTGCTGCCGATGGTCACCTCGACCGTCGACAACTGTCTCGGCAACGAGTGCCCGTTCTGGAGCGAATGCTTCCTGGTGCAGGCCCGTCAGCGTGCGCAGGCCGCCGATGTGGTGGTCGTCAACCACCATCTGTTGCTGGCGGATCTGGCGCTGAAGCAGGAAGGTTTCGGCGAGATCCTGCCGGGCGCACAAGCATTCATCGTCGACGAGGCGCACCAGTTGCCGGAGCTCGCGGCGCAGTTCTTCGGCGAAGGCCTGAGCGCGCGGCCGCTGGTCGAGCTGGCGCGCGATGCGGTGGCCGAATGCCGCGACGTGCCGGGCGTGCTGCCGGTGGTGCAGGGGCCGGCGGCCGAACTCGACGCCGCCACGCGCACGCTGCGCATCGCAATGGAGGGCCTTCCGCCACGCGGCACGCGCTACCGCGCGCTGTACGCGCCGGCGGTCGAGGAGGCGCTGCACGCGCTCGACGAGGCGCTGGTGCATCTGCGCGACGCGCTGACGCCGTTGCGCGAAGCCTCGCCGGGCCTGGACAGCTGCCATGCCCGGGCCGCGCTGTGCCTGGGCCGTCTGCGGCGCTGGAACGACGGCGCCGCGTCCGGTTCGATGTTCGCCGACGACGATGCAGGCGAGGCGCACGGGGTCGAGGCGGTCGCGGCGGCCGACGTGCCGGCCGATGCTGCCCTCGGCGACAGCGTGCTGTGGTACGAACTCACGCCGCGCGGATTCCGCCTGCAACGCACGCCGCTCGATGTGTCCGCGCCCCTGCGCGCGCATCGCGAACTCTCGCGCGCGTCCTGGGTGTTCACCTCGGCCACGCTGACCGTCGACGGGCAGTTCGACCACATCGCGGCGCGGCTGGGCCTGGAGGCGCCGCGCACGCTGCTGGCGCCCAGCCCGTTCGACTGGGAGCGGCAGGCGCTGTGCTACGTACCGCCGCGGTTGCCGCCGCCGGCGAGTCCCGGTTACACCGCGGCCCTCGTCGACGCCGTACTGCCGGTGCTCGCCGCGTCGGACGGGCGTGCGTTTCTGCTGTTCGCCTCGCATCGCGCATTGCGCGAGACCGCGGCGCTGCTGCGCGACGGCGCGCGGCCGTGTCCATGGCCGTTGTTCGTGCAGGGCGAGGCGCCGCGTCACGTGCTGCTGCAGCGCTTCCGCGATTCCGGCAACGGCGTGCTGCTGGGCGCGGCGAGTTTCCGCGAGGGCGTCGACGTCGCCGGCGATGCGCTCAGCGTCGTGGTCATCGACAAGCTGCCGTTCGCCGCGCCCGACGATCCGGTCTTCGAAGCGAGGCTCGACGCGATCCGCCGCGTCGGCGGCAACCCGTTCCGCGACGAGCAACTGCCGCAGGCGGTGATCGCGCTCAAGCAGGGCGTGGGCCGGCTGATCCGCACTGAACGCGACCGCGGCGTGCTGGTGCTGTGCGATCCGCGGTTGCTGGGCAAAGGCTACGGCAGCGTGTTCGTCGATTCGCTGCCGCCGCTGCCACGCACCCGCGACATCGCCGACGTCGCCGCGTTCTTCGCGGACCGGGGCGTGCCTGCGGCTGCGACAATGGAGCAGGACTCGCGTACCGAATCCCCATTCCCGAATCCCGAATCCCCACGCCCATGAAACTGCTCGCGTTCGAGACCGCCACCGAAGCCTGTTCCGTCGCCGTCTGGGACGACGGCCGCGTCCTCGAGCGCTTCGAGATCGCGCCGCGTCGTCATGCCGAACTCGCACTGCCGTGGGCCGAGCACCTGCTGGCCGAAGCCGGGCTCGCCCGCGCGCAGCTCGACGCGATCGCGGTCAGTCGCGGGCCGGGCGCGTTCACCGGTGTGCGCCTGGGCATCGCGCTGGCCCAGGGCATCGCGCTTGCGCTCGACCGCCCGGTCGTCGCGGCGTCCACACTCGCCGTGCTCGCGCTGCGTGCCGATGCGCCACCCGGCGCGCGCGTGCTCGCGGCGATCGACGCGCGCATGGGCGAGATCTACAGCGCCGCGTTCGCGATCGACGCGGACGGTCCGCAGCCGATCTCGGGGGAGCGGGTCGGCGCGCCGGAGGCGCTGGTGCTGCCGGACGACACCGCCGGGTGGGCAGGCGTGGGCACCGGCTTCGCCGCGCTCGACGGTCAGCTCACGGCCCGCCTCGGCGACCGGTTCGCGGGTGTGGACGCGGCCGCGTTGCCGCATGCCGCCGACCTGGCCCGGCTGGCCGCCGCGGCATTCGCGCGCGGCGAAGCCCTTGCGCCGGAGCAGGTGGAGCCGGCGTACCTGCGCAACAACGTCGCGCTGACCCTGGCCGAACAGCAGGCGCGCCGCGCCGCGCGCTGACGGGAACCCTGGCGCGCTTCGGGAGTCCAACCGCAACCTGCCAGGAGCCGCGCCCATGACGCCATCGACCGCCGTCCCCACGTCGCCCCCAGGCTCCGCGCCCAGAGGACGCGTCCGGCGCTGGCTGCGTCGCGAAGGCCTGCCGCTCGCGGTCATGCTGTTGCTGCTCGTCGTCGCGCGCTCGTCGTTGGCCAACCACTACCACGTGCCCAGCGGTTCCATGGAGCCGACGCTGATGCCCGGCGACCGGGTGGTCGTGGACATGCGGGCCTACGGCGTGCGCGTGCCGATGACGTCCTGGACGCTGTGGCCCGGCGACGCGCCGGCACGCGGTGACGTGGTGGTGTTCCGCTCGCCGGGCGACGGTACCCGCCTGATCAAGCGCGTGGTCGCGGTTGGTGGCGATCGGGTCGACCTGACCGACGGTCACCTGTCGATCAACGGTCGGCCCCTGGCGCGCGGCCCCGGCCTGCCCGAGGACTTCGGCACGCGCGAGGCCAGGCTCGATCTCGACGCCGGAGGCGGCCCCGACATCCACGGCCTGGTCGTGCCCGCCGGGCAGGTGCTGGTGCTCGGCGACCACCGCGGCGCCAGTCTCGACGGCCGTTACTTCGGCCTGGTCGACAGCGATTCGATCTACGGCCAGGCGCGCGGCGTGTTCTGGCGCCGCGGCGACGGGCCGGGCTGGCGCCGGCTCTAGCGCGCGCCGACCGGCCACGGCCGCGCATCACGAGCCGCTCAGTCGTCGACCAGGGTGCCGCCGGGCAGGAAGTTCCAGGTCCGGGTGACGTGCAGCACGTCGACGTTCTCCTCGGTCGTGGGCAGCGGCGGATACGGCTCGGCGAGCCGCGCGATGTTGAGCGCCGCGTCGTCGAGCAGCGGCGTGCCGCTGCTGCGGATGATGTCGGCGCGTTCCACGCTGCCGTCGCGGCGGATCGCCACGCTGATCACCAGCTCGCCGGCCAGCTGCCGGCGCCGGGCCTCGTCCGGATAGTTGAGGTTGCCGACCCGCTCGACCCGGTCCACCCACTGCCGCAGGTAGGCCGCGTAGGCGTATTCCTGCGTGCTGGCCGAGACGAACTTGCGCTTGGGCCGACGCGCGTAGCGTTCCGAGCGCAGGTGGATCTCGGCCGCGAGCCGGGCCATCGCCAGGTCGCGTTCGATCTTCTCGGGCCCGCGTGGCAGCGTCGACGGATCGGTCTGCTGGGTCGGGTCCGGCGCGGGCATCGCGGTGTCGCCGCGCGTGCTCGCCACCACCCGGTCCTGGGTCGGTGGCTGGGCCTCGGGCGACTGCGCACGCAGTTCCATCGGCGCGACGCCCGAGGTCTCCTGCGGCACCTGGCCGATCTGCGCCTCGCGCGGCCGGTTCGTGCGTTCGTGCTCGCCGCCGCCCTGGTTGCTGGCCTGGGCGAGAAAATCGGCCTGGGCCTGGGTCAGCGGGCTCGTGGTTTCGGTCAGGATCACGTCCAGCGTCGGCATCAACGGCGCGGCGTCCTCGGTCGCGAAGCCGACGCCGAGCACGAGCAGGCCGTGGACCAGCAGCGACAGCACCAGCGTCGCACCCAGCCGGGCGCTGTCGTCGATCGGCGGTGCGGTCGGGGCGGCGTGCATCGTCGGCGGGGCGTGCGTGCTCAGCGCGATGCCGCCGTCACCGGTCCCCGTTCGATCGCGTCGAACAGCAGGCCGGCGATGTTGAGGCCGAACGCGGCGTCCAGTTCGCGGATGCAGGTCGGGCTGGTGACGTTGACTTCGGTCAGCCAGTCGCCGATGACGTCGAGCCCGACGAACCGCATGCCGCGCGCCGCCAGCGACGGGCCGACCTGCGCGGCGATCCAGCGGTCGCGCTCGCTCAGCGGGCGGCCTTCGCCGCGGCCGCCGGCGGCGAGGTTGCCGCGGAACTCGTCGCCCTGCGGAATCCGCGCCAGGCAGTAGTCGACCGGCACGCCGTCGATCAGCAGGATGCGCTTGTCGCCCGCGGTGATCTCGGGAATGTAGCGCTGGGCCATCGCCAGCCGCCGGCCGCTGTCGGTCAGCGTTTCCAGGATCACGTTGAGGTTGGTGTCGCCGGCGACCGCGCGGAAGATCGAGCGGCCGCCCATGCCGTCGAGCGGCTTGAGCACGGCATCGCCGTGTTCGGCGACGAAGGCCTTGAGCGCGGCGGCCTCGCGGCTGACCAGCGTTGGCGGGCAGCACTGCGGAAAGGCCAGCGCGCCGAGCTTCTCGTTCATGTCGCGCAGGCCCTGCGGATCGTTGACGATCATCGCGCCCTGGCGCTGGGCCATGCTCAGGATCTGCGTGTCGCCGATGAATTCCGGGTCCACCGGCGGATCCTTGCGCATCAGCACCACGTCGCCATCGCCGAAGCGGCGCTGCGCCGCGTCGCCGAGCGTGAACCAGTCGCGCGGATCCTCGCGCACCGTCAGCGGCGCGGCCCGTGCGACCGCCTCGCCGCCGGCCAGGCCGAGGCCGCCGGGGACCACGTAGTGCAGCCGATGGCCGCGGCGCTGCGCTTCGAGCAGCATCGCGAACGTCGAATCCTTCGCGATCTTGATCGAGGCGATCGGATCCATCACCACGACGATATCCAGCGGCATTGCGGGCGACCTGCAGAGCGGGGCGCTGATCTTATCAGGGCCGAAGACGCGCATTCCCGACCCGATTCCGAGGCGTAGCGCACACTCCGGATGCAAAATGTTGACAGTCCGAGGGCTGGCTGGGATATAACACCGGCTCGCAACGACGCCGGCTTCATGTGCGTCGTGCACCAGGGGAGACAACATGACCAGTGACGACAAGCCGTCAGCCGGCAGCCTCGATGGGCTGCGGGTGATGGTGATCGACGACTCGAAAACCATCCGGCGCACCGCCGAGACGCTGCTCAAGCGTGAGGGTGCCGACGTGGTGACCGCAGTCGACGGGTTCGAGGCGCTGGCGAAGATCGCCGACCAGCGTCCGCAGATCATCTTCGTCGACATCATGATGCCGCGCCTGGACGGCTATCAGACCTGCGCGTTGATCAAGAACAACCAGGTCTTCCGCAACACCCCGGTGATCATGCTCTCGTCCAAGGACGGCCTGTTCGACAAGGCCCGCGGACGGATCGTGGGCTCGGAGCAGTACGTCACCAAGCCGTTCACGCGCGAGGAACTCCTCGACGCGATCCGCACGCACGTCAACGCCTGAGGGGGCAGGACATGGCTCGCATCCTGTTGATCGAGGACTCGCCGACCGACACCGCCGTGTTGACCCAGTGGCTTGAACGCCATGGGCACCAGGTGACGGCATCGGACAACGCCGAGGACGGCATCGCGATCTGCAAGCGCGAACGCCCCGACCTCGTGCTGATGGACGTCGTGCTGCCGGGCATGAGTGGCTTCCACGCCACCCGTGCGCTGGCCAAGGACGCGGAAACCGCCGGCATTCCGGTCATCATCGTCAGCACCAAGGGCATGGAGACCGACCGCATGTGGGGCATGCGCCAGGGCGCGAAGGGCTACATCGTCAAGCCGCCCAGCGAGGACGCGCTGATCAGCCAGGTCAACCAGGTGCTGGCCGGCTGATGTCCACCATGCAGACGGGCGATACGCACGGGGGCGGTGCGTTCGCACTTCTCACCGAATACGAACGGCGCAGCCTCGCGCATGTGGTCGGTCTGCCCGAGCAGCTCGATGCGCCGGGTCTGTGGCGCGGGGTCGGCTACCGCATCGGCCGACGCATGCTCGCCTCGGCCTTCGACGAAGTGATCGAGATCCTGCCGATGCCACCGGTGTCCGCCGTCCCCGGCGCGCAGCCGTGGATGCTCGGCGTCGCCAACATCCGCGGCAGCCTGCTGCCGATCGTCGACCTCAAGCAGTTCCTCGAAGGCGAACGCACCGTCATCAACGAGAACCAGCGCGTGCTGCTGGTGCGTCAGCCGGGCGGTGACGTCGCGGTGACCATCGACGAACTGTTCGGCCAGCGCAGCTTCCTCGAGGAAGACGAGGTCTCGGCCGATCGCGTCGCCGAAGGGCGCTATGCGCATTTCGTCGACCGCGCCTATGCACACGCCAATGCGACCTGGGGCGTCTTCAGCCTCGGCCGCCTGGGCCGCACGCCCGAATTCAGACACGCCGCGGCCTGATGCCGCACCCACGTACCGCGCAACGCAACAACGATCAGGACCGGAACGAGCATGAGCACAGCCGCTGACACCCTTGCAGGCAAGCGACGCAACCTGGGCACGAACTTCTGGGTCGTGCTGCTGATCGTCGCCGGCACGATTCTCGTGCTCAACACCGGCTACGGCACGTGGAAAGCCGCGCAACTCGGCGGTGCCAGTACGTCGGCCTCCAACCTCCGCGTGGACAGCCAGCGACTGGCGAACCAGGGCACGGAGGCGGTCCGCGGCAACGCGGCCGCGTTCACGGCGTTCAAGGCCACCCGCGCGCAGATCGACAGCGACATCGAGCAGCTCAACAGCCGCTTCGGTGACACCGCGGGCGTCTCCGGTCCGATCCGCACGGTCAGCGAGACGTGGGAGCCGCTCGGCGCGAGCGCGCAGCGACTGGCCGACAGCGAAGCCGCGGTGACCGCGTTCGCCGGACAGGCCGAGCGCTTCAGCCAGCGCGTGCCGCAGCTGCAGGCGCTGCTCGACGAGCTGGTGCGTGCGATGTCGAGCAGCGGCTCGCCGTCCTCGCAGGTCTACATGGCACTGCGCCAGGTGGTGGTGGCCGGCGACATGGCCCGCCGCGTGACCGAGGTGCAGGCCGGTGGTGGTGGCGCCGCGATCGCAGGCCAGGGCCTGCGCCGCAATGCGGAAGATTTCCAGCAGGTGATGACCGGCCTGCGCGAAGGCGACCCCTCGCGCGAGCTGCAGGCGCTCACCAACGGCAACGCGCTGGCCGCGCTGACCCGCGCCGACGAGGCCTGGGCCGAGATGCGCACCGACCTCGAAGCGATCCTCGGCAGCAGCGAGCAGCTGTTCCAGGCACAGGCGGCCGCCACCGCGCTCGTCGCCGGTTCCGACCAGTTGCTGACCGACAGCGAATCGCTGTTCAACGCGTTCACCGCGTTCGGTTCGATGGAAGACACCAGCCTGCTCGGCAATATCTGGATCAGCATCCTCGCCGGCGTCGCCGCGCTGGTCGCGATCGGCGGCCTGCTGTTCTCGCTCAACCGCGCCCAGCGCGAGCGTTACGAAACCACGATGGAACTCAACAACCGCAACCAGGAGGCGATCATGCGCCTGCTGGACGAAATGGGTTCGCTCGCCGAAGGCGACCTGACGGTCAAGGCCACGGTCACCGAGGACATGACCGGCGCGATCGCCGACTCGATCAACTTCGCGATCGAGCAGCTGCGCAGCCTCGTGCAGACGATCAACGACACCTCGGTGCAGGTCGCGTCCAGCGCGCAGGAAACCCAGGCCACCGCGATGCACCTCGCCGAGGCCGCCGAGCACCAGGCCCAGGAGATCAACTCCGCGTCCGACCGCATCAACGAGATCGCGGTCAGCATCGACCAGGTCTCGAAGAACTCGGCCGAGTCGGCCGACGTGGCGCAGCGCTCGGTGCAGATCGCGACCAAGGGCGCGGGCGTGGTGCGCGAAACGATCGCCGGCATGGACTCGATCCGCGACCAGATCCAGGAAACCTCGAAGCGCATCAAGCGCCTGGGCGAAAGCTCGCAGGAGATCGGCTCGATCGTTGAACTGATCAACGACATCTCCGAGCAGACCAACATCCTGGCGCTCAACGCCGCGATTCAGGCGGCCTCCGCCGGTGAGGCGGGCCGCGGCTTCGCGGTCGTCGCCGACGAAGTGCAGCGCCTCGCGGAACGCGCGACGAATGCGACGCGCCGCATCGAGACACTGGTGCAGACGATTCAGTCCGACACCAACGAAGCGGTGACCTCGATGGAGCAGACGACCTCCGAGGTGGTCGCCGGTGCGCGCCTGGCGGAGGACGCCGGCACCGCGCTGGGCGAGATCGAAAGCGTCTCGACCAGCCTGGCCGACCTCATCCAGGGCATCTCCTCGGCCGCGCGCCAGCAGTCCTCGGCGGCGAGCAACATCACCGCGACGATGAACACCATCCAGTCGATCACCGCGCAGACCTCGCAGGGTGCGAACCAGACCGCGGCGTCGATCGGCAACCTGGCACAGCTGGCCGCCGACCTCCGTCGTTCGGTCGCCGACTTCAAGCTGCCGGCCTGAGCGCAGACACGGACCCACGCATGACCGCATGTTTTTCCGGGCCGTCCACGCGCCTCGTCCGTCGCGGAGCGACGCGATGAGCGGACTTCGTGACGCCATCGACCACACGATGCTCGGCTGGATCAAGCCCGAACTCGACGAAGTGCTGCGCCAGGCGCGGATCGAGCTCGAGGGGTTTGTCGAAACCTCGGACGATCCCAGCCGCATGCGTCTGTGCGCCGGCTATCTGCACCAGGCCCAGGGCACCCTGCGCATGGTCGAGCTGTACGCGCCGGCGATGGTGGTCGAGGAGATGGAGCGGCTGGCCGACGCGTTGCGCGACAACGCGACCGCCGACCGCGACGCCGCGTCGGCCGCGCTGCTGCGCGGCATGCTGCTGCTGCCCGATTACCTCGAACGTCTCCAGGGCGGGCATCGCGACATTCCGATCGTGCTGCTGCCGTTGCTCAACGAGCTGCGCGCGGCGCGCGGCGAGTCCGGGCTCAGCGAGAGCATCCTCTTCGCACCCGACCTCGCCAGGCCGGTGCCGGTGCCCGCAGCGGCGCAGGCGCAGGCCGGCGGCACCCGGGACGCGGCGCTGCGTGCGCTGCGCGCCGCGCTGCAGAACTGGCCCGCCGGGGGCGCCCCCGGCGACGCCGCATCGCTGGTCACGGCGCTGCAGGCCCTTGCGCCCTTGTTCGACGACGAAGCGGTGCGGCGCATGCTGTGGGTCGCCGGCCGCATCGGCGAGGCGCTGGCTGATGGCGCGTTCGACGGCGGCAGCCAGCAGGCGCTGCGTCAGGTCTTCTCCGGCGTCGAGCGCGAGCTCCGCCAGCAGGCCCAGGACGCCCATCTGGCGACGCTGTCGGCCGATTCCGCACAGGAACCGACCCGGCAACTGCTCTATTACGCGGTGCACGCGGACAGCGACCATCCGGCGCTGCGCGAGCTGCGCGACACCTTCGACCTGCAGGCGCAACTGCCCAGCGATTCGGAACTCGAACACGCGCGCAGCAGCCTCAGTGGCCGCAACCGCGCATTGCTCGACACGGTGTCGGCGGCGGTCAAGGAGGATCTGCTGCGGGTCAAGGACGCGCTGGACCTGCATCTGCGCACCGGCTCGACCGACATCGGTGCGCTCAAGCCCCAGGTCGACGTGCTGGCCGGCGTCGCCGACACGCTCGGCATGCTCGGCCTCGGCGCCGCGCGCAGCGTGGTCCAGCAGCAGCGCGACGTCATGCGCACGATCGTCGACGGCAGCACGCCGGCCAGCGAGGACACGCTGCTCGATGTCGCCGGCGCGCTGCTGTACGTGGACGCCACGCTGGACGACCAGGTCTCGCGCCTCGGCAGCGACATGCCCGAAGGCAGCGGCGACGACACCCTGGCCGTCGAGGCCCAACAGTCCGTCGTGATCCTCGTGCGCGAGGCGATCGCGAACTTCTCCGACGCGCGCCAGGCTCTGGTCGCGTTCGTCGAGACCAACTGGGATCACGCCGAGCTGCAGGAAGTGCCGCGGCTGCTGGCGGAAGTCGGCGGTGCGCTGCAGATGCTCGAGATTCCGCAGGCCCGGGCCTATCTCGACGGCGTGCGCCTGTACGCCGAGCGCGAGCTGATCGCGCGCAAGCGCGTGCCCAACGGACGTCAGCTCGACACGTTCGCAGACGCGTTGGCCAGCCTCGAGTACTACCTCGAAGCGTTGCGTGAACCGCGCGCCGGCCGCGCCGACATTCTCGACATCGCGCGCAGCAGCCTGGAGTCGCTGGGCTACTGGCCGCTGCCCGAGGCCGCCGGCCCGGAATCAGCGGGCACCTGGCAGGACGACACCGACAGCAGCGCGCTGGCGATCGATCTGCAGTCGATCGATGTCGCCCAGCTCGCGCGCGGCGGCGAGATGCGCGCGCCGGCCGATGCGATCCCGGCGTCGTCGACCGAACCGACGGCGCCTGCCGCGGCACCGCTGCGCCAGTCGAGTGGCGGCTTCGAAGCCGTCGGCGACGAGATCGACGACGAGATCCGCGAGGTCTTCCTCGAAGAGTTCGCCGGCGAGATCGAGAACCTCGACACGCTGCTGCCGCCCTGGCGCGCGCACCCGGACAACCTCGAGCTGCTGCGTCCGATCCGCCGTGTCTTCCACACCCTCAAGGGCAGTGGACGCCTGGTGGGCGCTCGCCGGCTGGGCGAGTTCAGCTGGGCCATCGAGAGCATGCTCAACCGGGTGCTCGACGGCACCCGTCCGGCGAGTCCGGCGGTCGTCGCGATGGTCGACCAGGCCTTCTACACGCTGCCGGAACTCCAGGCGGTGCTGCGCGGCGATTCCGACCTGCGCGCGGATCTGGACACGATGCAGGCGTCGGCGGCGCGGATCGCCGCGGGCGACGACGTCATGCCCGACCGTCCGTCGCCTGTGCACGCCGCGCCCGATACGCCGGTCGCCGACGTGCCGCGCGTGGAGACGCCCGCACCCGTCGACACGTCCCTCGATGCGGCGCAGCTGGAGCCGGTGGTCGAGACTGCCGCGACGGCGTCCGTATCGCCCGTGGCCGACGACGTGTCTGCTCCCGTGGCCGACGAGTCGGTCCCGGCGTCCGTCGATGCATTGCTGCTCGAAATCCTCGATACCGAGGTCAAGGGCCACCTCGATGCCGTCGGCGTCTGCCTCGACGCCGTCCGCAACGGCGGCGCGTTCGATGCCGAGCGCCTGCTGCGCGCACTGCATACGATGCATGGCGCGTTCGCGATGGCCGAGGTGCCCGCGATCGGCCTGGTGCTCGGCCCGGCCGAGGACTATGCCCAGCGGCTCGCCGCCGCGAAGATCGCGCCCGATGCCCAGGGCATCGACGTGCTGGATGCCGTCACGGCCGAAATCCGCGACGCGCTGGCCGCATTGCATGGCGATGCGCCGAGAATTCCCGTGCGCCACGCACTGGCCGCGCGTGTCGCCGCCGTGCGCGACCGTCTGCCCGAAGCCGCGATCGAACGGTTCGCGTTCCAGTTCGACGACGAGGACGCGGACACCGACGCGTCCGGTGAGGGGAATGACGGCGCGTCGAGCGCTGAAGCCGACGCCGAGCGTCTGGAGCAGGAACGTCTCGACGCCGAGCGCGCCGAGGCCGAACGTCTCGAAGCCGAGCGCCTGGAGCAGGAACGCCTCGACGCCGAGCGCGCCGAGGCCGAGCGCCTCGAAGCCGAGCGTCTGGAACAGGAACGTCTCGACGCCGAACGCGCCGAGGCCGAGCGCCTCGAAGCCGAGCGTCTTGAACAGGAGCGTCTCGATACAGAACGCGCCGAAGCCGAACGCCTCGAAGCCGAGCGTCTGGAGCAGGAACGTCTCGACGCCGAGCGCGCCGAGGCCGAGCGTCTCGAAGCCGAGCGTCTGGAGCAGGAACGTCTCGACGCCGAGCGCGCCGAGGCCGAGCGTCTCGAAGCCGAGCGTCTGGAGCAGGAACGTCTCGACGCCGAGCGCGTCGAGGCCGAGCGTCTCGAAGCCGAGCGTCTCGAAGCCGAGCGTCTGGAGCAGGAGCGGCTCGACGCCGAGCGCGCCGAGGCCGAGCGCCTGGAACAGGAGCGCCTCGATACCGAACGCGCCGAAGCCGAGCGCCTCGAAGCCGAGCGTCTGGAGCAGGCGCGCCTGGCTGACGAAGGCGCCATGGCGAGCACGCAGGACGGGCTGGAGCAGGATGCCGACGATGTGCCGGCATTCGCGGTCGCCGACACGACGCAGATCGCGTCCATCGATGCGGAGCCGGACGCGCAGCTGGAAGCAGAGCGTGCGCAGGACAGGATCGACGCGCAGGTGCTCGAAGACGCACGCGCGCGCTTCGATGCGGACGCGCGGCAGCCGCGTGACGAGGCCGATGCGGTCGCTGTCGACGTGCGGTCGGACGACACGATCGCATCCGCGTTCAACGATGCAGCGGAGGTCTCGGACGATGCGGCACCCGCCGTCGACGGCGCGCTGTCCGTAATCGAGGACGACGCCGAGGACGACGCCGAGGCCGAGATCGACATCGCGGCCGATGCCGCCACGTCGACCGACGTCGATGCCGACGCTGAAGCCGAGACCGGCACCGAGGGTGACGAGGATGACGAACGTCACCCCGCCGCCGACAGCGAAGCGGCGGACGTCGTTGAGGCGGACGCTGCTCCCATCTCCGACACGTCCGCAACGGAGCCCGAACCCGACGCCTGGCAGCCGCCGGTGGACGAGGCGCTGGACCCCGATGCCCCGCTGGATCTGACGGGCCTGGATCCGGAGCTGATCGACATCTTCGTCGAGGAAGGCATCGACCTGCTCGACCACGCCGACGGCCTGTTGGCGCAGCTGCGCGAAGACCCGGAAAGCCGGGACGCCGTGGCCGGCTTGCAGCGCGACCTGCACACGCTCAAGGGCGGTGCGCGCATGGCCGGGCTGATGGAAATCGGCGATCTCGGCCACGCGATGGAGACGCTGCTCGAATCGGTGTCGGAGCGGCGGACCACGCTGCGTCGTGCCGACCAGGTGCTGCTCGAGCGCGGGTTCGACCGCCTGCATGCGATGGTCACCCGCGCGGGCGAACGCCGCGCGATCGGTGCCTCGCAGGCGCTGGTCGATGCGTTCAGCGGAACCTCGCCCGTGGTCACCGATGGCCAGTCCACGCCCGTGGCCGAGACCGCGAAGGTCGAACTCGCGCCGCTGTCGGCGCCGTTGCTGGCCGAGGACATGGGCGCCGACGACGACGACGGCGCGCTGCGCGGATCGCAGGAGCAGGTGCGCATCCGTGCCGACCTGCTCGACCGTCTGGTCACCTACGCCGGCGAGGTTGCGATCTATCGCGCGCGTCTGGAACAGCAGCTCGGCGCGTTCCGCGGTGCGATGAACGAACTGGCGCAGACCAACACGCGTCTACGCGATCAGCTGCGTCGCCTCGACATCGAAACCGAAGCGCAGATCATCGCGCGCTACCAGCGCGAGGGCGACACGGCGGACACGACGTTCGATCCGCTCGAACTCGACCGGTTCTCCACGCTGCAGCAGCTCTCGCGCGCGCTCGGCGAGACCGCGGCCGATCTCGGCAGCCTGCAGCAGACGCTCGACGACCAGACCCGGCAATACGAGACCCTGCTGCTGCAGCAGTCGCGGGTCAGCTCGGACCTGCAGGAAGGCCTCATGCGCACGCGCATGGTGCCGTTCGACGGATTGGTGCCGCGTCTGCGCCGCGTCGTGCGCCAGGCCGCGCAGGACACCGGCAAGCAGGTGCAGTTGCGCCTCGACGGCGCGCAGGGCGAGCTCGATCGCAACGTGCTCGAACGCATGGTGTCGCCGCTCGAGCACCTGCTGCGCAACGCGATCGCCCACGGCCTGGAAACGCCGTCGGGCCGTCGTGCCGCCGGCAAGGCCGAAGAAGGCAGCGTGCGTATCGCGGTGCGCCGTGAAGGCTCGGAAGTGGTGCTCGAAGTCGGCGACGACGGCGCCGGTCTCGACCGCGCGGCGATCCGCCGCCGCGCCGAGGAACGCGGCCTGCTGCATGCCGATGCGACGATCAGCGACGCCGATCTCGACGCGATGATCCTCCAGCCCGGGTTCTCGACCGCGACCGAGGTCAGTCGCCTCGCCGGCCGCGGCGTGGGCATGGACGTGGTCGCGAGCGAAGTGCGACAGCTCGGCGGCAGCTTCGACATCCGTTCGCGCAAGGGGCAGGGCACGACCTTCACGCTCCGTCTGCCGCAGACGCTCGCGGTTACCCAGGCGGCGTTCGTGCGCATCGGCGAGACCAGCTTCGCGGTACCGATCGCCTCGGTGCGCGGTGTCGGCCGGATCGCGCGCGAAGATGCGCGCCCCGGTGCGGTCTACCAGTACGGCGGCGAGGAGTACCAGCTGCACGATCTCGGTCGTCTGGTCGGCCACGCGCATGCGCGCGCCGAAGGCCACCTGCAGATGCCGTTGCTGCTGATCCGCGCGGGCGAACTGCGCGCCGCGGTCGCCGTCGATGAAGTGCTCGGCAATCGCGAAATCGTGGTGAAACCGGTCGGCCCCCAGGTCTCGTCGGTGCCGGGCATCTTCGGCGCGACGATCATGGGCGACGGACGGGTCGTGGTGATTCTCGACGTGGCCCCGCTGGTCCGCCGCCATCTCGCGCATCTCGCCGAAGTGGGCGATGGGGCCGCCGACGAGCCGGCACCGGTCATCGAACAGCGGCCCGTGCCGCTGGTGATGGTGGTCGACGATTCGGTGACGATGCGCAAGGTCACCGGCCGCGTGCTGGAACGCCACAACTTCGAGGTCATGACCGCGCGCGACGGTGTGGATGCCCTTGAACGCATGGAAGAACGCGTGCCCGATCTGATGCTGCTCGACATCGAGATGCCGCGCATGGACGGCTACGAGCTGGCGACGCAGATGAAGGCCGACCCGCGTCTGCGCGACGTGACCATCATGATGATCACCTCGCGTACCGGCGAGAAGCATCGCCAGCGCGCATTCGAGATCGGCGTCGAGCGGTATCTCGGCAAGCCCTACCAGGAACACGATCTGCTGCGGCACGTGCACGAACTGCTGAAGCTGGAGCGCGACGATGACTGAGCCGGCGATCCGGACGGTGGTCATCGCGCGCGCGGGCGCCGCCTGCGACCGCCTGGTCGAAGGCCTGGTGGAATCGGGCGCGGACGTGGTGCAGGCCGTGGATCCGACCCAGGCCGGCCCGGATGCGATCGAGGCGCTGGCGCCCGATGCGATCGTGGTCGCGCTCGATCCGGTGGTCGAGGACGCACTGGAGACGTTCGAGCCGCTCCTGCTGGCCCCAGGCCGCACGGTGATCTTCGAAGAGGCCGCGCTGGTGCTCGAGCGCACCGGCTGGGACGCCGCGCGCTGGGTGCGCCATCTGGCCGCGAAGCTGCGCGGCCAGGGCAGCGTGCTGCCGCCGGGTGCCGAGCAGGACGACGACGCCGACGCCGCGGAGAACGTGGCCGACCGCGGCGCCGACGTCGCGTCCCCGGTGTCCGATGCATTCGACCCCGTGTCCGCCGAGTTCGACGGCATCTCCATCGGGGACACGGACGACACAGAGCAGCCAGCGTTGCGCTCGTCCGACGACGCGATCGAGGGGTTCACGATCGAGGGGCTCGAGGACGATGGCGTCACCGCGGACGGCTTGACGCTGCAGGCCGAAGACGCGCCCGCAACGTCTGACGATGCGCCGCGCGCCTACGCCTTCGACCCCGTGTCCGCCGAGTTCGACGGCATCGCCGAAGCGCCGACGGACATCGCGCCGCTGGTGCTCTCTCTCGGAGATACGGACGACGTGGCGCAGCCGGTGTCGGACACGCGCGACGACGCGATCGAGGGCTTCACGATCGAGGGGCTCGAAGACGATTTCGCGTCCGCGTCCGGCTTGGCACTGCAGGCCGAGGACGCGCCTGTGCCGGCCGCAGATGCGTCGCGCGCCTACGCATTCGACCCCGTGTCCGCGGAATTCGATGGCCTGCAGTCCGAGGGCGATGCCGCGCCGCTGCAGGCGCCGGTGCTCGACTTCGATTTCGAACTGGGCGATACCGACGACCTGACCTATGTGCCGCCCGTGGCCGACACGGCGGCGCCCGCAGGCCTCGACACGCTGCTCACCCTGGAGGACGCGCCCGAACACGGCGATTCCGATACTCAGGAGCGTGGGCCGGATCGTGACGATGCGCTCGAGGTCGACGCGCCATCGAGCGCCATCGACGTCACGATCGGCGAACTCGACGGCAGCACGCTGCAATTGCTGGACGGCGATGCATTGCCCGCCGCTGCGCCCGACGCGGCGCCGCCGCGTCACGCCACGCTGGACCTGGCCGCGCTCGAGAGCAGGATTTCCGGGCTCAGCCTCGCCGACACCGACAGCTACGGGCACGGCCCACGCCGCGGTGTCGTCCTGGTCGAAGGCGGCCTCGGTGGCCCCGACGCGGTGCGCCAGCTGCTCGGCGCGATCCCCGAGGGCTTCCCGCGTCCCATCCTGGTCCGGCTGCAGCTCGACGGCGGCCGCTACGACCGGCTCGTCCGGCAGATGGAGCGGGCGACGTCGCTGACCGTCCAGCTGGCCGAGGCCGGCATGTCGGTGGTGCCCGGCGAGGTCTACTTTCTGCCGCCCGGTCTGTTGCCCGCGATGGCGGGCGGCGACCTGCGCTTCGCCGAAACCGGTGATCTGGCCGCGCTGCCCGAAGCGGTGCCGGCCGAGGACAGTGCGGTGCTGTTTCTCAGCGGCGCCGATGTCTCCCTGGTCGAGATCGCCATGGGCCCAACCTGGCAGGGCGCGCTCGTGGGCGGGCAGTCCGACGAAGGCTGCTACGACTCGGTGGCGGCGCACGCCGTGGCCGAGCGCGGCGGCCCCTCCGGACGTCCCGACGAGATCGCCGACTGGCTGCTCGCGCGCTGGATGCCGGCCGCGCGTCAATCCGAACCCGGCCCTGGAGGCCTGTCGCTGTGAATGCCACCCTCGACGACATCCGCGGCGTCCTGATCCGCGTGGGCCCGACCCAGTTGCTGCTGCCCAATGCGACGATTTCCGAAGTGCTGTCGTACTCGCCGCCCGAACCGGTCGAGAACGCGCCTGCATGGTTGCTCGGCCGCTTGCGCTGGCGCGGCTGGCGTCTGCCGCTGGTGGCCTTCCCGGCGCTCTCCGGTCAGGGCGACGAACAGGCGAGCCTCGGCAGCAAGGTGGTCGTGTTCAAGGCGCTGGGCGGCGATCCGCGCCTGCCGTTCTTCGCGCTGGTCACCCAGGGCTTCCCGCGACTGGTGACCATCGCCGCCGACAACCTGCTCGAGGAATCGGACAGTGAGGGCGACGCGCTGCCGTTCGCGGTCAGCGCGCGTGTGCGCCTGAACAACGACACCGCGCAGATTCCCGATCTCGACCAGCTCGAGCGTTCGGTGCGCGAGGCGCTGGCCGCCTGACCGGGCCGCAGCGCCGCGTCGCGCACGCGGTGGGCGTGACGCGGCAGCGCCGGCGCCGAGCACTCCGCTTCGACAGCGGCCGCGCTCGCCGTGCAGTGCCGTGACGTCGGCGCTGCACTAGACTGGCGGCATGCGTAACCCACTACAGGATCAGCTGCTCAAGGCCGGGCTGGTGAAGAAGTCCCAGGTCGCCCAGGTCGCGCGCGAGCAGGCCAAGCAGCGTCACGGCAAGGGCCCGGCGCCGGCCAGCGAACAGCAGCGCGAGGCCGAACGCGCCCGTGCCGAGCGCGCGGAGCGCGACCGTGTGCTGGCGGCCGAGCGCAATGCGCAGGCGCGGCTGCACGAGCAGCGGGCCCAGGCCCGGCAGATCATCGAAACCCAGCGCGTGCGCGCAGTGGGCGAGATCGAATACCGGTTCGTCGACGGCAATGCGATCCGCGCCGTCCAGGTCGATGCGGCGCTGCGTGCCCAACTCGCCTCCGGCGCCCTGGTGATCGCCCGGGTGGGCGATGGGTATGCGCTGATTCCCCGCGTCGCCGCCGAGAAGGTGGCGGCCCGCGATGCGGACATGATCGTGCTGGACCAGGCGGCCGCCACGCCGTCGTCGGGCGATGCCGACGACGATGCGTACTACGCGCGTTTCGAAGTCCCGGACGATCTGGTCTGGTGATCGTGCGCGCAGGCCTGCGGCCATGGCGCACTGCGGCGCATGCGGGTGATCGAAGGCCTGTCGTTGGCCTCTGACGTCGTGCCAGGCCGGCTGAACCGCGGCGACCGGCGAGCCGTGCGGCGTGACGTGCGCTTGCGGGTTCGCAGTGAGGTTCGACGCCGGCGCTGAATCAGACGCTCCGGATTCGACGTCATCGTCGTCGCCAGGACGCGCCTGGCCAAACGCGGTGGATCGCCGCCGCTGTTCCAGCGGTTGTCGCGCGACACACCCCCGATCGATCGGCTCACCGGCCCGACGCGCCGGCACCGCGCCCTGCTCGTCAGGGCGCGCCGAGCGCCAGATCGCCGAAGCGCGCCTGCAGCGCCGCGACGGCGGCCATGCCGGCGGTTTCGGTGCGCAGGATTCGCGGGCCGAGCCGCAGGCCGCCGAAGCCCGCGGCGACCAGTGCCGCGCGGTCGTTCGCCGACCAGCCGCCTTCGGGTCCGACCGCGAGCACCACCGCGCCAGCGGGGGCCGGCATCGTCGCGATGCCGTCCGCGGCCTCTGGATCGAGCAACCAGCGCGCGCCGTCCGCGGGCAGCGCGGCCAGCGCGGCCGCGAGGGTCTGCGGCGCGGCGACGTCGGGCAGGCGACTGCGCCAGCTCTGCTCGCAGGCCGAGACCACGACACTGCGCCAGTGCGCGTGGCGCTTGGCCGCGCGGTCGGCATCGAGCTTCACCTCGCTGCGATCGCTCGACACCGGCACGAGCGCGGCGACACCCAGTTCGGTCGCCTTCTGCAGGATCCAGTCCATCTTCTCGCCGCGCGCGATGCCCTGGACCAGGGTGATGCGCAGCGGCGATTCGATGTCGACGGCCCGCGTGGCGACGATCTCGGCGCTGGCGCCGCGCTTGCCGACCGACACCAGCCGGGCGTCGTGGTCGAACCCGTCGCCGTTGAACAGCACGCAGGCATCGCCGTCGCGCAGGCGCAGCACGCGCACCAGATGCGCGGCGGCGTCCTCGGGCAGGTCGACGGTCGTGCCGACCGCCAGTGGCAGGTCGACGCAGGCACGGATCACGCGCATGACGTCGCCACCTCGATCGCTTCGGCGGTGACCTCGGCCAGCAGCTGCAGCTGGGCATCGTCGATGCAGTAGGGCGGCATCCAGTACAGGATGTCGCCGAGCGGCCGCAGCAGGACGCCGCGCTCGACCGCGTGGCGATACGCGCGCAGGCCGACGCGCAGCGCCGGATCGAACGGTGTGGCCCGGTCACCGTCACGCGTGAGTTCGAACGCCACGACCATGCCGGTCTGGCGGGTGTCGGCGACATGCCGGTGCGCGCCGATCTGCGCGGCGAGCGTCGCCATCTTCGAAGCGGTAACGCGGTTGCGCGCGAGCACGTCGTCGGTGCGGAAGATGTCCAGCGAGGCCAGCGCCGCGGCGCAGGCCAGCGGGTTGCCGGTGTAGCTGTGCGAATGCAGGAAGGCACGCTCGCGCGACACATCGAGGAAGCCGTCGTACAGCGCCTGTGTCGCCAGCACGGTCGACAGCGGCAGGAAGCCGCCGGTCAGGCCCTTCGACAGGCACAGCAGATCGGGCTGCACGCCCGCCTGTTCGAACGCGAACAGCGTGCCGGTGCGGCCGAAGCCGACCGCGATCTCGTCGGCGATCAGGAACACGCCGTGCACATCGCACAGCTCGCGTACGCGTTTGAGATACACCGGGTCGTGCATGCGCATGCCGCCAGCGCACTGGATCAGTGGCTCGAGGATCAGCGCGCAGATTTCGCCGGCGTGTTCGTCGAGCAGATGCGCCAGCGCGTCGGCGGCGTCCTCGGCATGGCCGGCGGCGCTCTGTCCCGGGCGCGCGGTGTAGGCGTCGGGCGACGGCGCGAACACCGCCTCGCACAGCAGCGGCGCATAGACCCGGCGGTACAACGGAATGTCGCCGACGGCCAGCGCACCGAGCGTCTCGCCGTGATAGCCGTTCTGCAGTGCGACGAACTTGGTCCGGCGTGGCTCGTCGCCGCGGTTCTGGAACCACTGGAACGCCATCTTCAGCGCGACCTCGACCCCGGCCGAGCCGTTGTCGGCATAGAACACCTTCGTGAGGGGCGGCCGGCCCGGCTCGCGCGGTGCGACGGCGAGCAGTCGCTCGGCGAGCTCGACGGCGCGTGGATGCGTGCACCCGGCCAGGATCACCTGCTCCAGCGTGCGCGCCTGGGTGGCGATGGCCTCGGCGATGCGCGGCTCGGCGTGGCCGTGGAGATTGGTCCACCAGCTGCTGCCGGAATCGAGGATCCGCCGGCCGCCGCTCTCGATGAGCCACGCGCCGTCGCCGCGTTCGATCGGCAGCAGCGGCTGCACGTCGGGGTGTTCGCGCATCTGCGTGCACGGGTGCCAGACCGCGGCGAGGTCGCGGGTCCGCCAGTCGTTACCGTCGGCTAGAATGGCCGGATCGTGAATCTGTCCTGTCATCCGCGCATTATCGCCGCTCGTCGATCCCGTGATCGTCGTGGCCGCGCAGCATGGGACCCCGCGGCATGAGCCGGCGCCTGCCGACCATCCACGGCATCGTCGAGCACGAGGCCAGCCCCTACCGAATGGAACGGCTGGACCTGGAGTTCTCGAACGGCGAGCGCCGCCTGTACGAGCGGCTGCACGGGCGCGGCCACGGCGCCGTGATCGTGGTGCCGATGCTCGACGCCGACACCGTGCTGCTGGTGCGCGAATACGCCGCCGGCATGCACCGTTACGAGCTGGGCCTGGTCAAGGGTCGCATCGACGCCGGTGAAACGCCGATCGAAGCCGCCGACCGCGAGCTGAAGGAGGAGGCCGGCTACGGCGCCCGCCGACTCGACGCGCTGCGCATGCTGTCGCTGGCGCCGACCTACATGAGCCACCAGGCCACCCTGGTGCTGGCGCGTGACCTGTATCCCGAACGCCTGGTCGGCGACGAGCCCGAGGAACTCGAGGTCGTGCCGTGGAAGCTCGACGCGCTGCACGAGCTGATCCTGCGCGAGGACTTCTCCGAAGGCCGTTCGATCGCCGCGCTGTACATGGCCCGCGACTGGCTGCATCACCACGGTGGCTGACACCGCCGCGGCCCTCGACGCGGCGACGCGAGAAGGCGTGATCGCGATCGCCCGCTCGGCGGCCGACGCCATCCTCGACGTCTACGCCGGCGCCTTCGACGTGATCCGCAAGGCCGACGCCAGCCCGGTGACCGCGGCCGATCTCGCCGCGCACCACGTGATCGTCGACGGCCTGGCGCAGCTGACGCCCGACATTCCGGTGCTCTCGGAGGAGTCGGCCGATACCGTGTCGATCGACACGCGCCGGCGCTGGACCCGTATGTGGCTGGTCGATCCGCTCGACGGCACGCGTGAGTTCGTCAAGCGCAACGGCGAGTTCTCGGTGAACATCGCGCTGATCGAGGACGGCGTCGCGGTATTCGGCGTGATCCAGGCGCCGGTGACCGGCCTGCTCTGGCACGGTGCGCCGGGGCAGGGGGCCTGGCGCCGTGACGGCACGATCGAGACCGCGATCCAGGCGCGCCGGATCGACGGCGCCGCGCCGCTGCGCGTTGCGGCCAGTCGCTCGCATCGCGATGCCCGCACGGGCGCGTTTCTGGCGCGCATGGGAGATACCGAACCCATGCCGCTCGGCTCGTCATTGAAATTCTGCCGGTTGGCCGAGGGCGCGCTGGACGTCTACCCGCGCTTCGGCCCGACCAGTGAATGGGACACCGCCGCCGGCCAGGCGATCCTCGAAGGCGCGGGTGGCGTGGTGCTCGATCCGGCCGGCCGGCCGTTCCGCTACAACCAGCGCGATTCGCTGCTCAACGGCGACTTCGTCGCGCTCGGCGATCCGTCCTTGCCGTGGCGCGACTGGCTCGCCGTCTGACGGTGCGCGCGTCGCGTCTCACGCACGCGCCGAGGCCCCGTAGGAGCGCGCTCGCGCGCGAATGTGGCCTTCACAGTTTCCAGGAGGCTGACATCGCGCGCCCCCGAAACGGGGATGCAAGCACAAGTGCGCTCCTACAATGGCGTGCCTCGACCGAGGTTCTCCGACACCAGTCTCCAGGAGTTCGACGTGATTGATGCACCCGGCGACATCCGTCGCATCCTCGGCATCATGGCGCGCCTGCGCGATCCGCAGAGCGGCTGTCCCTGGGATCTCGAACAGGATTTCGCGTCCATCGCCGCGTACACGATCGAAGAGGCCTACGAGGTCGCCGATGCCATCGACCGCGGGGATCTGCCGGGCCTGTGCGACGAACTCGGCGACCTGCTGTTGCAGGTGGTCTTCCATGCGCAGATGGCGCAGGAGCAGGGCGCGTTCGCATTCGGTGATGTCGTCGACGCGATCAGCGACAAGATGATCCGCCGGCATCCGCACATCTTCGGCGACGTGGACGCAGGCGATGCCGAGACGGTGTTGCGCAACTGGGACGCGATCAAGCGCGAGGAGCGCGCCGCGGCGGGCGAAACGGACACGTCGGCGCTGGCCGGCATCGCGCGCGGGCTCCCGGAGTGGCAGCGCGCGCTGAAACTGCAGTCGCGCGCCGCGCGCGTGGGCTTCGACTGGCCGGGCCCGGGGCCGGTGATCGCCAAGCTGCACGAGGAGATCGACGAGGTCCGCGTGGAATTCGACGCGGTCGCGGCCGATCCCGAGGACACCGCAGCGCAGGACCGGCTGGAAGAAGAGCTCGGCGATCTGCTGTTCGTCGCCGCGAATCTCGCACGGCACGCGAAGGTGGATGTCGGCGCGGCCCTGCGCCGCGCGAACCACAAGTTCGAGCGCCGCTTCCGCGCGATGGAGGCGATGGCGGATGCCGACGGGCACGCGCTCGCCGGCCAGTCGCTGGACGCGCAGGACGCCTACTGGACCCGTGCGAAGCAGGCCGAGCGCAACGCGTGAAAACGCTGCTGCTGTTCGTCGCCACCGCGTTCTTCGAGATCGTCGGCTGCTATCTGCCGTGGCTGTGGCTGCGCAAGGACGGCAGCGCGTGGCTGTTGTTGCCGGCCGCGTTGGCATTAGCCGCGTTCGTGTGGCTGCTGACCCTGCATCCCACGGCGTCCGGCCGCGTGTACGCGGCCTACGGCGGGGTCTATGTCGCGGTCGCGCTGCTGTGGCTGTGGCGGGTCGACGGCATCGCGCCGAGCCGCTGGGATCTGCTCGGCGCCGCGCTGTGCCTGGGCGGCATGGCGGTGATCATGTTCGCGCCGCGCACGAGCTGAAGCGGTTGACGCACGCGGGCGCCGGTGCGATCAATGGCGCGTACACCGCCTGCTCTGGGAGGACGCATGCGCCGCTTCGCCAGCTTTCGCGAGTTCTATCCGTTCTATCTCGGTGAGCATGCACACCCGGTGTCGCGTCGCCTGCATTTCATCGGCAGCTGCGGCGTGCTGGCACTGGTCGCGTTGGCGGTCTGGCAGCGCACTCCGATGTGGCTCTGGGCGGCGCTGGTCTGCGGTTACGGCTTCGCGTGGGTCGGGCATTTCTTCTTCGAGAAGAACCGACCAGCTACCTTCAAGCACCCGATCTATTCCTTCATGGGCGACTGGGTGATGTTCAAGGACATCCTGACCGGCCGGATCCGCTTCTGAAGGACGGGTCCTGCGGGCGAACGCAGAACGCTACTCGAGGAAGATCAGCCAGGCCGCGACCACGATCAACGCGAACCCCGCCCAGTGGTTCCACTTCAGCGGCTGACCGAGGTACCAGGTCGAGAACCCCGCGAACACCAGCAGGGTGATGACCTCCTGCATGCCCTTGAGCTGCGGCGCCGAGTAGACGGCGGCGCCGATCCGGTTCGCCGGCACCATCAGCATGTACTCGAAAAACGCGATGCCCCAGCTGACGACGATGACCGTCAGGATCGGCACGCTGCGGTACTTCAGATGCCCGTACCAGGCGAACGTCATGAAGAAGTTCGAGCCGATCAGCAGCAGGACGGGGACGAAGCGTTCGTAGCCGTGCATGGGAGGATCCGGAACCGGAGAAAGGGGCGGTCGACAGCCCGCGGATACTGCCTGCGGCCCGCCAGCCTTCACAAGTCCTGCACCGTTCCGGGTCTATCTTCACAAAGATTAATCCACTATGTCAGCCACGGGAGCCGTTATGCGTGCAGGTCAGGAACCAGGGGGGCTCGTCCTCATCGTCGAGGACAACCGCAATATCTCCGAGATGGTGGGCGAATATCTCGAAGGCCGTGGTTTCGAGGTCGACTACGCCGCCGACGGCCTCGACGGCTACCGGCTGGCCACCGAGAACAGCTACGACGTGATCGTGCTCGACCTGATGCTGCCGCGGCTCGACGGCATCGAGGTCTGCAAGCGTCTGCGCGAGGACGCACGCAAGTCGACGCCGGTGCTGATGCTGACCGCGCGCGACACGCTGGACGAGAAGCTGACCGGCCTGAGCTCGGGCGCGGACGACTACCTGACCAAGCCGTTCGCGATCCAGGAACTCGAAGCGCGCCTGCGCGCGCTGATCCGCCGCGAACGTCGCCAGGTCGGCTCGGAAGTGCTGAAGGTCGCCGACCTCGTGCTCGACCCGGCCAGCATGCGCGCCACCCGGGGCGGCACCGAACTGCAGCTCTCGCCGATCGGCATGAAGCTGCTGACGATCCTGATGCGGGAATCGCCCCGCGTGGTGAACCGCCAGGAGATCGAACGCGAGATCTGGGGCAACAGCCTGCCCGACTCCGACACCCTGCGCAGCCACCTCTACAACCTGCGCAAGATCATCGACAAGCCCTACGACAAGCAACTGCTGCACACGGTCCAGAGCGCGGGATACCGGATCGCGGACATCGAGCAGTCGCCGGCCTGAGGCCGGCGCTTTCCGGGCCGTCCGATGCCGCAGGGCCTTCCCAATCGCATCCGCGATGCGTTCACGTTGCAGGCGGTCGTCGCCGGCATCACGTTGATCGTGTGCGTGATGACCGCGGCGCTGATCGGCCGCGAGGTCGTGGCGCGCCAATGGCTGCGCGCCGAGGCCGAGGCCTACTGGCTCGCGCGTGGCACCGACGCGGCCTATCCGCCGCCGTACGGGGTCAACATCCAGGGCTACTTCGTGCCTGCCGATGGCGGCCCCTACGACAGCATCCTGGTCGGCGAGCGGGCCGTCGCCAACCTGATCTGGTTCAAGGGCGCACCGGAGGGCTTCTCCAAGCGGCGTGATACCGAAGGCGTGCTGCTGGTCGACCGTCGTGAGGACGGCACGCTCTATCTGGCCGCCTCGATGTCGCTGTTCGACCGCCTGCTGGCCCTGGCGGCCGGCGGACTGTCGCTGCTGACATTGGCCACCATCTTCATCGTCTCCTGGCTCACCTATCGCACGTCCAAGCGCATGGTGTTGCCGATCCACCATCTGGCCGACGAGGTCGGGCGCTGGAATCCCTCGGGCGACGACGACGGCATTCCCGCGCCGCTGGAGCCGCGCGAGGGCGCCGGGCGCGAGGCCCAGGCGCTGTCGAACGCATTGCACGGGCTGGGCGAACGCATCGCCGCGTTCGTCCGCCGCGAGCGCGAATTCACCCGCGACGCCAGTCACGAACTGCGGACGCCACTGACGGTGATCCGGGTCGCCAGCGACATGATCGCGTCCGACCCGTCGACACCGCCGCACCAGCAGCGCCCGCTGCTGCGCATCCGCCGCGCCAGCCAGGACATGGAAGCGGTGATCGACGCGTTGCTGGTCCTCGCCCGCGAGCGCGGCATCATGCCGCAGAGCGAGATTTTCGACGTGCTCGAGATCGTCGAGGAAGAGGTCGACAAGGTGCGGCCGCTGTTCGACAGCAAGCAGCTCGCGCTGCGGGTCGACGTGCAGGCGCGTCCGAGGCTGGAAGCGCCGCCGCGCGTGCTCGGCGTGATGCTGGGACACCTGTTGCGCAACGCCTGGGCGTTCACCGAACGCGGTGGCGTCGAGATCGTCGTCGACAGCGACCGCATCATCGTCCGCGACACCGGCATCGGCATGTCGCCCGAGGTCCTGCAGCGCGTCTACGACCCGTTTTTCCGCGCCGATCCCTTCAGCCAGGCCGGCAAGGGCATCGGTCTGTCGATCGTGCGGCGTCTCGGCACCCGCTTCGGCTGGCCGGTCGCACTCGAGAGCACGCCCGACGAGGGCACCACGGTCACCATCCTGCTGGCCGAACGCCTGCTCTGAACGCCGGCCCCGGTCACGGCCGGTGGGATGCGAAAAAAGGTCCGATGCCCGTCAACTCGGGCGCGTCGCGTGCGTTAGCTTGATGTGTTGCCCGCCAAGAACCGGACCCCATGTCGACCCGTCCCAAGCCCCGCCGCGGTCTGCCGCGCCTCGTTCCCGTCATCGTCGTGGCCGCGGTCGTCGCCGCCGGCCTGTGGTTCTGGTATCAGCGCGGCGCGGGCAGCGCCGAGGACGCATGGCGCACCACGCCGGTGGAGCGCGGCGACATCCGGGTCGTGATCTCGGCCACGGGCACGCTGAGCGCCACCTCGACCGTGACCGTGGGCAGCCAGATCTCCGGGCTGATCACCGAAGTGCTGGTGGACTTCAACGACACCGTCGAGCAGGGACAGGTGCTGGCCCGGATCGATCCGGCCACCTACCAGGCGCAGATCGAGCAGGGCTCGGCGCAGGTCAGCAGCGCGCGCGCTTCGCTGGCGCAGGCGCAGGCGAGCCTGCGCAATGCGGAACTCGACTACGCGCGCAAATCCGATCTCGTCGAGCAGCAGCTCATCGCCCGCAGCGACGTCGACCTGGCCCGCGCGACGCTGGACCAGGCACGCGCGCAGGCGGCCTCGGCCCAGGCCCAGATCACCCAGCAGACCGCGTCGACCCAGACCTCGCGGATCAACCTCGAACGCACGGTGATCCGTTCGCCGGTCGACGGCACCATCCTGACCCGCTCGATCGAGCCGGGCCAGACCGTCGCCGCCAGCCTGCAGGCGCCGGAGCTGTTCACCATCGCCGAGGACCTGAGCAAGATGCGCATCGAGCTGGCGGTCGACGAGGCCGACATCGGCCAGGTCCGCGAAGGCCAGTCGGTGAGCTTCACTGCCGATGCGTTCAACGACCGCCGGTTCCAGGGCACGGTCGAGCAGGTGCGGCTGGCGGCGACGACGACCAACAACGTCGTCACCTACCCGGTGGTCGTCGCCGTCGACAACGCCGACGGCACCCTGCTGCCCGGGCTCACGGTGAACGCCGAGATCGAAGTCAGCAATCGCGCGGACGTGTTGCGGCTCGCCAATGCCGCGCTGCGCTACCGGCCGGCGGACGCCGACCAGATCGCGGCATCGACGCCCGCCGGTCCCTCGGGTGAGGGTGCCCCGCGGGGCGGCGGACTGATCGACGACCTGACCGCGGCCGCTGCGGCGATGGACCTCGATGCCGAGCAGCAGGCGGCCTTCGAGGCCGCACTGTCGACGATGCGCGAACGCCAGCAGGCCGGCCGCAGCGGCGGCGGGCAGGGTGGCCAGCGGCCGAGTGGATCGGGCGGTCCTCCGCCGGGCATGGGCGGGCCTGGCGGCGGTGGCGGACGCAGCGATCCCGCGGTGCAGGCGCAGATCCGCCAGCGGATGATGGACCGGTTCCAGCAGACCTTCGCCGGCTTCGTCGCGACACTCGACGCCGAGCAGCGGGCGACGTGGACGCGCACGCTCGCCGGCACGGTGGGCGCGACCCGGGTCACCGTGTACCGCCTGGTCGACGGGCGCCGCGAGGCGGTGCAGGTGCGCCTCGGCGCGAGCGACGGCAGCATGACCGAAGTCGCCGGCAACCTGTCCGAGGGCGACCTGATCGTCACCGGCGAACGCGCGGCCGCCCGATGACCGACGCCGTCGACAGCCGGCCGCCGGTCATCGAGACGCGCGCGCTGGGCAAGGTCTATTCGGCCGGCACCGAAGCCGAAGTCGTCGCGCTGCATGCCGTGGACATGCAGATCCGTCATGGCGAGTTCGTGGCGATCATGGGGCCGTCGGGTTCGGGCAAGTCGACGCTGATGAACCTGATCGGCTGCCTCGACACCCCGACGGCGGGCGCCTATTACTGCGACGGCGTCGATGTCGCCACGCTCGATCGCGAGCAGCTGGCCGAACTGCGCCGGGACAAGATCGGCTTCGTGTTCCAGGGCTTCAATCTGCTGCCGCGGATGACCGCGATCGAGAATGTCGCGATGCCGCTGGGGTATGCACGCGTGCCCAACGAGGAGCGCCACGATCGCGCACGCGACGCGCTGGAGGCGGTGGGGCTCGGCAACCGTGGCAGCCACCGGCCGAGTGAGCTGTCGGGCGGTCAGCAGCAGCGCGTGGCGATCGCGCGCGCGCTGATCAACCGGCCGCCGGTGCTGTTGGCCGACGAACCCACCGGTGCGCTGGACACCAAGACCGGTGAGGAGATCCTCGCGCTGTTCAAGCGCCTGCGCGACGACGGACACACCGTGGTGCTGATCACCCACGATCCCGAAGTGGCCTCGCACGCCGACCGCACCTTCGTCATGCGTGACGGTGAACTGCATGAGGAGCCGTGATGGGTGATTCGTGATTCGGAGAGCAGCGGCCCTGTGTTCCTGTGGGGCCCGCACCCCGCGCCGGATCCCCTTTTTTCGAATCACCAATCACCAATCACTAATCACCAATCACGAACTCCATCCACGCCCTTTCCGGATTCCCACCCGATGACCACTGACGGACGATTGCCATGAAATTCTCCGATGTGCTCCGCACCGCGATCTTCGCGCTGCGCGGCAACTGGATGCGCAGCATGCTGACCTCGCTGGGCGTGATCATCGGTATCGCCGCGGTCATCGTCATGGTGTCGGTCGGTCAGGGCACGCAGGCCGAGATCGATCGCATGGTGTCCGGGCTCGGCTCGCAGCGGCTCGACATTTCGCCGGGCTCGCGGCGGACCGGCGGTGGCGCGCGCCAGGCCGGCAGTGCCTTCTACACCCTCACCGAGGGCGATGCCGAGGCGATCCGCGCCGAGATTCCCGAGGTGCAGCTGGTGACCGGCCAGCTGCGCGGCAACAGCCAGGTGGTGTTCGCCGAACGCAACTGGGCGAGCAGTTGGCAGGGCGTACAGCCGGACTTCTTCGAGATCAACGGCTGGACGATGTCCGACGGCGTGGTGTTCGAGCCGCAGGATTACAGTGGGGCCGGCAAGGTGGTGATCCTCGGCGAGACCGTGCGTCGCGAACTGTTCGGCGACGACAGCGGGGTCGGCCAGACCGTCCGCGTCGGGCGCACGCCCTTCACCGTCGTCGGCACGCTGGCGTCGAAAGGACAGGGCGGCTTCGGCCAGGACCAGGACGACGTGATGATGGTGCCGCTGGAGACCGGTCGGCGCCGGCTGCTCGGTGCGACGGGTCTGCCGCCGAGCGCAGTGATGCAGATCGCGCTAACGGTGGCCAACGCCGACGACCTGGGCTATGTGCAGGGCGAGGTCGAGGCCCTGCTGCGCCAGCGCCACCGCATCGCGCCGGGTGCCGAAGACGACTTCAGCGTGCGCAACATTTCCGAGATCGTCGCGACACGGACCGCGACGACGCGGCTGATGTCGCTGCTGCTCGGCGCCGTGGCGACGATTTCGTTGATCGTCGGCGGCATCGGCATCATGAACATCATGCTGGTCTCGGTGACCGAGCGGATCCGTGAAATCGGACTGCGCATGGCTGTCGGCGCCGGGCCGCGCGATGTGCGCCGCCAGTTTCTCGCCGAGGCGATGCTGCTGTCGCTGGGTGGCGGCGTGCTGGGCATCGGCATCGGCATCGCCGGCGCGCTGCTGGTGGGGCGCTTCAGTGATCTGCCGACCGCGCTCAATACCCAGGTGGTGCTGCTGGCCGCGGGCTTCTCCGTCGCCACCGGACTGTTCTTCGGCTACTACCCGGCGCGCAAGGCCTCGGAACTCGATCCGATCGACGCCTTGCGCCAGCAATGAGTGCGCAGTGCCCGATACGGAGAAGGGCGCCCGCAGGCGCCCTTCGGTCCGTCTCGGCGGATCGGGATCAGCGGGTATAGAGCAGACGGTTCGGCGAGCCGGTGCCGATGCCCGTCAACCGGTTGGTCGTGGCATTGGTGTAGAGCCAGTTGCGCACGGTTGCCGGCGAGGCCGACGGATTGTTGGTGAGGTACAGCGCCGCGGCGCCGGCCACGTGCGGCGATGCCATCGAGGTGCCGCTGATGGTGTTCGACGCCGAGGTGCTGGTGGACCAGGCCGAGGTGATCGACGTGCCCGGGGCGAAGATGTTGACGCAGGTGCCGAAGTTCGAGAACGACGAGCGTGCATCCGTCGACGTCGTCGAGCCGACAGTCACCGCATTGGCCACGCGTGCGGGCGAATAGTTGCAGGCATTGGCGTTGTTGTTGCCGGCCGCGACCACCACCGTGACCCCGCTGTTGATCAGATTGTTGGTGGCGTTGTCGGTGGCGGTCGAAGCGCCGCCGCCGAGGCTCATGTTGGCGACCGCCGGCAACACGCGGTTCGCGCGCACCCAGTCGATGCCGGCGATGATCGTCGAGTTGGCGCTGCCGCCGCTGCAGCCGAACACGCGCACCGGCACCAGCCGCACCTGCTTGGCGACGCCCCAGGTGGTGCCGCCGACGGTGCCGGCGACGTGCGTGCCGTGGCCGTTGCAGTCGTTGGTGCCGTTGCCGTCGTTGATCGCCGAATAGCCGGAGAGCAGGCGCGTACCGAACTGCGTGTGGCCGGTGCGGATGCCGCTGTCGATGATGTAGGCGCGCACGTTGGCGGCCAGCGGATCGTAGATGTAGGTGCCGTTCAATGGACGGTCGCGCTGGTCGACGCGGTCCAGGCCCCAGGTGGCCCCGGTCTGCGTGGCGGAGAGCTCGACGTAGCCATCCTCTTCGATGAAGTCCACGCGCGGGTCGTTGAGCAGACGCGCGAGCTTGCGCTCGTCGGCCTGGACCACCATGCCCTGCAACGCGTGGGTGTAGAGCTGGCGCACATCGAGGTCATAGCGCGCCGCGACATCGACGACGGTGCGTTCGACCTCGGCGGCGATCGCAGCATCGGGCGAGGCGGCCAGCGCCTTGTCGAGCCTGCCGGACAGGCGTTCGGAATCCACCCGTTCGCGGATGTCGGCGCTGTTGAAGACGACGATGTATTGCCCGGGGATGGGGTTGTCGGCCTTCTTCAGCTCGCCGGCGAAGGCGGGCGAGGCGAGGGCGGCGGCGAGAGCGAGGGCGAGCAGACGCTTCTGGTTCATCGGAATGTCCTTATCGGATCGGTGGGTACGACAGCGATGGATCGACTGCGGTGGTTCCCCTGTTCCTTGCTGCGCGGCGACGCATGCGTTGCGGCGACCGGACACGCCGACGCTGTGAGCGCGGCGTTGTCCCTGTCAAGACAAACGGGACATTTGATCTTGAATGCACAAAACGCGCGTGCGCTCGGCCACAGTAATGTTCCTGTAATGCCATCGAGCGCGCACTGGGCGGTGGTCATTCCGAGTGGTTTGCTGCAATGCAGCATGAACCCGCGCGGCCTTCATGTAGTTGACCTGCGCTGTCATGGCATCCGGTGAGCGGCCGCAATCGCGTCGCGTTCGCCCCCGGCGTCGACGAAGGTCATGCAGCTGCACTAGGCGTGCGTGCGACGCGCCTAGCGAGCGCAGTACCGCGCTGCCCGGTGCAGTGCCCGAGCGGCCCGAGACTGGCGCCGACTGCCGCGTCGCTGGACGCCGGCGCGGGTCCGATGCGCCGCCGGGCAGGCGGTCAGCGCACCAGATACGGCGCGATGATCTCGCGCCACAGCGCGTAACCATCTGCATTCATATGCAGACGGTCGGCGATGAAGAGCGATTCGCGGGGCACCCCGTCCGCATCCAGCATCGGCGTGAATACGTCGATGTAGGCGACGTTGCGCTGACCTGCGGCCCAGGTGCGCAGCGCGTCGTTGGTCGCCCGCTGAACCGTCAGCAGGTTGGCGCGCGACGGGCTGGGCTTGATCCCCAGCAGCGCGATCTGGGTGCCCGGCAGCGCGGCGTGGACCCGCGTGACGAACGCCCGGGTATCGGCGACCACCTGTGCCGGCGAGCGGCCCGCGTGGGTGTCGTTGTCGCCCGCGTACAGCACGATCTGGCGAGGCCGGTAGCGCAGCGCGATCTCGTCCGCGTACCAGACCGAGTCCCGGACCTGGGAACCGCCGAAGCCGCGATTGAGGACCGGCACCTCGGGGAAGTCGCGGGCCAGCGTGTCCCACATCCGCACCGACGAACTGCCGGTGAAGACGATCGGCCGTTCGGGGGGTGGCTGCGCCGCATCCTCGGCTGCGAAGCGCGCCATGTCGGCCGCCCATTCGGGCGACGAGACCGGATCGAGGCCGGCGGTGGGGTCGATATGCGCCCGGGGGCCCGGGGCGGTGCAGGCCGCGACGGCCAGCAGGGCGGTCCACAGCAGGGCGGTCGAACGGAGGGCGAGGCGCACGCGGTGCTCCAGGGCTCGGAAAGCGGCCGGTCAGTCAAGCAGCCCGGGCGGGACGATGCAAACCCCGCAGGTGGCCGGAGCGGATGTGTCAGAATCCACCGGCCCCATCCGCTGCTCCCGAATTCCGGCCCCATGCCCTCGACCGCTCCGTGGTCCGCGTTCCGATGCCGTCCGGCGCGCGTCCTGCCGCTGCGCGCGCTGTCCGCGTGTCGGAGGGCGTGACCCATGGCCGACGAGACCGGACATTGGCCACGCGGGCCGGCGCGGATGCTGAAGGCGACCATCTGGTCGTTCCAGGGCCTGCGCGCGGCCTGGCTGCACGAGTCCTCGTTCCGTCTCGAGGTCTGCCTGCTGGCCGTGCTGGCGCCGCTGGCGCTGTGGCTCGGCGACACCGGCGTGGAGCGCGCGCTGCTGCTCGGCAGCTGTCTGCTTGTGCTCGCCGTGGAGCTGCTGAATTCGGCGATCGAAGCGGTGATCGAGCGTTACGGCCCCGAGCACCATGAACTCGCCGGACGGGCGAAGGACATGGGCTCGGCCGCGGTGTTCGTCACCATGCTCAACGTATTGGCGGTGTGGGGGTTGATCCTCTTGCCGCGCCTGCTGTGAACCGGGTGGCCTGCGCCGCGCCGACGACATTTCAATCGAGGATGTGTGTCCCATGATGGAGCTTCTGACCGATCCGCAGGTCTGGATCCTGCTGATCACCCTCAGCGCGATCGAGATCGTGCTGGGCATCGACAATCTGGTGTTCATCTCGATCGCGGTCGCCAAGCTGCCGGTCGAGAAGCGCGAGTTCGCACGCAAGTTCGGCATCGCGGTCGCCTGCATCACGCGCATCCTGCTGCTGCTCACGCTGGCGTGGTTGGCCCGGCTGACGGATCCGCTGTTCGAGGTGTTCGGCCGCGGCATCTCGGTGCGCGACCTGATCCTGATCCTCGGCGGCCTGTTCCTGGTCGTGAAGGGCGCGATGGAGATCCGCGAGCAGGTCAAGGGCGAGGATCCCGAAGCGCATGGCGCCACCGGCAAGGCGGTGGCCTCGTTCGGCACCGTGATCGCGCAGATCGCGGTGATCGACATCGTGTTCTCGCTCGACTCGGTGATCGCGGCGGTCGGCATGGCCGGCGACTACATCCCGGTGATGGTCGCCGCGATCCTGATCGCGGTCACGGTGATGCTGCTGGCGGCGCAGCCGCTGGGCCGGTTCATCGATGCGAATCCGACGGTCAAGATGCTGGCGCTGGCCTTCATCGTGCTGATCGGTGTGTACCTGATGCTCGACGGCATCGGCATCCACATCCCGCGCGGCTACATCTACGGGTCGATGGGCTTCTCGGCTGCGGTCGAGCTGCTCAACCTGTGGGCCAAGCGCAACGCGATGCGCGTACGCGGCGAGCCGACCCCGCCGGTCGACGCGCCCACCCACCCGCTGCCGCGCTGATCCGATGACGATTCTCCACCAGATCGATCCGATCGCCGTCCACTTCCCGCAGGTGGGTCCGTTCCAGCCGTCGATCCACTGGTACGGCCTGATGTACCTGCTGGCGTTCGGCGTGGCCTGGCTGCTCGGACGCAGCCGGATCCGCGCCGGCCGGCTGCCGGGCGTCAGCGTCGACCAGTTCGGCGACCTGCTGTTCTACGGCATCCTCGGCGTGATCCTCGGTGGCCGCGTGGGCTACGTCCTGTTCTATGCCTTCGGCGATCTGCTGCGCGATCCGCTGATGCTGATCAAGGTCTGGGACGGCGGGATGAGCTTCCACGGCGGCCTGCTCGGCGTGCTGGTCGCGGCCTGGTGGTGGACGCGCAAGCAGGGCCTGCACTTCTTCGACGTCATGGATTTCGTCGCGCCGTGGGTGCCGCCGGGTCTGGGCTTCGGCCGCCTCGGCAATTACATCGGCGCCGAGCTGTGGGGCAAGTACACGCAGGCCGGCTGGGGCGTGGTGTTCCCGACCGATCCCGCGTTCCGCGGCTGGTCTGCGGAACGTTTGCAGAGCGAGTTCGCGACCGGCGCGCTGGACCAATTCGCGCGCCATCCCTCGCAGCTCTATCAGGCGTTTCTCGAAGGCCTGGTGATGTTCGTCGTGCTGTGGTGGTTCTCGCGCAAGCCGCGGCCGCGCTATGCGGTGTCGGGCCTGTTCGCGCTGCTGTACGGCGTGTTCCGGTTCATCGTCGAGTTCGTGCGTGTGCCCGATGCCGAGCTCGGCTATCTGGCGTTCGGCTGGCTGACGATGGGTCAGGTGCTGTCGCTGCCGCTGATCGCGCTGGGCCTGTTCCTGCTGTGGAAGTCGCGCACGGCGCCGACGCTGCAGCCGGTGCCGCCCGCGGCCACCGTCGACACGAAGTAAGCGATGCACGCATCGCTCCGATTGAACCGGAGATCGCGATGAAGCAGTACCTCGATCTGCTGCAGCACGTGCTCGAGCACGGCGCGGAGAAGTCCGACCGCACCGGCACCGGCACGCGCAGCGTGTTCGGCTGGCAGATGCGTTACGACCTCAACGCCGGCTTCCCGCTGGTGACGACCAAGAAGCTGCATCTGCGCTCGATCATCCACGAGCTGCTGTGGTTCCTGCAGGGCGACACCAACGTCGCCTACCTGCGCGACAACAGGGTCAGCATCTGGGACGAATGGGCCGATGCCGACGGCGAACTGGGCCCGGTCTACGGCAAGCAGTGGCGGCGCTGGACGACGGCCGATGGCCGCACGATCGACCAGATCCAGTGGCTGGTCGACGAGATCCGCCGCAATCCCGATTCGCGTCGTCTGGTGGTCAGCGCCTGGAACGTCGGCGAGCTGTCGGAGATGGCGTTGATGCCCTGCCACGCGCTGTTCCAGTTCTACGTCGTTGACGGCAAGCTCAGCTGCCAGCTTTATCAACGCAGCGGCGACATCTTCCTCGGTGTGCCGTTCAACATCGCCAGCTACGCGTTGCTGACCCACATGGTGGCGCAGGTGTGCGGGCTGGGCGTCGGCGATTTCGTGCACACGCTGGGCGATGCGCATCTGTATTCGAACCACTACGACCAGGCGCGCGAGCAGCTGACGCGCACGCCGCGCGCGCTGCCGGCGTTGCGGCTCAATCCGGACGTCACCGATCTGTTCGGGTTCCGCTTCGAGGACATCGCGATCGAGGGCTACGATCCGGCGCCTGCGATCAAGGCGCCGATCGCGGTTTAGATGTCAACCATCAAGGAAACCTCTATGCAGATGGGTCGCAGTGCACTGCTATTGATAGTTGCGTTGGCTTCAGCAAGTGGGCATGCCTATGCTGGCAGCGTTCGAGGCCCCGTGGGGGTGCTGGAGCTGCCGGGTGAAATTGTCGCTTCGGTAGCGCCGTCCAACCTCGCGCATCCCAATATCGAGGTGAGCGCGGTGATCACGCTTGTGAATGCGCAGTCGGAGATTCTGGACCAGACCAGCGTGCAGATGAGTTGTGTGCCGGCGATTGGTCAACTGGGCTCGGAAAAGGGCATTGAGCGGCTGGCAGCGATCACGCTGCAGATGGACGGATCGCTGAAGCTGGATAAGACCGGTGAGTGGATTGAATTCGATTCAATTCGCGCCTACCGCACCGATGCATCGCGCGCGCAAAACTCCCACTTGACGCAGTGGATGATTCCGCGCGGCGACAGGGTCGCTTGGATCAAGTTCGACCGTCCGCGAGAGTCGCCGATGGAGCAGGCCGTGCTCAGCGCTATCGGCGCTATGCAGATCACGTGTGGCGCGGTCGACTCAGACGGCGATGGGTGATTGATGATTACGATTGGGATGATCGCAGCGTTGGATCGTCAGCGCGGCATCGGCGTCGGTAATGCACTTCCCTGGCGGCTGCCTGATGATCTGCAACGCTTCAAAGCGTTGACGTTGGGAAAAACCATCTTGATGGGGCGCAAGACCGCCGAGTCCCTTGGGCGGGCTTTGCCCGGACGTCGTAACCTCGTGCTTACGCGTTCTGACGCAGCCCCCTTCACTGGCATGGAGCCAGTGGCATCAGTAGAGGCTGCGCTGGCAATGGTTAGCGATGAAGGTGCGAAGGAGCTCTGTGTGATCGGCGGAGGTGAGATATACCGCTTGCTCTTGCCCCAGGCAGATGTTCTTCATCTGACCCATGTCGACACCGTCGTCGACGCGACGGATGCGTTCTTCCCCGAGTGGAATGCCGCCGAGTGGCGCGAAGTCTCGCGGACCGTGCATGCGGCGGATGCGCGCCATGCGCATGCTTTTGATTTCGTCGAGTACCGTCGCGCCTGATCAGTAGCTGGCCCAGAACAAGCAGCGCGACGCAGACGATCAGCGCGCCGGATCAGGCTGGCAGCTTGCGCGGCGGCAGGTCGGACACGTCGCGCCCCGCCACCTGCACCACATGCAGGCTGTCGGCATCGAGCTGCAACGCGGTGAGCTTCCCACCCCAGACCGCGCCGGTATCGATCGCGTGGACTCCGTGGCCGATGAACAGGCCGAGCGTCGACCAGTGCCCGCAGACGATCTTCAGATCGCGCTCGGCGCGTCCGGGCACTTCGTACCACGGGTAGAGGCCGGGCTGCTGGGTGCCGGGTGGCCCCTTTTCCTCGAATGCGATCCGGCCCTTGGGCGCGCAGTAGCGCATGCGGGTGAAGATGTTGATGATCGCGCGGTCGCGGTCCGGGCCGGCGAGATTCGGCGACCACGCCGGCCGATCGCCGTACATGTTGCGCAGCAGCTTGCGGTAACCGCCGCTGCGCAGCTTGTGTTCGATCTCGCCCGCATGCTTCCGCGCGAGCTCCGTGGTCCAGCGCGGGGCCAGACCTGCATGCAGCATCATCCAGCCGAGATCGCGATCGATGTGCAGCAGGGGGCAGGTGCGCAGCCAGTCGAGCAGCACGTCGCGGTCGTGGGCGAACAGCACGCCCTGCAGGTCGGCATTGACCTTGCGCTGGTCTTCCTCCCGCCGCTCGGCGATCGCGAGCAGCGACAGATCGTGGTTGCCGAGCACACTGACGACGTTCTCGCGCAGCGAGTGCACCAGGCGGAGCGTCTCGATCGATTCGCCGCCGCGGTTGACCAGATCGCCACAGAACCAGAGCCGGTCTTTGGCCGGATCGAAGCGGATCGCGTCGAGCAGACGCCGGGTCGGGTCGTAGCAGCCCTGCAGGTCGCCGATCGCCCAGATCGCCATCAGTGCAGGGTTCGCGGGACGGACAGCGTGAACGGCGGAATCGGCGCATCGAAGTGCGCGCCGTCGTCGCCGATCATGTCGTAGCTGCCTTCCATCGTGCCGACCGCCGTGGCCAGCACGGCGCCCGAGGTGTAGGTGAAATCCTCGCCGGGCTCCAGCCGCGGCTGCTCGCCGACCACGCCGTCACCGCGCACTTCCTCCACGCGCCCGTTGGCGTCGGTGATGATCCAGTGGCGCGAGACCAGCTGCGCCGGCAGGCGGCCGACGTTGCGGATCCGGATCGTGTAGGCGAACACGTACCGGTCGTCGTCGGGCTTGGATTCCTCGTCGAGGAAGCGCGTCGCGATCTGGATCTCGAGGGTGTAGTCGGCGGTCTCGTCCATGGCCGGACCAGTGTAGCGGGATGGCATGAACGCTTCGACTACTCGTCGCCTGCTTCGGTGGGTGCGGTGTTGGCCAGACGCACGAAATCCGCGACCGCGAGCTGCTCGGCACGCGTCTGCGGATCGATGCCGGCGGCGGTGATCGCGTCGGCATCCACGACGCCGCCGAGTGCGTTGCGCAGCGTCTTGCGCCGCTGGCCGAATGCCGCGCGCACGATCGCGGCGAAGCGCGCGGGATCGTCGATGCCGATCGTGCCCTCGGCGCGCGGTCGCAGGCGCACGACCGCCGAATCGACCTTCGGCGGCGGACGGAACGCGCCCGGACCGACGGTGAACAGCGCGGTGACCTCGCAATAGGCCTGCAGCATCACGCTCAGCCGGCCGTAGACCTTGCTGCCGGGGCCGGATGCCATGCGCTCGACGACTTCCTTCTGCAGCATGAAGTGCATGTCGACGATGGCCGGCGCGTGGGCCAGCGCGTGGAACAGGATCGGCGACGACAGGTTGTAGGGCAGGTTGCCGACCAGCCGGATCGGCGTGCCCGCGGCGAGCGCGGTCAGGTCGACGTCGAGCACGTTGGCGTGCACCAGGGTCAGCGCGCCGTGCGCGGTAGCCTGCGCGGTCAACGGCTCGAGCAGATCGCGGTCGAATTCGATCGCGGTCAGTGCGCCGTGCCGATCGAGCAGCGGGAACGTCATCGCGCCCTGGCCGGGGCCGATCTCGACGATGTGCTCGCCGGGCTTGGGCGCGATCGCCAGGACGATGCGATCCACGACGCCGCGCTCATGCAGAAAATTCTGGCCCAGCGATTTCTTCGGCGGTTCGGTGAAGGCGCCGGGGCGGGGCGGGTGTCGGCTCATGGTCGGACGTCGCTCGAGGTTCGGGTCACAGCAGACGCGTGCCGGGTGCGATGTCCCCGTCGGGCACGCACAGGCGCACGGCGCCGTCGGCATCGTGGAAGCCGGTGATCAGGCATTCGGACATCAGCGGACCGATCTGCTTGGGCGGAAAATTCACCACGCCGACCACCAGGCGGCCGACCAGGGTGTCGGGCGCGTAGTGCTCGGTGATCTGCGCGCTCGATTTGCGCAGGCCGACGTCCGGGCCGAAGTCCACGTGCAGCACATAGGCAGGCCGACGGGCCGCAGGAAACAGCTCGGCGGCGACCACACGGCCGACGCGCAGGTCGACCCGCATGAAATCGGCCCAGTCGATCGTCGGCGCGTCACTCATCGGGCCGCCCGGCGATGTCGCGCGAGCGCCGCGCACTGGTCGATCGCGGCGAACAGGCTCGACGGATCGGCACGGCCGGTGCCGGCCAGTTCGAGCGCCGTGCCGTGGTCGACCGCGACGCGCGGATACGGCAGGCCGAGGGTCAGGTTCACCGCCGATTCGAAGCCGCTGTATTTCAGCACCGGCAGGCCCTGGTCGTGATACATCGCCAGCACCGCGTCCACCTCGCGCAGGCGGGCCGGCAGGAAAGCGGTATCGGCAGGCAGCGGGCCGTCGAGATGCAGGCCGTCCCGGCGCAGCCGTTCGAGCGTGGGTGTGATCGTCTCGATTTCTTCGCGGCCCAAATGGCCGTCCTCGCCCGCATGCGGGTTGAGGCCGAGCACGGCGATGCGCGGGTGCGCGAGGCCGAAATCACGACGCAACGCGCTGTCGAGGATCCGCAGCACCGCCTCGAGCACGTCCGCGGTCACCGCATCTGGCACCGCACGCAGCGGCAGGTGGGTCGTCGCCAGTGCGACCCGCAGCGTCGGGTTGGCGAGCATCATGACGACGTTGCACCCGGCGTCGTCGGCCAGCAGTTCGGTGGTGCCGGTGTAGGGCACGCCACCGGCATTGATCGCCGCCTTGTGCACCGGCCCGGTGACCATGCCCTCGAAGCGACCGTCGCGGCAGCCGTGGGCCGCGTGCAGCAGCGCCGCGATGACGCCGCGTGCGTTCGCAGGTTCGGGGGTGCCGAACGCCGCGGTGACCGCAAGGGGCTGATCGATGAGTCGCAAAGTGCCGGGGGGGACCGACGCCGCGTCGGCATCGGCGAACGCCAGCGCCCGGCCGATCGCAGCGGCGGCGCGCTGGAGCACGGTGCGGTCGCCGATGACGACGAGATCCGCATCGGCATCGTGCCAGGCGGCACGGACGCACAGTTCAGGCCCGATACCCGCGGGTTCGCCGGGCACCAGTGCCAGCCGGGGGCGGCTCACGGTGACAGGGACCGCGACACCCGACGCGCGGCGCCGGGCGGAATGCTCAGGACGGGATTGCGCCGATTGGACCCGACGCATGGCCGCGGCCTGCAGGGCACCGCTGACCGGATGGCGTGCGACTGGCGCGCACAGCCATCGGCGACAGACCGGGCCCGCCGCGCGCGGATCGCGGCGCGATCCGGTGCGTGGCTGCCCGTGTCGCTCATCCGCCGCTGCCCACGACCTCGGGATCGGGGTTCGGGCCGATGCGGATGCTGACGTAGGCCTCGCCGCGCAGCTCGCGGACGTAACGGTCCCACTCGTCCTCGAGCTTGCGCTGACCGATCGCCTCGCGAGCCTGGGCGCGCTGGTTGCTGTCGTTGCCGGCGGACTGGCGCGTGGCCATGCGCTGGACGATGTGCCAGCCGGCCTGGGTGCGGAACGGCGGCGACACGGCGCCGTCGCCGATCGCGGCGACCTGGCTGCCGAAGTCGGGGCCGAACTCGTCCTGGGTGAACCAGCCGAGGTCACCACCGGTGCCACGCGTGCTGGTGTCCTCGGAGTTCTCGCGGGCGATCTCGGCGAAGTCGGCACCGCCGACGATGCGGGCACGCAGGGCATCGGCGCGCGCGCGGGCGGCACTGTCGTCACCTGCGGCGGCGCGGATCAGGATGTGCCGCGCCTGGAATTCGGTCACCGTCGCGCCGCCGGACTGCGCGGCATCGCGCACGTCGACGAGCTGCAGCAGCTGGAAGCCGCTCGGACCACGGATCGGACCGATGACCTGGCCGGGCTGCAGCGACGTCACCGCCGTCGCGAACGCGGCCGGGATCTCGTCGCTCCGCCGCCAGCCGAGGTCGCCGCCTTCCAGCGCGTTGGGGCTGTCGGAATAGCGCACCGCCGCGGCCGAGAATTCCATCTCGTTGCGGTCGAGCAGACCCTTGATGCCGTCGATCTTCTGCTGGCCGATCTGGATCTGATCGGGCGTCGCGCCTTCGGGAAGCGCGACGAGGATGTGCGAGAGCCGATATTGCGCGCCCGTGGCCTGGGCCGACAGAGCCGCCTCGACTTCGGCATCGCTGACCGAGATGCGCGTCTGCGCGAAGCGCTGGCGCATCCGCTGGACCATGAGTTCGTCGCGCAGCGAGGCGCGGAAGTCGTCGAACGACATGCCGTCACCGGCGAGCTGCTGGCGCAGCTGGTCCATCGTGAAGTTGTTCTGCTGGGCGATCGCGGCGATCGCCTGGTCCACTTCCTCGTCGCTGATGCGCACGCCGGTCTGGGCGGCACGCGCGGTCTGCAGACGCAGGGTGACCAGGCGCTCGAGCACCTGACGCTCGAGGATCTGCTGCGGCGGCAGCTGGTCCTGGCGCGTCGCATACTGGCCACGGATGTTGGCGACGGCACGCTCGAGTTCGCTCGCGAGGATGACGTCCTCGTCGACGACGGCGGCGATGCGGTCCAGAGGCTGCAGGTCCTGCGCCTGGGCGGTGACGGCGAACAGCACGGCGGCCGCCGCGAGGGAACGGATCAGTGTTTTCATTGGCTCAGGCCGGGAGTGAGGGTTTCCACGTCGTCGCTGTTGCGCAGTTCGGACGGCGGCACGAGATAGAGGTCATCGCGGTAATAACCGAGAATAGCACGGCGTAAACGGTCTTCCGTATTGGGACCGGCCGAGCCCAGACCCTTCAGTTCAAGTTCGAACATGATCGCGTTGTTCAGCTCGCCCTGGCGGTTGCGCAGGTAGCGGCGGCCGACGACGCGGGCCGCCAGACAGCAGCTGTCCCACTGCACGCCGGCGACGGCTTCGAGCAGACGGTTGTCGGTGAACGAGTAGTAGTAACGACCGACCACGCTCCAGGCGGCGCTGATCGGATACAGGAACGACAGGTCGGCCTGTTCGATCAGATCCGCGCGGCGGCGGTAGGCGAAATTGACGATGCCCTCTTCGCCGATCAGATAACGCGTGCGCAGCGACATCAGGTCTTCGCGACGGAACTTCGGATCCCATTGGTAGCCGGCGCTGACCGTCCAGCGGTCGTTGATCGCGTAGGTCGCATCACTGACCCAGGCGGAACGTCCCTGTTCGACCTGCGCTTCGCCCGGAATCGTCACGCGGGAATCGGACAGATAGACGATCTGGCCGAGGCTCGCCGAGAGCTTCTCCATGCCGTCGGATTCGCGGATCAGGCGCGTGCTGACGGCCATCGTGATCTGGTTCGCGTCGGCCTGGCGGTCGGCGCCCGAATAGCGGTTGTCGCGGAACAGCTGGCCCCAGCCGAAGGTCAGCGGCGAGGTATCGAACAACGGCAGCGCGGACTGGTCGCGGTAGGGCGAGTTCAGATAGAACACCCGCGGCTCGAGCGTGTGCAGGTACTCCTCGCCCCGCCAGCGGGTGTTGCGGTCGAAGAACAGGCCGGCGTCGATCGAGCCGATCGGCTGGCTGCGGCTCGGCGAGGTGTTGCGGTAGAGCGCGAGCGTGTCGGCAGGCACCGGCTGGTCACCGGGAATGCCCAGCTCGGCGCGCGCGCGCTCCTCGGCGATGCGATCGGCCAGCACGCCGTCGAGCGAATAGCTGGTGTGGCGGAACGCGACCGTCGGACGCACGAACCAGGCCGCGCCCTCGAACGGCATCGATACGTACGGCTTGACGTCGAGGCGGCTGCCGCCCGGACGCGCCGCATCGTCGAGATGCGCGAACCGCGTGGCCGTGGTGTCGACGCCGGCATTGATCCAGCGGCCGTACGGCCGTTGCCACGTGAATGATGCGTGCGGCAGGCGGTTGTAGGGCAGCACCGACTCGGGCAGCGTGTAGTCGGTCAGCAACTGGTAGTCGGCGAGCACGCTCGCGTTCCAGAACCCGAGGTCGCCCGAGGTGCCCTGGCCGAAGACGCCGAGCTGGCTGAGCGCGCTGACCGACGAGATGCCGTCGACGTTGTTGCTCGAATCCTCGAGATACCGCGGATCGCTCATCCAGGTCAGGTTGGCGCGGCCCTGCCAGGCCGGGCTGATGTCCACCGACCCGCCGAAGCCGAGGAACGCGCGATCGGCCTTGCGCCGGTTCTCAGGGAACAAGCCCAACGGTTCCAGCAGCTCTTCTTCCAATTCGCGCTCGCGGCTGGCCAGCTTGTCCGACGGCAGGTAAGCCACGTCGAGCTCGCCGCGTGCGCGTTCGGTCATGAACCGGAACTCGGTGCCCAGTTGCACGCCGCGCCGGCTCATGAAGCGCGGTTCGAGCGTCATGTCGTAGTTCGGCGCGAGGTTGAGATAGATCGGTTGGGTGTAGTCGAAACCGTTGCGGCCGGACTGCGAGATCCGCGGGAACAGCAGGCCGGTCAGGCGGCGCTCGTCGATCGGGAAGCGGAACCAGGGCACATACAGCACCGGCACCTTGCCCACGCGCAGGGTCGCGTTGCGCGCGGTGCCCATGCCCATGTCGGTGTCGATGTCGATCTGGCCGGCCTTGAGCTCCCACCAGCGGTCGCTCGGCGTGCAGGTGGAATACGTCGAACCGAGCAGCGCGCCGACGGTGCCGTCCATGCGGATATGGTCCGCGCCGCCGTTGCCACGGCGGGCGGTCAGCTGGTAGCGCACGCTGTCCATGCGGTAGGACTCGGCGAGCGTGTCGCCCTCGAGCCGGTCGGCGATCACGCGCATGCCCGAATCCTGGTAACGCACGTTGCCGCTGGCGACGAAGGTGCCGTCCTCCTGCGAGAACTGCAGATCGTCGGTGCCGAGGAACTGGTCGCCACGGCGCAGCGTCACGTCGCCACTGACGTTGCCGGTGAAGTCGCTGTCCACACCGGCCAGGCCTTCGAACTGGTTGCCGTCGATGTTGGTGGGCTGGTTCTCGCGGTCCTCGACCGAGCCGACCGGCGCCTGGGCGTCGGCGAACGCGGGAACGGCGTCCTCGATCGGGCACAGGGCCCAGTAGTTCGGGCGCAGCGCCTCGTCGGCGTGGGCGCTCAGCGAGACGGCGATGCAGAACGGAAGAGGCAGCAAGCGTAGGGCAGGGCGCACGGTCGATCCGTTCAGCCAAAAACGTGCGCCAGCATGCCGTATCCCATGGGCAGCGGCAATGCGGCTAAACCGCGTTCATTCACCGGATGCCGTGCCTCGGTGTGATGCCTCAGGCTGCGGGCGCGCTGAACATGAATGGACGCAGGCGCGCGCCGTGAATCAATGTCGCGCAGCGCGCTGTCGGCCCTGGATCGGCACGCCTTGCATCCGGCGGACGCGATCAGCCCGGCGATGCCCTCAAGGCGTGCAGATGGGCCACGCTGCACTCCCGCAGCGCCTGCAGGTCGTAGCCGCCCTCGAGCATCGAGACCAGCCGGCCTTCGGCATGGCGGTCGGCCAGCGCGACGAGTTCGCCGGTGAGCCAGCCGAAATCCGCGGCCTCGAGTTCGAGTTGGGCCAGCGGATCGCGCCGGTGCGCGTCGAAGCCGGCCGACACCAGCACCAACTGCGGTGCGAAGGCGTCGATCTCCGGCAGCAGGCGCTCGCGCCAGGCGGCACGAAACGGTTCGCTGCCGGTGCCCGGTGGCAACGGCAGGTTGACGATGTTGCCGACGCCGCGCTCGCTGCGCTGGCCGGTGTCGGGATACAGCGGCCACTGGTGCGAACTCAGGTATTGCACCCGGGGCTCGGCGTCGAAGATCGCCTGGGTGCCGTTGCCGTGGTGGACGTCGAAATCGACGATCGACACCCGCGTCAGGCCGTAGCGGTCCAGCGCGTGCGCGGCCGCGACGGCGATGCTGTTGAACAGGCAGAAGCCCATCGCGATGTCGCGCGTGGCGTGATGGCCGGGCGGCCGCACGGCACAGAAGGCACGCGTGGCATCGCCGCCGAACACCAGATCGACCGCGGCCACACCCGCGCCCGCGGCATGCAGTGCGGCCAGGGCCGAGCCGGGCGAGAGCACGGTGTCGGCATCGAGCGGAATCCGCCCGGTCGGTTTCGATTCGAGCACCGTCTGCAGCAGGGATTCGTCGTGCACGCGCAGCAACTGGCCGCGCGTCGCCGCCGGCGCCTGGCGCAGGTCGAGGTCCGGAAACGCGGCGCGCAGCGCCTCGATCACCGCCGCCAGCCGTTCCGGGCGTTCGGCGTGCTCGGGACCGGTGTCGTGGTCCAGCGCGCTCGCATGGGAGAACACCGGCACCTGCCGGGAATCACCGCCGAAGGTGACCGGAGGATGCATCGCTCAGCGCCGGCGCTCGTGGCGCCACAGCACCTCGCCGTGGCCGTCGGCGCGCGCCAGCACACGGGCCAGCACGAACAGCAGATCGGACAGGCGGTTGAGGTAGCGCACGGCCTGGGGCCGGACCGCTTCCTCGCGCGACAGCGCCACCGTCTCGCGCTCGGCGCGCCGCACCACCGTGCGCGCGATGTGGCAGCGCGCCGCGGCCTCGCCGCCGCCGGGCAGGATGAAATCCTTCAGCGCGGGCAGGTCGTCGTTGTAACGGTCCAGGTGGGCTTCGAGCGCGTCGACGTCCGCGTCCTCGATGGCCGCGTGACCCGGAATGCACAGCTCGCCGCCGAGATCGAACAGCTGGTGCTGCACGGTGGTCAGCAGGTCACGGATGTCGTCGGGCACCGGGGCCGCCAGCAGCAGGCCGATCGTCGAGTTCGCCTCGTCGACGGTGCCGTAGGCGGTGACGCGCAACGCGTCCTTGCCGATCCGCGTCCCGTCGCCGAGGCCGGTCGAGCCGTCGTCGCCGGTGCGGGTGTAGATCTTCGAGAGCCGGTTGCCCATCGGTGCGACGCGTCAGTCGGCGCGCAGCGGACGTGCGCCGGCCGCGGGCTTGGGCAGCACGCGCGTCAGCAGCACATGCAGCATCGCGGCAGCGCCGACGTACAGCGCGGCGACGCGCATGTAAGGCAGCAGCCAGTCGGTGTAGTTCTTCCACCAGCCGGCCACGCTCGGCTCGGCCACGCTGCTGCTGATCCAGTAGAAGCTGCCCTGGGCGATCAGATGGCACACCGCCACCGAGACGACCAGGCTGGCGACGAGCTTCAACGCACGCGCCAGGGCCGGGCCGTCGACATGCCGCTTCAGCCACGTGCCGCCGGCCCACATCGCGAAGTACGCCGGCACCAGGCACCAGTAGGCCGGCGAGACGCAGTAGTGGCTCCAGAACGACAACCCCTGCTGGGTAATCACGAACCAGTCGACCGCCACCGCCAGCACCATCAGCCCCGGAAACGCCCAACGCGTCCAGCTGGCGAGATAGACGCCGCCGATGAAGAAGACCGCCCAGGACGCATCGGGCACGACGCCGAAATGATGCACGCGGGTGGCGGCCATCAGCGCGGCCAGCAGGGCGAGGATGGTGGCGCGACGGGCGACGGGGGTCATTACGGCTCCGGATGCGGCGGACGGGTTCACGACCCGCATTCTAGCGGAGCGCCCGGCGACGTGCGGCCAGCGCTTATCATCGCGCCATGGAGCATGCACATCAGGTCCTGATCGTCGGCGGCGGCCTCGTCGGCGCCAGCCTCGCCATCGCGCTCGACCGCGCCGGCATCGAGACCGCCCTGGTCGAGGCGACGGCGGATGCGATGCCGGCGGTCTTCGACCAGCGCAACCTCAGCTTCGCCGAGGCTACGGTGAATGCCCTGACGGCGCTCGGCGTGCTGCAGGCAGTGCGGTCGCCGTCGGGCCCGATCCGCCAGATCCACGTCAGCCGGGCCGGCGATTTCGGCCGCGTCCGGCTCGATGCCCGTGACTACGGGCGCACGCAGTTCGGCCAGGTCGTCGTGGCCCGGGATTTCGGCCAGGCGCTCGAGGCACGGCTGCAGACGCTGACGCACGTCACCCGCTATCGCCCCGGACGCGTGAGCGCGGTCGGCGCGGCGGCCGGTGGGCGGCGGATCGTCGACATCGAAACACCGGACGGCGTGGTGCGCGCGAGCGCGGCCCTGGTGGTGGCCGCCGACGGCACCCGGTCGCTGACCCGCGACGCGCTCGGGATCGAGGCAGAGACCCACGACTACCTCCAGACCCTGTTCGTCGCCCGGTTGCAGGCCGCGCGCGCACCGGACGGCATCGCCTACGAACGCCTGACCGACAGCGGGCCGACCGCGTTGCTGCCGCGAGGCGACCGCCATTACGGCCTGGTGCACGGCGTGACGGCCGGCGACGTTGACGCGGTCGCCGCGCTCGACGACGCGGCGTTCCTCGCCCGGGTGCAGTCCGCGTTCGGCTGGCGCGCGGGCCGGTTCACCGCGGTCGGGCCGCGCAGCCGCTATCCGGTGCGGCGCGTGGTCGCGACGGCCACGACGGCACCGCGCGCGGTGCTGGTCGGCAATGCCGCACAGACCCTGCATCCGATCGGCGCGCAGGGGTTCAATCTCGGGTTGCGCGATGCACTGACGCTGGCCGAACTCGTCACCGATGCCGCCGATCCGGGCGCGCCCGCGCTGCTCGAGCGTTACGCCGCGCGTCGCCGCGAGGACCGCAGCCGCACGCTCGCGTTCTCCGATGGCCTGGCGCGGCTGACCTCGAATCCGTCGCGCCTGTTGCGCCCGCTGCGCAGTCTCGGCTTGCTGGCCGTCGACCGCGACGCGGCGCTGCAGGCGATGCTCGCCGGCGGCGCGATGGGCTATCGCGGCGACGTGCCGGCGCTGTGCCGCGGAGCGGCCGCATGAGTCGCCGCGGCCTGCGCGACGTGGTCGTCGCCGGTGGCGGCGTGGTCGGCGCTGCGTGTGCGCTGGCGCTCGCGCGGCTCGGGCTGGACGTGGTGCTGGTGGAGGCGCGGCCGCCGGTCGCGTGGGACGCCGCCGCGCCCGACCTCCGCGTCTACGCGTTCGCACACGACAACGCCCGCCTGCTGGAGACGATCGACGTGTGGCCCGCGGTGCGCGCGACCCGCGCGCACGCGTACCGCCGGATGCAGGTCTGGGATGCGGGCGGCGGCAGCGAGTTGCGGTTCGACGCCGACGCGCTGGGCCTGCGCGAGCTGGGCTGGATCGTCGAGCACGGCCTGCTGGTCGATCGCCTGTGGGCGCAGCTCGCCGTAGCCGGCGTCGAGGTGCGCAGCCCGGCTGCGGTCGAGGCGCTGGAGACGGACGACGACCGCGTCGCGCTGAGGCTCGATGCCGGCAGCCGGATCGAGGCCCGCCTGGCGATCGCGGCCGACGGTGCCAGTTCGGTGCTGCGCCGGCTCGCCGGGATCGGCGCCGACGGCCACGACTACGGGCAGAGCGGCGTCGTCGGCTACGTGCGCAGCGAGCGCCCGCACGCGGACACGGCGTGGCAGCGGTTCCTGCCGGGCGGGCCGCTGGCCCTGTTGCCCTGCGGCGACGGCCTGAGCTCGATCGTGTGGACGCTGCCGGCCGACGAGGCCGAGCGCGTCCGTGCACTCGACGACGCGTCATTCGCCGATGCGCTGACCCGGGCGTCCGGGGGCCGGCTCGGTGGCCTCGCGCCGGTCTCGGCGCGGGCGGCGTTTCCGCTGCGCCGGCAGCTGGTCGACACCCAGGTCGCCGGACGCGTGCTGGTCGTCGGTGATGCCGCCCATGTCGTGCATCCGCTGGCCGGGCAGGGCGTCAACCTGGGCCTGCGCGACGTGGCCGGTCTGGCCGAAACCGTCGGCGAGGCGTTGCAGCGCGACGCACGCTGGGACGCGCCGCAGCGGCTCGCGCGCTGGGCGCGTACGCGGCGCAGCGAGAACACGCTCGCCGCCCATGCGTTCGACACCATCAACCGGGTCTACTCCAACGACGCGTTGCTGCCGACGCTGCTGCGCAGCCACGCGCTCGGCATCGCCGGCCACGTGCCGCCGCTCAACCGCCTGTTGTGGCAGCGGGCCGCCGGCGGCTGATCCGCAGCGGCCGCCCGCTCGGGCCGGCTCAGTGCGCCGCGGCCGCAGGTCCGCGCATGCGCTTGAATGCGTGCACCGCGCCGACGGCGAGCCCACCGGCCACGACGCCGACGACGGCATTGATCAGCGTCGGCGTGATCGCGCCGAGCACCGCGCCCACGGTCGGCAGGGCGCCGAGCCCGGTCGCGGTGTCCTGGATCCAGGTCGCCAGGTCGTGGATGCCGTGGGCGATGATGCCGCCGCCGACGAGGAACATCGCCGCCGTGCCGGCGATCGCCAGGCCCTTCATCAGCCATGGCGCGGCGCGCAGGATCGCCCGCCCCGTGGTGCGTGCGAAGGCGGACGTGCGCCGGCTCAGCGCCAGGCCGGCGTCGTCGAGTTTGACGATGCCGGCGACCAGGCCGTAGACGCCGACGGTCATCAGCGCGGAAATGGCGGCCAGCGCGCCGAGCTGGGTCAGGAAGGCCGCGCCGGCGACGGTGCCCAGCGTGATCGCGATGATCTCGGCCGACAGGATCATGTCGGTGCGCACCGCGCCACGGATCTTGTCGCGCTCGAACGCGACCGGGTCGACATCGGCGCCTGCGAGCGCGGCCGTGCGGCCGGGCTTGGCGGCATCGTCCTCGGCCTTGTGAAACAGCTTGTGCATCACCTTCTCGAAGCCCTCGTAGCAGAGGAACAGGCCGCCGGCCATCAGCAGCGGCGTGACCAGCCACGGCAGCCAGGCGCTGATCGCCAGCGCCGCCGGTACCAGGATCAGCTTGTTGCGGGCCGAGCCCTTGGCGACTGCCCAGACCACCGGCAGTTCGCGGTCGGCCTGGACACCGGTGACCTGCTGCGCGTTGAGGGCGAGGTCGTCGCCGAGTACGCCGGCGGACTTGCGCGCGGCCAGTTTGGTCATCACCGCCACGTCGTCGAGGACGGTGGCGATATCGTCGAGCAGGGTCAGCAGGCTGGAGGCCATGCGGGCAGGACCGGTATGGAGGGCGCGCGCAGTATGCAGCGCGGATGTGGCCTCGGTGTCAGCGCGTGAGCGCCCACGCGGCGAGTCCGAAGGCCAGTGCCGCGATGGTGGTCGCAACCAGGGCCAGGGCCTGGGCGCGGACCAGCCGCGTCTCCGCGCGCACCGAGGCGAGCTGCAGCGCTTCGATGGTCTTCTGCATGTCGGCGGCCAGCTTGCCGATCGAGTCGGCGTTCTGGCTCGCCGCGTCCTGCAGCTCGACGATCTGCGCGTCGACGACGTCGTTGCGCCGCTGCTGGCCCAGGTCCACGAGGGGTGGCGGCGTGCGGGTGAAGATCGGCCGTGCCAGCCGGACGATTTCCGGCAGGTACGGGGCGACGACGGTGATCCAGCCTGCAGCCATGACGCACTCCCGGGTTCGGACTCAGTCGACGCTGGCGTAGACCGTGATCTCTTCGCGGTCGTGGTAGAGCTGCCGCGCGCGGATCACCAGGTTCTCGTGCTCGCCCGCGTTGTTGGCGAACAGGTCCAGTGCCAGCAGGGTTTCCTGCCAGCGCTTCTTCATCGGCAGCTTGAGGTTGAAGACCGCATTGCGGCACCAGCCTTCGCGGAACCAGGTCGCCATGCGCTCGGCGACCTTGCGCGGCTGTTCGACCATGTCGCAGACCATCCAGTCGACCGCGCCGACGGGCTGGTAGCGGAAGCCGTCGACACGGTGATGATCGACCAGGCCGGTGTCGAGCAGTTCGGCCTGCATCGGCCCGTTGTCGACCGCGACCACGCGCATGTGCTCGCGCGTCAGCACCCAGGTCCAGCCACCCGGCGCCGCGCCCAGATCGACGGCGCGCATGCCCGGCTTGATGCGGGCCTTGCGCTCGCGCTCGGTCAGCAGCGCCATGAAGGCTTCTTCGAGCTTCAGCGCCGAGCGCGACGGCGCATCGGCATGTGTGCGCAGGCGCGGAATGCCCATCGGCCACGGCGCGCTGTCGCCGACCACCGACTGGGCCAGGAAGGCGTGCGTGCCCGAGACGAAGAACACGTGCAGGCGGGGGAAGCGGGTTTCGTCCTTCTGGCTCAGGAAGCCGCGCTTGCGCAGCGCCGGGCGCAGTGCGTTGCCGAAGCTGCGGGCGAGGCCGGCGAGCTGCTTGCCCTCGTCGGAGTCCGGATGCTCGACGACGAGTTCGCCATGGCGGCCGCGGCCGGCCAGCACGTCGAAGATCGGGGTGATGCGGTCGGTCGGATCGAGGTCGCGCAGCTCGGCCAGCAGCATCAGCTTCTGCCGCGCGAAGATCAGTTCGCGGAACGGCAGTTCGCTGGTCAGCGACGGGCCGTTGTCGGAGTGGAACAGCACGTAGCCGTCGCCGCGCCGGGTCTGCGCGTAGCCGGCGACGTGCACGCCCGCGGCGCGTTCGGTCAATTCGGCGGCGAGGTCGGATTCGAAGCCCGCACGGCAGTAGCACAGCAGGCCGCTGATCGGGTGCAGCGGCGACGTGCCGGCGTCGGCCGGGCCGGGCGCCGCGTCGTTCACGGTCGGATCGAGATCGCTCATGTCAGTACTTCGCTCCGTCGGTCTCGCCATAGGCACGCAGCACCGCGCGCGCATCGTCGCGCAGCAGGTCGCGGACGACCTCGATGCCGCGCTGGTTCAGGGCGCCGATCCAGTCCGCGGGCAGCGGGCCTTCGTCGAACGGCGTCAGCGCTTCGACGTCTTCCGAGCGCGCACCGATCAGCAAGCGGTCGATGCCGGCCCAGACGGTCGCGCCGTAACACATGCAGCACGGCTGCGAGGACGTGGCCAGCGTGACCGGGCCGATGCGCTCGTTGAGGCGCGGTGTCTGCAGGCGCTGCTGGGCGAGCATGTAGGCCATCGTTTCGGCGTGCGCGACCGAACAGGTATGCGGCATCACCCGGTTCACGCCGACCGAGACGATACGGTCCTGGCCGTCGAACACGACGGCGCCGAACGGGCCGCCGCTCTGCGCCTCGATGTTCAGGCGCGAGAGTTCGATCGCGAGCGCGACCTTGTCCGCGTCGCCCGGGTAGGCGCGCGTGGCGTCGACCCGGTCGTGGATCCAGGCGGGAAGGGTGAGGTGGACCTGTGCGTACAGCATGGACAGCCTTGGAAAGAGGGCGGGGCGTTCAGCGCTCGAGCGCGCCCTGGGGTGCCGCTTCACAGCGGTTGGCGACGCAGCGGCAGGCGGTGACCTCGCGAAAGCCGCAGACCGAGGCCAGGCCGCGTCGGGCGCAGTCCGCGGCCACGGCGTCGGGATCGACGTGGGCACCGGCGCTCACGCAGGCCGGGTAGGCGCCGCAGCAGTTGCCGACGTTCTTGACCGTGCAGTCGGCATCGCGGGCGCAGCGGGTATCGGGCGCCAGCGGTGAATCGCCGCCATCGGCGAGCGCGGGCGGCGCGCCGTACGGCACGGCGGCGGACGGCGGCGGGTTCGCCAGGTCGGGGGCGCGCTGCGCGCTGCACGCGGCGAGCCACAGCAGCAGCGGCAGCAGCAGCCACGCCGACCGGCGCAGGCGGCTCATGTGCGCGTCGCCCAGGCATCGCGCAGCGTCACGCTGCGGTTGAACACCGGTACGGCGGCCGTGTGGTCGTAGCGGTCGGCGACGAAGTAGCCGAGCCGCTCGAACTGGAACGCCTGCTCCGGCGTGGCCGCGGCGGCAGCCGGTTCGACGTAGCCGGTCACGCTGCGCTTCGACTCGGGGTTCAGATGGTCGCGGTAGGTCTTGCCGGTCGACTCGTCGTCGGGTTTCTCGACCACGAACAAGCGATCGAACAACCGAACCTCGGCCTCGACCGCATGCGCGGCACTGACCCAGTGGATCGTGCCCTTGATCTTGCGGTTCGCGCCGTCCATGCCGGGCCGCGATTCGGGATCCAGCGTGCCGCGGAGTTCGACGATCGCGCCGCTGTCGTCCTTGATCACCTCGTCGCAGCGCACGATGCCGGCCCCGCGCAGGCGCACTTCGCCGCCCGGGATCAGCCGCTTCCAGCCCTTGGGCGGCACTTCGGCGAAATCCTCGCGCTCGATCCACAGCTGGCGCGAGAACGGCACCTCGCGCGTGCCCTGGGCCTCGTCCTTGGGATGGTTGGAGAAGGTCAGCGTTTCGGCGTGGCCCTCGGGCAGGTTGGTCAGCACCAGCTTCAACGGGTCCACCACCGCCATGCGCCGCGGCGCGCGCGCATCGAGATCGTCGCGCAGCGCGCCTTCGAGCACCGAGAAGTCGATCACCGAGTTCTGCTTGCTGATGCCGACACGGTCGACCAGCAGGCGCAGGCTCGCCGGCGTGTAGCCGCGGCGGCGCAGGCCCTGCAGCGTGTACATGCGCGGATCGTCCCAGCCGTCGACCAGGCCTTCGCCGACCAGCTGGGTGAGCTTGCGCTTGCTCATCACCGTGTAGTTGATGTTGAGGCGCGAGAACTCGATCTGGCGCGGCTTGGCGGCCACGTTCGGCAGGCCGCGGTCGGTCAGCGACGCCAGCAGGTCCGGGTGGCCGGCGAGATCGACCCGATCCACCACCCAGTCGTACAGCGGGCGGTGGTCCTCGAACTCCAGCGTGCACAGCGAATGGGTGATGCCTTCGATGGAATCCCCCAGCGCGTGGGCGAAGTCGTACATCGGGTAGATCGGCCAGGCATCGCCGGTGTTCTGGTGGGTCACCTTCTTGATGCGGTACAGGGCCGGGTCGCGCAGGTTCATGTTGCCGCTGGCCATGTCGATCTTCGCGCGCAGCGTGCGCGTGCCGTCGGCGAACTCGCCCGCGCGCATGCGCCGGAACAGGTCGAGGTTCTCCTCGGCGCCGCGGTCGCGGAACGGCGAGTTCCGGCCTGGTTCGACCAGGGTGCCGCGGTATTCGCGCACCTGCTCGGCCGTCAGGTCGCAGACATAGGCGTCGCCCTGGCGGATGAGCTTCTCGGCGGCCAGGTAATAGACCTCGAAATAGTCCGAGGCGTGGCGCAGTTCGGCCCAGTCGAAGCCCAGCCAGCGCACGTCGTCCTCGATCGCGCGGACGAAGGCCAGGTCTTCCTTCTCCGGGTTGGTGTCGTCGAAGCGCAGGTTGCAGGTGCCGCCGAATTCAGCCGCGATGCCGAAATCCAAACAGATTGCCTTGGCGTGGCCGATATGGAGGTAGCCGTTGGGTTCCGGCGGAAACCGGGTGCGGACGGCCGTGTGCTTGCCGCTGGCCAGGTCCTCGCGGACGACCTGCCGGATGAAGTCCTGGCGCACCGGGCTGGACGCATCGGACGGCGAAACGGCGGGATCGGGGGCACCGGAGGAGGACATGGATGGCGGACTCGTGTGGATCGACGACGGAATCGCGCAGTTTAGCGGACTGCCGGGGCCGCCCGGATGGGCGACGGCGACGAGGTCATCAACGCGCCTGTGACGCGGACTTGCTTAAATATGTGACAGCGGTACGGGGCGCGCCCAGGACGGCGGTGCGTGGACATCATATTTGGGGGAGGTGTGCATGCGCGGAGTCGCGCACTCGATCGCCGGCGCGCGGTTGCCGGCCAGGCAGCGCTGTGCCTGTTCTGGAGCGCTGCCATGGCGCTGCTAGACACGGCGGATGCGATGCCGGGGCACCGCTGGGTGCTGGCAGGCTGCCTGCTCCTGCTGGTCAGCCTGTTCGCGATGCTCGTCGCATCGACCCAGCTGCGACCCGAGGAGCAGCGCGCGGTCGAGGTCGTCGGCGACGACGCGGCCGACCGCTTCGGCGAGGCGGCACGCACCGTGCGGTTGCGGTTCGACCTGCCGCCGACCGAACGCAGCCAGGGACGCTGGGCGCTGTGGTTCCCGCGCGAGCCGGTCGTGGGCCTGCACCTGACCCGTGCCGACGGCTGGCGCAGCGAGATCCGGGATTTCTTCCGGGTCGGTGACGACGAGGGCATGTTCCCCAACGGCTATGGCTTCGTGCTGCCGGCCGACTGGCAGGGGCCGGTGCAGCTGGACGTCCGCTACGAAGGCATGCTGCAGGCGAACATCGCCCCGGTGCTGGCGCGGGCCGGCGACGTGCGCCGCATCGAACGGTCCGGGGTGGCGCTGTCGGCGGCGCTCTACGGCGCGCTGCTCGCGCTGGCCACGCTGGCGCTGGCACTCGCCTATGCCTCGCGCGATCGCCTGTTCCTCGGGTTCTTCGGCGTGGTGTTCGCGCTGGTCCTTCTGCTGCAGGCCGCCAACGGCCATCTGTACGGACTGCCCGCAGGCCGGCTGTTCGGGTACTGGGGCGTGCAGGGCATGGCCGCGCTGGCGCTGCTCTATGCGGCGGCCACGCAATGGCTGATCGAGGCCTATGCGATGCCGCGCCTGCATCGGTGGTCCCGGGCGACCCGGACCATCACTGCCGCGCTGGTGCTGCTGGCCGCGGTGTGTCTGCTCAATCTGGACGCGGTGGCGCCGCTCGCATGGCCGCTGACCGTGCTCGGATGGACGGTGTCGGGCCTCGCGTCGCTCGCGATGCTTTTCGATGCGACCCACCGCGGTGTCCGGCTGGCGGGGTGGGTGCTCGCCGCGGCAGCTGTCGCGGTGGTTGGCGGGCTGTGGATGGCGCTCGTGCGTCTGGGCCTGACCACCGACATCGCGCTGCTGCACTTCGCGTATCAGGGTGCCCTGGTGGCCCTGGTCTTCGGTCTGGGCTTGGCGCTGATCAGCCGGATCGGCGACTACCGCGACCAGCGCGACCGCGACCGGCTCGCGCGGCTGGACACCGAGCGCAAGATGCGGCGCGAGAGCGCGCGCGCCAACCTCACCACCGCCCTGCAGACCCAACTCAACGGCCTGGATCCGGGCGAGCTGCCGTGGCAGGGCTTCCGCCTGCTGATGGACCACCTGTTACCGCTGGTGCCGCACGAGTCCTGCGTCGCGGTGCTGCGCGGCTACCAGGGGCGCGATCATCTGCTGGTGGAACCGGCGGACGCGCTGCCGGCGATCGAACACGAGATCCAGCGCCGCGGCCTGATCCTGCGTCGGCAGGCGACAGCGGGGATCGCGCTGCAGCAGCCGGTGCAGGCCTCGGCCGGTGGCCCCGTGGTCGCGATGGAGGCCCTGGTGCCGCTGCAGATCCGTGCCCCGGGCTGGGCCGTGCTGCTGTTGCGCCGTGCAGGCGGCGACGGCTTCACCACCGAGGAGATTTCGGTGATCGGCGAACTGCTGCGCCTGGTGCAACTGCAGGTGGACCAGGCCGCGACCGCGGTCAAGCTGCGCCGCTCGGCGGAGATCGACGCCCTGACCGGCACGATGAACCGGCGCACGATCGACCTGTGGGTCGAGCGCACATTCGTCGATGCCGAACGCACCGGGCGACCGGTGTCGGTGCTGTTCGTCGATCTCGATCACTTCAAGTCGGTCAACGACCGCTATGGCCACGCCTGCGGCGACGACTGCCTGCGCGCGGTGTCGCTGGCGCTGCGCAGCGTGCTGTCGGAGGCGGACATGTTCGGTCGCTATGGCGGCGAGGAATTCATCGCCGTGCTGCCCGGTCACGACGGCGCGGAGGCACGCGCGATCGGCGAGCGCATGCGCACCGCGGTCGAGAACGTCGAGATGCGGCACGAGGGTCAGCGGGTCCGGCTGACGGTGAGCATCGGCATCGCGACGCGGCAACCGGGCGAGGACGCGCCCGCGGCGGCGGTCGCGCGTGCCGACAAGGCGCTGTACGCGGCCAAGCGCCAGGGCCGCAACTGCGTGCAGGTGGCGCCCGCGATCTTCAGCTGAGCGGGGCGTGGGGCCGTACCGGGGCGGCGACGCGCTGCTACGCTGCCCGCCCCGACTGCGGCGCAGGCACGCGAATGTCCGAACGCTCCGCCCAACGCACTGCGCTGGTGTCGATGCTCGCGGGCGCGGCGCTGATCGGCACCAACGGCCTGATGGTGCGATGGGCCGGGACGCCGCCGACGATTTCCGCGTTTTATCGCATGCTGTTCGCCGGTCTGATGCTCGCGCTGCTGGTCGCGATGCGACGCGACTGGCGGCCGTTGCCACGTGCGGTATGGCTGTGGTCGCTGCTGCCGGCCGGCGCGTTCGCCGCCGACCTGTGGCTGTGGCACCGGAGCATCCTGCTGGTCGGTCCGGGCCTGGCGACGCTGCTGGCCAACGCGCAGGTCTTCTTCATGGCGCTCGCGGGCGTGCTGCTGTTCGGCGAACGCATCGGGCCACGCTTCGTCGCCGGCATCGCACTTGCGTTCTTCGGCCTGTGGCTGCTGCTCGGCGCGGACTGGGCCAGCCTGCCGGCCGAATACCGCTGGGGCGTGTGGCTGGGGCTGGCGACCGGGCTGTGCTACGCGGTTTACAACATCGGCCTCAAGACCGTGCAGCGCGTGGGCCGCGCGCACGACGCGTCACGTACGGCGCCGATCGCGCAGATCCTGGCGATCGCGTCGCTCGGCTCGGCGCTGCTGCTGGGCGTGGCCGGTGTCGCCGAGGGCGTGTCGTTCGCGATCCCGACGTGGACCTCGCTGGCCTGGCTGCTGGTGCTGGCCGGCATGGGGCACTGCCTGAGCTGGATCCTGATCTCACGCGCCATGCAACGCCTCGGCGTGGCCCTGGTCGGCCTGTTGCTGCTCGTGCAACCGGTCTGCGCGTTCCTGCTCGATGTTGTGCTGCTGCAGCGGCCCACCCTGCCGCGCGAATGGCTGGGGCTCGGCTTCACGCTGGCCGGTATTTTTCTCGCGAGCCTGAAGGGGCGCAGCCGCCTGCCGGCCGATGCCGTCTGAGCGTGCCGCCACCTTGAAGCGGCGCGCCGATGCCCGCACGTCGAGAGGGCGTTGCGCGGCTGTCCCGCGCCGCCAGGAGACCGCAGATGTTGGGAATCGGAGCGTGGAAACAGCGCCTGCCGCGCGCACAGGACGCCCTCCCGGGGCGGGACGCACCACTGCCGTTGCATAACGCGCATGCGGTCCACGGTCGCCCGCTGCAGGGGCCGTTCGAGGGCCTGGAACAGGTGCAGTTCGGCATGGGCTGCTTCTGGGGCGCCGAACGGAAATTCTGGTCGCTGCCGGGCGTGGTCACGACCGCCGTCGGCTACGCGGGTGGTGTCACGCCGAATCCGACCTACCGCGAAGTCTGTTCGGGCCAGACCGGTCATGCCGAAGTGGTGCTGGTGGTCTACGACCCGGGCGAGATCGCGTTCGAAACGCTGCTGCAGACCTTCTGGGAAAGCCACAACCCGACCGAGGGCATGCGCCAGGGCAACGACGTCGGCACCCAGTACCGCTCGGCGCTCTACTGCACCACGCCGGCCCAGTTCGACCTCGCCACGCGCAGCCTTAAGGCCTACCAGACGACGCTCGAGGCCGCCGGCTTTCCCGCGATCACCACCGAAGTGCGTGCCGAGGCGCCGCCGTTCTACTACGCCGAAGACGAACATCAACAATATCTGCACAAGAATCCGGGCGGTTACTGCGGCCTGGGCGGTACCGGCGTGAGCTGCCCGGTCGGCATCGCGCTCTGAGGTGTCGCGGGCCGGCGCTGCATGGCGCCGGCTCGGCCGGCCACGCACCCGTCCGCCGGGCCGTTGCCTGACCCGCAGGCGTTTCAGTCGGCGCGGGGCAGCGTCAGCAGATGGGCCGGCAGGGCCGCGAACAGCTGGGCCAGGGCCTGCAGGAACCCGGTCATCGCCGAGCTCCTGCGCCAGACCATCGCGATGCGGCGGCTCGGCGGCTGCGGATCGTCGAAGCCGATCAGGCGGATGTCCGGCGACTCGGCCACCGGCGGCTGGATCGCCAGCATCGGCAGCAGCGTGACGCCGACATTGGCGGCCACCATCTGCCGCAGCGTCTCCAGGCTGGTGCCCTGGAACCCTGATTTTTCCGCGGCGCCTGCGAGATGGCAGACATCGAGCGCCTGGTCGCGCAGGCAATGACCGTCTTCGAGCAACAGCAGGCGCTGGTCGGTCAGCGCGTCGAGCGTGATCGAGCCGCGCGACGCGAGCGGATGCGCATCCGGCACCGCGAGTACGAAGGGTTCCTCGAACAGCGGTTCGGCATGCATCTGCTCGTCGTGCACCGGCAAGGCGAGCACGGCCGCATCCAGCCGCCCGTCGCGCAGCCGCGCCAGCAGCTGATCGCTCTTTTCCTCGATCAGCAGCAATTCGAGCTGTGGAAACCGGCGCCGGATCGACGGCACGACGTGCGGCAGCAGGTACGGGGCGAGCGTCGGAAAGATGCCCAGCCGCACGACACCGGCTTCCGGGTCCTGGCTGCGCCGGGCCACTTCCTTCATCTGTTCGACGTCACCGACGATGCGGCGCGCGCGCTCGGCGACCTGCTGCCCGGTCGGCGTGAGCATGATCTTGCGCGGCGAGCGCTCGACCAGGGTGACGCCAAGCTCGTCCTCGAGCTTGCGGATCTGCGTCGACAGCGTCGGCTGGCTGACGAAGCAGGCCGCGGCCGCGCGGCCGAAGTGCCGGTGGTCGGCCAGCGCGACGAGATATTTCAAGTCACGCAGGTTCATGCCACGGCACCGGGCAAGTCGTGGCCGCCATGCGGCACGGCCGGGCGCGGTGTCGGCCTCCGGCCGGCCATGGCGTCAGGCCGCCTCGGCCTGCGGCGCGCGGACCGGGCTGCGGATCAGGTGATCGAAGGCGCTGAGCGCCGCCTTCGAGCCTTCGCCCATCGCGATGACGATCTGCTTGTAGGGCACCGTGGTCGCGTCGCCGGCGGCGAACACGCCGGGCACGTTGGTCTGGCCGCGGTCGTCGACGATGATCTCGCCGCGCGGCGACAGGGCCACCACGTCCTTGAGCCATTCGGTATTGGGCAACAGGCCGATCTGCACGAACACGCCCTCCAGGTCGACACGGTGGCTGTCGCCGCCGACACGGTCACGGTAGACGAGACCGTTGACCCGGCTGCCGTCGCCGAGCACTTCGGTGGTCTGCGCGTTGGTGACGATACGCACGTTGGCCAGGCTGCGCAGCTTGCGTTGCAGCACCTCGTCGGCGCGCAGCTGCGTGTCGAATTCGATCAGAGTGACGTGGGCGACGATGCCGGCCAGGTCGATCGCGGCCTCGACGCCGGAATTGCCGCCGCCGATCACCGCCACGCGCTTGCCCTTGAACAGCGGACCGTCGCAATGCGGGCAGTAGGCGACACCCTTGTTGCGGTACTGGTCCTCGCCCGGCACGTTCATCTGCCGCCAGCGCGCGCCGGTCGACAGCACCACCGTGCGCGACCGCAGCGTCGCGCCGTTCTCCAGCCCGATCTCGACCAGGCCGTCGTCGCCGGCCGGCACCAGGCGCGTCGCGCGCTGCAGGTCCATCACGTCGACGTCGTACTCGCGCACGTGCTGCTCGAGCGCGGCGGCCAGCTTCGGGCCTTCGGTTTCCTTGACCGAGATGAAGTTCTCGATCGCCATCGTGTCCAGCACTTGGCCACCGAAGCGCTCGGAGGCGACACCGGTGCGGATGCCCTTGCGCGCGGCGTAGATCGCCGCCGCCGCGCCGGCGGGGCCACCGCCGACGACCAGCACGTCGAACGGCGCCTTCGCTGCGATCGCCTTCGCCGCGCGGTCCGCGGCGCCGGTATCGAGCCGGGCGATGATCTGCTCCAGCGTCATCCGGCCCTGGTCGAACTTCTGGCCGTTGAGGAAGACCGTGGGCACCGACAGGATCTCGCGCGCCTCGACCTCGTCCTGGAACAGCGCGCCGTCGATCGCGGTGTGGCGGATGCGCGGGTTCAGCACGGCGGCGAGGTTCAGCGCCTGCACCACGTCCGGGCAGTTCTGGCACGACAGCGAGTAATAGGTCTCGAAGATGTAGTCGCCATCGAGCGCGGCGACCTGCTCGAGCGTGTCCTTCGCGGTCTTCGACGGATGGCCGCCGACCTGCAGCAGTGCCAGCACCAGCGAGGTGAACTCATGGCCCATCGGCAGGCCGGCGAAGCGCAGCGCGATGTCGTGGCCGGGCGAGGTCAGCGCGAACGAAGGACGGCGCGCGTCGGTGCCGTCCGTGTCGACGGTGATCTTGTCGCAGAGCTCCCGCAGGTCGTCGAGCAGCGACCGCAGCTCCTGCGATTTCTCGCCGTCGTCGAGCGAGGCGACGATGTGGATCGGGCGCACGACGCGTTCCAGGTAGGCGGCGAGCTGGGTCTTGAGATCGTCTGCGAGCATGGGGGGGCTCCTGTTACGGGCGACACGGATCCTCGACGCCGGCGGATGCCGGGGTCGGGACGACGAGGGGAGAGACGTGCACCGGAGGCCGCAGGCCCGGGGCGGGCGGCGGCTGGCGATCGGGCCGGCGGGCTCCGGTGCACGCCCACCCCCGCGGAGGCGGGTGTGGGCGCGGAGCGCGGCAAGGTGCCGCGCGGTGGGGCGTCAGATCTTGCCGACCAGGTCCAGCGACGGCGCGAGGGTCTTCTCGCCTTCCTTCCACTTGGCCGGGCAGACCTCGTTCGGGTTGGCGGCGACGTACTGCGCGGCCTTGAGCTTGCGCAGGGTCTCGGTGACGTCACGGGCGATGGCGTTGTCGTGGATCTCGACGGTCTTGATCACGCCTTCCGGATTGATGACGAAGGTGCCGCGCAGGGCAAGGCCGTCTTCCTCGATGTGGACGCCGAACGCGCGGGTCAGGCGATGGGTCGGGTCGCCGACCAGCGGGAACTGCGCCTTGCCCACGGCCGGCGAGGTTTCGTGCCAGACCTTGTGCGAGAAATGCGTGTCGGTGGTGACGATGTAGACCTCGGCGCCGATCTTCTGGAACTCGGCGTAATGGTCGGCGGCGTCTTCGACTTCGGTCGGGCAATTGAAGGTGAAGGCGGCCGGCATGAAGATCAGCACCGACCACTTGCCCTTCAGGCTCTCGTTGCTGACTTCGATGAATTCGCCGTTCTGGAACGCGGTGGCCTTGAACGGCTGGACTTCGGTATTGATGAGCGACATGGAAACTCCTCGAACAAACGGGGGGAGGCGGCGGGGAGGCCGCGGGCCGGGGTGTCGGCTGCGGCCATTGTAGGGATTGCCTATCGATAAATGAAATCGATAAGTCGAATTCTATCCATAGGCCAAGCATATGGAATAACTGCCATCCATGTATTGACAGCGTTCCACTCATGGCGTTGAAAGGCCTGCTGCATTGCAGCAATGTCGAACTCAACGGCGCATCGCACGGGGTCCAGCACTCCACCGGCGATACGTCAGGCGGCGATCAGGGCCGCACAGCAAATTCCGTGTCCGTACCTCCCTCCCACACGTCCACGGAATCTTTGAAGGCGGCTTCGGCCGCCTTCATTTTGCCTGCGCCCCAGCGCCGTCCGGAGCATCGGCGCCGACGAAGCGCAGCACCGCCGGCAGCACGTCGGGGGCACGTTCGGGATCGTAGAACGCCGCCGCGGTGACGAAGTGGTTGCCGCCCGACACGATCTCCAAGGTCGACGCCATGCCCTTGCGCCGCAGCGCGAAGTCGAGCTTCCGGCTGTTGCCGACATCGACCGTGCGGTCGCCGTCGCCATGGATCAGCAGGAACGGCGGTTCGTCGCCGTCGACGAACCGCAGCGCCATTGCGTCGGGCCATTGGCTCCGCGGGCCGAAGATCTCTTCCAGCCTGCCGCTGATGACGAAGTCGTAGGGACCGGACAGGCCGATCACGCCGGCCAGATCCGTCGGCGTGAGGTCGACGGCGGCCAGGTGGCGCGCGTCGGTGCCCAGCAGCGCGGCGATCTGCGCGCCGGCCGAGTGCCCGGCGATGAACAGGCGTTGGGGATTGCCGCCGTAGTCGGCCGCATGATCGACGGTCCAGCGCACCGCCTGCGCCGCATCACCCATGAAGGCGGGAAACCCGGCCGCAGGCCAGGTGCGATAGTCCGCGACGATCGCGACGACGCCGTGCTGCGCCAGGCGGCTGCCGACGAACCGGTACTGCGCGCGCGTGCCGGTGCGCCACGAGCCGCCGTAGAAGAACAGCACCACCGGGGTGTCCGGCGCGACGCTCTGCGGCCGGTAGATGTCGAGTGCGAGTCCGCGCGTGGTGTCGTACACCGCTGTCGCGTCGGGCTGCGCGCTGTCGCGGTTGACGAAGCCGAAGAACGCGCTCTGGCAACCGGAAACCAGCAGGGCGAGCGTGGCGGCGAAACAGACGCGGAACGGACGGGGCATCGGCGATCTCCTCGAGGTGCGACACCATGCCGGGCCAGGGCCCGGCTACGATGTGAAGTCATGACGACGAACCCGGGTCCCGCTCTGGATGTGCTGCTGCGCGATGCCTCCGGCCGCATTGACGCGACCGACGCCCGTTGGCTGCTCGCCCATGCGGCGGGTCGGCCGCAGGGCTGGCTGTACGCGCACGCGCGCGATCCGGCGCCCGATGGCGTCGCCGAACGCTTCGACGCGCTGGTCGCCCGTCGCGAAGCCGGCGAGCCGGTCGCCTATCTGACCGGTGTCCGCGGGTTCTGGGGTTTCGACCTGGCGGTGACGCCGGCGACCCTGATTCCGCGGCCGGAAACCGAGTTGCTGGTCGAACTGGCACTGGCACGCCTGCCGCCGGCCGATGCACGCCTGGTCGATCTGGGCACCGGCAGTGGCGCGGTCGCGCTGGCGGTCGCCCGTGAACGGCCGGATGTGTCGGTGCTGGCGACCGACGCCAGCGTCGATGCGCTTGAAGTCGCACGCGCGAACGCGCACTCACTCGGGCTGCCGCAGGTGCGCTTCGCGCAGGGCGACTGGTATGCGCCGCTGGCCGGCGCGCGCTTCGACGTGATCGCCAGCAATCCGCCCTACATCGAGCAGGCCGATCCGCATCTGGCGCAAGGCGATCTGCGCTTCGAGCCGCCGACCGCGTTGGCCTCCGGGGCCGACGGCCTCCACGCGCTCCGCATCCTCGCGTCGGGCGCACGCGCGCACCTCGCGCCGGGTGGCTGGTTGCTGGTCGAGCACGGTCTCGCCCAGGGCGCCGCGGTGCGCGCGCTGTTCGAAGCCGGCGGGCTCGAATCGGTGGCGACCGCGCAGGATCTCGAGCAGCGCGACCGCGTCACGTTCGGGCAGTCGCCGGGCAGGGGCCCAGGAGGCGGCTGATAGACTGGGTGCCTGTGCAGTTCCGGACTTTTCACGCATGCGCCAGCTCTATCCCGCCATCGAACCGTTCGACGTCGGCAACCTCGCCGTCGACGGCCGCCACGTGCTGTATTACGAGCAGTGCGGCAATCCGAAGGGCAAACCGGTCGTGCTGCTGCATGGCGGGCCGGGCGGCGGATGCAGCCCCAAGATGCGCTGCTTCCACGATCCGGCGAAGTACCGCATCGTGCTGTTCGACCAGCGTGGCGCCGGCCGTTCGACACCGCATGCGGACCTGGTGGACAACACCACCTGGCATCTGGTCGGCGACATCGAGGCCCTGCGCGAGCACCTCGGCATCGAGCAGTGGCAGGTGTTTGGCGGGTCCTGGGGGTCGACACTGGCGCTCGCCTACGCGCAGAGCCACCCGCGCCGGGTGGCCGAGCTGGTGCTGCGCGGCATTTTCATGCTGCGCCGCTGGGAACTGGAGTGGTTCTACCAGGAGGGCGCGTCGCGTCTGTTCCCGGAGGCGTGGCAGCAGTACATCGCCGCGATTCCGGAAAGCGAGCGCGGCGACCTGATCGCCGCGTTCCATTCCCGCCTGACCAGCGACGATGAATCCGTGCGCCTGGCCGCAGCGCGCGCCTGGAGCGTGTGGGAGGGCGCGACGAGCTTCCTGCACGTCGACGAAGCCTTCGCCGACAGCCACGCCGACGCGCAGTTCGCGTTGGCGTTCGCGCGCATCGAGAACCACTACTTCACCAACGGTGGCTTCCTCGAGGTCGACGACCAGCTGTTGCGCGACGCCTACCGGATCGTCGACATCCCGGGCGTCATCGTGCACGGCCGCTACGACGTCGTCTGTCCGGTGCAGAACGCCTGGGATCTGCATCAGGTCTGGCCCAAGGCCGAGCTGACGATCACCCCGGCGTCGGGCCATTCGGCATTCGAGGCCGAAAACATCGACGCGCTGGTGCGTGCCACCGACCGCTTCGCGTGACGCGCTGGCGCGCTCACATAACGGCCGTGTGACCGGCCGCCCACAATGCGGCGCGACGGCACGACCGTCGCGCACAGGAACTCCCGATGTCTGAAGAAGAACTGGTCGTCAAGGACAGCAACGGCACCCGCCTCTCCGACGGCGACGCGGTGACGGTGATCAAAGACCTCAAGGTCAAAGGCACCAGCGTCACCCTCAAGCGCGGCACGCTGGCCAAGAACATCCGCCTGACCGACGATCCGGACCTGATCGAATGCAACGTCGAGAAGGTCAAGGGCCTGGTGCTGCGCACCGAGTTCGTCAAGAAGGCCTGAGGCCTCGACGCCACGTGCGTCGCCGTGCGGGCGCGGCCGCGCGACGCTGTTTCCGTGGCCCGAGACCGCCCAACTAGGGGGCGGCTCGGAACGGAATCAGTCCGCCGGCGAGCCGTCCGGGTTGAAGTCCACCATCCACAAGCCGGCCCAGAGCTTGAGATCGAGTTCGTAGCCTTCGGCGTGCTTGCGCATCAGCCAGGCCGGCGCAGTCGCGCGCGGCACGGTGTGGACGATGATCGCCTCGTCGTCGACGCCGCCGCCGGTGCCGACACGCGTCAGCTCGCGCGCACGCACGAAGGCGACTCGCTCGTTGCTCATGCCGGCGGTGGTCGGGCCGGTCAGCAGCACGTCGACCCGGCCGGCAGACCAGCCGGTTTCCTCGATCAGCTCGCGCCGCGCCGCGTCTTCCAGTGAATCGCTGCTGCCGCCGTCACCGACCAGGCCGGCCGGCATCTCGATCGTGCGTGCACCCAGGGGCACCCGGTACTGCTCGACGAACAGCACCTCGTCGTCGGGCGTCACCGCGATCACCAGCACGGCCATGCCGTTGCCACCGTGGGTGCGCTCGCAGGCCTCCCACTTGCCGTGGCGGACCAGCCGCAGCCAGTCGCCCTGATGGAGCACTTCGAAGTCGTCGGAATTCGTATCGGAGGTCATGCGCCGATGCTAACGCGACACGCGTGCGACGGGTCGCTCAGGCGTCGACCGCCGGCGCGTAGTCGAGGCCGGCGACGGCATGCAGCCGCCGCCGCGTCAGCGGGCCGAAGCGCAGGGTGTCGCACAGTGCGCGCAACGCATCCGCATCGCCCTCGCGACGCGCGAAGCCGTGGGCCACCTCGCCCAATGGCGCATCGCAAGCGATCGTCGTCAGCTGCCGGTACAGCCGGGCGGCGTCGGCATGCTGGCGCAGCTTCGCGCCGACCTGACCGGCGCCGCGGAAGCGCAGGAACTGGATCTCGTCGCTGCGCGCCAACAACGCGTCCAGCGTGCCGAAGTGGTGCAGCAGGCTGGCCGCGGTCTTGCAGCCGATGCCCGGGACGCCGGGAATGTTGTCGACCGCGTCGCCGCACAGTGCGAGGTAATCGGCCATCTGGTGCGCTTCGACGCCGTGGCGCGCCTTCACCCCCGCCGCCGTCCAGCGCTGGCCGCGTGCGAAGTCCCACTGGCTGTCGTCACCCTGCAGCAGCTGGGACAGGTCCTTGTCGGCCGACACGATGACCCCGGTCAGCCCGCGTGCGCGGCCCGCGTGCAGCGCGCTGCCGATCAGGTCGTCGGCTTCGTAGTCATGGTCGGCCAGCACCGGCAGGCCCAGTACGCGGCACAGGGCCTTGCAGTGCGCGAACTGCCGGCGCAGCTCGTCCGGCGCGGGCGCGCGGTTGGCCTTGTAGGCCGGGTACAGCCGGTTGCGGAAGCAGCTGTCGAGCGCTTCGTCGAAGGCGATCGCGATGTGCCGCGGCCGCTCGCGTTCGACCAGCTCGGCGAGGAACCGGGCGAAGCCGTGGACGGCGTTCGTCGGCCAGCCGTCCGTGTCGCGAAACTCGTCCGGCATCGAGTGCCAGGCACGGAACACGTAGAGGCTCGCGTCGACCAGATACAGAGGTGTCATGCGTCCATTGTGCCGCGACGCGCCACCCGCGTCCGTGGACGCGCGATCAGCCCGGTTCCGGGCGCCAGTCGCTCAGCAGCGCCCGGGGATCTGGCCGTTCACGCTCTGGCGCGTCGAGGCGCGGTGTGCCGATATGGATGAATCCGACGATCCGCTCCTGGCGTCCCACGCCCAGGGTGTCGAGGATTCCGGCATCGTAGGCGGCCCAGCCGGTCAACCAGCACGCGCCGAACCCCGCTGCCTGGGCCGCCTGCAGCAGGGCGAAGCAGACGCTGCCGGCGGTCAGCAGGCGCTCCACCTCCGGAATCTTGGTGTCGTCCGGATCGAGAATCGCGACCACGGCCACGACCAGCGGCGCATGCGAGAACCGGTGGCGTTCCTTGTCCAGGGCGCCCGCCCCGATGTCGGGAGCCAGCGCCAGCGCGCGGGCGGCCAGGCGTTCCCCGAGCGCATCCCGCGCGTCCCCGGCGATGCGCAGGAACCGGAACGGCACCCGCTTGCCGTGGTCGGGCACCCGCGACGCCGCGCCCAGCATCCGCAACAGGGTGGCGTCGTCCGGGCCGGGCGCGGCGAGCTGGCGGGCGGGGACGGAGCGGCGCGCATCGAGGGCCGCGAACGGGTCGTGTTCAGGATTTGCGAGTATCGTCACAGACGTGGCGCCAAGCTTGCGGAATCTTATGTCCGGGGCAGTGTGCCCCATTCCCCCGATCTCCCCAAATGAAGCCTTCCGACGACATCGGTGCCGGTCCAGGCGCGCGCGCTGCCCCGTCGCGCCCCGCCGACCGCGTGCTCGAGACGCTCCGGCACGATGCCGTGACCGCGCTCGGCGGGGTGTTGTCCGGCTTCTGGAGCTCGATCGAGGAGCAGGTCCGGTTGGCTGCGCTGGCCGGCCACGACTATATGGCGGCCCAGGAAGACCGGGTCGCGGTGCTCGATCTCAGCCATCGCGCGCTCGAGCTGGCCACCCGCTTCCGCAAGTCGATCGAAACCGAATTCGAGCAGTGGCTGGCCGACCGCCCGCCGCCGCCGGTGGCCGATGGACTCTCGCTGATGTCCGAGGGCGAACTGGAAGTCCAGCTCGCGGCGCAGCAGATCATCGAGCTGATGGACCACCAGTTCCTGCATCCGTTGGCCGCGCTCGACGAGCGCCTGGCCGCGCTCGCCGCCCGCATCGGCCTCGAAGGCCCGCGCGCCAATCCGCTGCGGCCGGAAGTGCCGGTGATGGCCTTCGTGCGGTTGTTCCATGCCGACGATCTTCCGCCGGGGCTGCGTTCGACGGTGTTCCACCAGTTCGACAAGCGTCTGCCGGCGATCCTGTCCGAGGTTTATTCCAAGGCCAATGCCACCCTCGAGTCGGCCTCGATCGGGGGCGCGCAGTCGCAGTCCCACGGGCAGGCGCGCCCTGCCGGCCGTGCCGGTGCCGCCAGTGCACCCGCACCGCGTCGGGATACCGGCGAGTCCTGGGTGCCCGAGGGTGGCGTCGTCGAGCACAGCGCGTCCTCCGATGGCGACATCGCTGTCACCGAGTCCGCTGCGCCGGCCTACGGCCCCTTGTCGTCCGGGCTCATGGACGTACTGGCGGCGCATGGCCACGGTGCCGCGCCGGCGCCGCGCAACTATCGCGACCTCGTGCGCGACCAGTTGCACCAGTGGCGCGAGCGTCGTGACGCCGACGAACCCCATGTCGGTCCGGCCGATGGAACGGGCGGGCAGGCGCTCAGCATGTCGCAGCTGCTCAGCGTCGCGCGGATGCTGCAGGGTGACGATCCCTCGCCGTATGCGCGCGTGCTGGTCGGCGATGACCGGCGCCAACTGGGCGAGGTCATCCGCGACGAGCTGCTGCGCGGCCTGCGCGAACTGGGTGTGGATCCCGACCAGTCGCCGCTGCGCCGGGAAGACGAGGATGCGATCGATCTGGTCGGCATCCTGTTCCAGTCCCTGTTCGACGCCAACGATCTGCTGCAGCAGGCGCGCGACATCTACAGCCGACTCGTCGTGCCGTATCTCAAGGTCGCGCTGACCGACGATTCGATGTTCAACCAGCGCGGCCACCCGGCGCGCAAACTGCTCGACGCCGTCACCGAAGCCTGCGACGGCAACACCGGTGAGACCGCGCAGGACCGCGATCTGCTCGACTACGCCGGGCGCGTGGTCGACCGTGTGGTCGACGAGTACGAGAGCGACCAGGCGGTCTTCCGCCTCGCCTCCGACGAGCTGCGCGAGCGCCTGGACCAGCAGCGCCGACGCGCCGAGGTCGCCGAGCGGCGTGCCGCCGAAGCGATCCACGGTCGCGAGCGGCTGCAGCAGGCGCGGCGCAGCGTCAACGACATCGTGGCCTCCCGCCTGTCGGCTCGTAAGCTGACGTCGGCCGTGGCGTTCTTTCTCGACCGTCACTGGCGCCACTACCTCACCCAGACCTCGCTTCGCGACGGCCCCGACTCGCAGCGCCATCTGGCTGCGATCGGCGTGGGCGACGCAATGATCCAGGTCGACGCCGACGCCTCGCATGCGCTCGGCAGTGCGGTCGCCGACGAATTGCTCGCGCTCCAGGTGCCCCTGGCCGAGTGCTATTCGAGTTGCGGCATGGACGCGGACGCGGCGCGCGACGCCGTCGCGCGGATCATCGCGGCCCTGGCGCTTCCCGACACACCGCGTTCGGTGCACGTGCCGCAGCCGCAGGACGATCTCGACGACGAACCGCAGGACGCTGCATTGCAACTCGTCCCGGGCCACGCGCCCGCGTTCGAGCCGACGATCGCCGCGCGCATGCGCCAGTTGCGTGTGGGCCAGGGCCTGCGCCTGATCGACGACAGCGGGCGTGAGTCCGCGGCGCGCATCGCCTGGATCAGCCCGCTGACCGCCCGGTTGCTGATCGTCAACCGCCGCGGCATGCGCAAGATGGTGGTCTCGCCGGAGGAACTCGCTGCGCTGGTCGGTGCTGGACGCGTGGTCGTGCGCGCGGTCGATGCGCCGTTCGACGAGGCGATGAAGCATCTCTGGCAGCAGCTCAACGCGGCGAACGACGGCGCGATGTCGTCGGCCGCCGGCTGAACGCCGCGCTCAGTCCGAGACGTATCCCCACCGCTTGCGTTATTGTCCCGCGATCGATCGCTCTGGGCGGAGTAGGGGTGCATGCCCGGTTTCACAATGCAGGGAACCGGTGACGCCGGCCGGACCGAGACGCCTGCCCAGGTGCTCGACGGCATTCGACGCGAAGCGGCGGCCCGGTTGCTGCCGTTGCTGGGCGAGACCCTGCGTGTCGAGCGGGCGCGTCTTGAGATCGAGCGTCAGGACATCACCCACGACGTGCGCGCGGACGACGCGATCGCCGAAGACCTCACCGGTCTGTCGGTGCTCGGTTCCGAGCTGATCCGTCATGAGCAGCGCTGGCAGAAGGCGCTGGCCGACGTATTCGCCGCGTGGCCTGCGCCGCCGGTCGCACGCACCGTGGACCAGTTCTCGCTGGTGTCCGACGATCAACTGCAGGCGCAGCTGATCGGGCAGCCGGTGTCCGAAGCCCTGGATCGCCGGTTCGAAAGCGTGCGCGACATCATCGACCGGCGGCTCTATTCGGTGTCGGCCTCGATGGGCTATCGGCAGCGTCCGGCCAATCCGCTCGCGGCACGCTTCATCGTCGAATGCTTCCTGCAGGCCTTCGATGCCCAGGACTGCAGCCGGCGATTGCGATCGGCGCTGCTGCGGCGGCACGAGACCCTGCTCGAGCGTCAGCTGGGCGCGCTGTACGCGTGGTGCAACACCCGCCTCGGCGAGGCGGGTTATTCGCTGGCCGGCGACAGCGACCATTCCGCGCTGGTGTCCTCGCTGGGCATGCCGGCGGAAACCGCGCGCGGCCACAGTTGGGACAGCGGCACGGCCTTGCCTGCCGGCGCGCCGGGCTGGCAGACCGGCGGCCCGCTGACCGCCCCACGCGCGGATCGGTTGGTCGACGCCCCGCGCGGCAATCTGCTGCGACGCCACGCACGCACCCTGCGCGATGCGCGGCGCGCCGAGCTCGACGCGGCGTCGCGCAGTTTCCGGCCCGAGGAATTCCAGGCGGCCCTGTCGCTGTTGCAGGCCGAGCGGTCGCTGCCGCTGCCCGACGCCGCGCACGGCGTGCGGATCCGCGAAGGCCTGTACCGGGTGGCCGGCGGCTTGGGCATCGACCGCCGACAGGTGGCGTTCGCGCCCGAGCAGGACGACGCGATTTCGTTGATCGGCGCGCTGTTCGACCTGCTGGCCGCGCGGCACTTGCTGCTGCCCGATGCGCGGGAACGATTGGCGCTGCTGACGCTGCCCTATCTGCATCTCGCACTCGACGACCCGCGGCTGTTCGAGACCTCGTCACCGCCCTCGATGCAGTTGCTGTCGCTGCTGCTGGAGCTGTGGGACGGCGCTGACCCGAGCGACCCGGCGTCCGCCGAGCTGCAGGCCCTGGCCGAGCGCGCGTCCGCGGCCGTCATCGACGGCGCCCATGGCGACGGCCGGGTGTTTCCCGCACAGCTGGCGCAGATCGACGCGGTCCTGGGCCAGCAGCGGCGCCGCGCCGAAGCGGTCGAACGCCGGACCTGGCAGGCGCTGCGTGGCCGCGAGCGTCTCGACGCCGCGCGTCGCCAGGCCGCGTCCGATGTCGCGCGCCGCCTCCAGGACCAGCCGGTGCTGCCTGCGGTCGCCGCCTTCATCGACGGCGAATGGCGGCAGGCGCTGGTTCAGGCCTGGCTGCGCGAAGGCGCCACGTCGGATCGTTATCGCGAAATGCTGTCGCTCGGCGACGAGTTGGTCGAGGTCGACGGCCTGGCGGCCGGGAGCGGCGGCAGCGCGATTGCCGACCGTCTGCTCGGCATCCTGCCGGCGCTGCGCGAGTGTTGCGTGCAGTGTGGTGTCGACGAGACGGCGACCGATGCGCAGTTGGCCGGCCTGGTCGCCGAGCACGCGAGTCCGACGCCGCGCACGATCCATGCGCCGACGCCGCTGAACGGCGACGAGGCGCCGATCGAGCCGGAAGCACCCCGCGTCGCCGCGTCGTTCCCCGATATCGAGCTCGCCGAGGGGCAGCGGTTCGTGCAGCCGTCGGCGGCCGGACCGGCGCGCGTGCTGCGCCTGGCCTGGCGCAGTGCGCTCACCGGGGGGTGTCTGCTGGTCAATGCCGCCGGCGCGAAGGAACTGCTGCTGTCACCGGCCGCCTTGCGGGCGTGGGTCGCCGATGGGCGCCTGCAGCCCCGGTCACTGGGCGGGGCGGCTGCCGTCGCGCTGCACGACATGGCCGAGCGTGCGCGCGGCGGCTGAAACGCCGCCCCGTGCTTTCCGGCATCCGGGTCTGCGCCTAGGATGGGAGCAGTTCCGGGGGAGGACGGTCGATGGGGATCACGATCGGTGTGGCACGCGAGACCGCGGCGGGCGAACGCCGGACCGCGTTGACACCTGAGACCTGTCGCAAGCTGGTCGCGGCGGGTGTACGGGTGCGGGTCGAGGCCGGCGTGGGCGCCGGCGCCTATTTCGCCGATGCCGCCTATGCCGAGGCCGGGGGCGAGGTCGTGGGCACGGCCGTCGACGCCTGGCGTGACGCCGCCGTGGTGCTGTGCGTGCAGCCTCCGGAAGCGGCGGCGCTGCACGCGCTGGCTCCGGGCACGGTGGTGATCGGACTGCTCCAGCCCGAGGCCGACCCGGCGCGCGGCGCGGCGATCGTCGCGCAGGGACTGACGGCATTTCCGCTCGAGCGCCTGCCCCGCACCACGCGCGCCCAGGCCATGGATGTGCTCAGTTCGCAGGCCGGTATGGCCGGCTACAAGGCGGTGCTGATCGGCGCCCAGCTCGCGCCGCGCTTCTTTCCGATGCTGACGACGGCCGCCGGCACCATCCGTCCGTCGCGGGTGCTGGTGCTCGGCGCCGGCGTCGCCGGCCTGCAGGCGATCGCGACCGCGCGGCGGCTCGGTGCCCAGGTCGAAGGTTTCGACGTGCGTCCCGAGACACGCGAGCAGATCGAATCGCTCGGTGCGCGGTTCCTCGATCTCGGCGTTCACGCTGCAGGCGAAGGCGGCTATGCGCGCGCCCTGACCGAGGTCGAACGCGCCGAGCAGCAGCGGCGCCTGTCGGCGCACCTGACGTCGATCGACGTCGTGATCTGCACCGCCGCGGTGCCCGGGCGTCGTGCCCCGACCCTGCTGACCCGGGCGATGGTGGCCGGCATGCGCCCCGGCGGCGTGATCGTCGATCTGGCGGCCGAAACCGGTGGCAACTGCGAACTCACCGTACCCGGTGAGACCATCGAGCAGGCCGGCGTGACGATCGCCGGCCCGCTCGGGCTCGCGAGCCTGGGCGCCACCCATGCGAGCGAGATGTACGCACGCAACGTGCTCAATTTCGTCCAGTTGCTGCTCGAGGACGGGGCGCTGGCGCTGGACTGGAGCGATGCGTTGCTGTCCGGCACCGTCTGGCCGCCCCGCGCGGCCGCGGCGCCTATCGGGGACTGACGGCCACGCTCAGCGCGGATCGGTGCCCGGTGGCGGCGGATTGGCCGCCGCCCACTGTCGGCGCTGGTCCGGCGTCATCTGCCGCCAGCGTTCGCGCAGCGCTGCGCGTTCGGCCTCCGGCAGCGTGCGCAGCTTGCCGTAGAGCGCGCGCGCTTCCTCGCGCTTCTCGGGCGGCAGGCGCTTCCAGTGGTGCATGCCGTGCCGTGCGTTCTCACGCTCGGCCGGCGTCATCGCCTGCCAACGCCGTGCATGTTCGAGCATGCGCCGGCGCTCGTCGGCGTCGGCCTGCGTCCACCGGTCACGCAGGGGTGCGAGCAGCTGGTCGCGCTGGGCCGGGGTGAGCTGGTCCCAGGCCGGCGGTGCGGCGGCGGTCGACTGTGCGGAAGCGGCGCCGGCGACGAGCAGGCCCGAAAGCAGCGGCACGACCAGCAGGACATGGAAACGGGAACGGGACATGGTCACTCCACGGCGAGCAGGGTGGCTTCGTTGGCGGCGAGCCACAGGTAGAAATCAGGGGATTCGTCGTAGGCGACGAAGGCCTCGGCGGCGCCGTCGTCCAGCATCGCCTCGTCCGCCACCGTCAGCGGTGCGCTCGCAACGGCACGCGGGGGCGCGGCGTCGGAGGCCGGCGGGGCGCTGATCTGCAGGCCCGCGACCAGGGCCAGCAGCGCGGTGCAGCCGGCCGCGACGGGCCAGGCCCAGCTGCGCCGGCGCGCGGGCGCAGCGCTGAGCGCGGCGTGCCGGGCGCGATGCAGCCGCGCCGTGGTGCCCGCCGAAATTTGATCCTGCGCCTGCAGGTAGAGCGCACGGACGGCGGCATCGCCGGGCGGCGCGTGGGGATCGTGCGGCTGCGGGGTCATCGGAAATCCTCGAGGTGCGTCTGCAGTGCCTCGCGGGCACGGAACAGATGGGTTTTCACCGAGCCTGCGCTGCATCCCATGATGCGCGCGGTGGTCTCGACATCGAATTCCTCCAGCACGCGCAGCGTGAACGCCTCGCGCTGGCGGCGGGGCAGAACGCGCAGCGACGCGGCCAGGTGCCGCCAGGCCTCCTGGCCATCGTGCTGGCGGGATGGATCGGGACTGCTGTCGGCCCAGTCGATCTCGTCGCCATCGGCCGTGCGGGCGTCGCTGAGCCAGGTCAGCCGGAAGTTGCGCCGCCGTTGCAGGTCGATGATCCGGCTGCGCAGCACGGTCCAGAACAGCGGTGTCCACTCGTCGGCCGGCCGGTCGCGGTAGCCGAGCATCTTGGTCATCGCATCCTGTACGGCGTCGAGGGCGTCGTCGCGGTGCCGCAGGCCGAGTTCGGCGAAGCGGAACGCACGTCGCTGCACATCGGCCAGGAATGCCTCGAGTGTCGCCGGAGGCGCGGCATGGTCGGCATCCGCCGCGGGCTGTGGGTTGCTCACGGCCACCAGCCTACCGCGCGGCATGCGCAGCAATTGCGAGGAGGGAGGGCTGCCATCCATTGTCGGAGCATCGGGCCGTCGGCGGGGGTCACCAGGAGACAACGCCCGAACCGGGCGCCGGTTGACCTGCGCACCGTCGCGGACGCCCGGCTGGCGCGACATTCACCGGCGGTTATGATGCGACGACACGCTGGCGGGGGACCGTGATGATCGACGGGGTCGTGGCGCTGTACATCTTCATGCTGGCGGCGATCGCCGGCCACGTGATCATCTCGCGGGTGCCGGTCATCCTGCACACCCCGCTGATGTCGGGCTCGAATTTCATCCACGGCATCGTGCTGATCGGCGCGATGCTGGTGCTGGGGCACGCGGATACGACCGTCGAGCGGATCATCGGGTTTCTCGCCGTGCTGATGGGCGCGGGCAATGCCGCCGGGGGCTACGTGGTCACCGAACGCATGCTCGAGATGTTCCGGCCGAGCGCGGCGCGGCCGCCGGAGCGCGAACCGTGAGTGGGGAGCCGGTGATGCTGGCGATCCAGGTCAGCTATCTGGTGGCGGCGACCCTGTTTCTGCTCGGCCTGCAACGCATGGCCTCGCCGAAGACCGCGCGCTCGGGCATCCAGTGGGCCGGCGCCGGCATGGTGATCGCGACGCTGGCGACGTTCTTCGTGCCGGGCCTGGCCAATATCGGTTTGATGATCGTGGCGATCGCGCTCGGCACCGTGCTGGCATGGGTGTCGGGCAAGCGCGTGGCGATCACCGACATGCCGCAGATGGTCGCGCTGTACAACGGCCTGGGCGGCGGCTCGGCCGCGGCGATCGGCGCGGTGGAGCTGCTGCGCTGGAACGCCCAGGCCGGGCTTGGCGACGCCACGCCCGCGCCGCTGCTCGTGCGCACGCTGGCCGTGCTCGGCGCGCTGATCGGGGCGATCGCGCTGTCGGGCTCGGTGATCGCCTGGGCGAAGCTCGATGGACGCATGGACCGGCGCTACGTGTTCCCGGGCCAGCAGGCCCTCAATCTGCTGGTGTTCGGCGTCGCCGTCGCGCTCGGCGCGGTGGTGGCGCACGCACTGGGTGTGCCGGCGATCGTGGCGTTCTTCGTGGCTGCGCTCGCGGTCGGTGTGATGATGACGCTGCCGATCGGCGGCGCGGACATGCCGGTGGTGATCTCGCTGTACAACGCGCTCACCGGGCTGGCGGTCGCATTCGAAGGGTACGTGCTCGGCAACGAGGCGCTGATCATCGCCGGCACCATGGTCGGCGCCGCCGGCATGCTGCTGACGCGGTTGATGGCCAAGGCCATGAACCGCTCGATCCGCAGCGTGCTGTTCTCGAGCTTCGGCGCCAGCGGCGAGGCCACCGCCATCGAGGGCGCCCAGGTGCCGATCGAGGCCGGCGACGTCGCGGCGATGATGGCGTACGCCGAGCGGGTGGTGATCGTGCCCGGCTACGGCATGGCCGTGGCCCAGGCGCAGCACAAAATCTGGGAACTGGCGCAGCGGCTGACCGAGCGCGGGGTCAAGGTGAAGTTCGCGATCCATCCGGTCGCCGGCCGCATGCCCGGGCACATGAACGTGCTGCTCGCCGAGGCCGGCGTGCCCTACGACCTGATCGCCGACATGGACGACATCAACCCGGAATTCGCGATGACCGACGTCAGTCTGGTGATCGGCGCCAACGACGTGGTCAACCCGGTGGCGAAGACCGACCCGGCCAGTCCGATCTACGGCATGCCGATCCTCGACGTCGTCGATTCGAAGCATGCGATCGTCATCAAGCGCGGGGCGGGCACCGGCTTTGCAGGCATCGAGAACGCCCTGTTCTACGCGCCCAACACCCGCATGCTCTACGGCGACGGCGCCGCGATGGCCGGCGCGCTGGTCGCCGAGCTCAAGGCGCTCGACGGCGGTCACTGACCCTGCTCAGCGCGACAGCACCGCCGCGACCACCAGGCCGGCGCACAGCCAGGCGACATCCACCGGCCCGTTGGCCAGCGTGCCGAGGGTCCAGGCATGCTGGGGGCCGAGTTTGAGCGCCGACTCCCACGGCAGCATGCCCATCGGGCGTGCCAGCTGGGCGGCGATGATGCCGAATCCGGCCACCAAGATGCTCAGTGCGGTCGCCGACACGCCCGCGAACGCGCGCAGCAGGCCCGGACGCGCGCGCGTGAGTCGCAGGATCCAGGCCGCGTCGGCCGCGGCGACCACGGCCATCCAGCTGCTCTGCGCATTGCGCGCATCGGCCACGAGGATCCAGACCGCCGCGATGCCGAGGCTGCCGAGCAACAGCAGGGCGATCGCCAGCGGCCAGCGCCGGGCGCGGGCGGGGCGGGAGGTTTCGGACATGGAAGGCTGTATCGCGAGCGCGGCCGGCCAGCATAGCGGCGGCTGGCGATACAATGACAGCCTTGCCGTGGCCGTCTCGCGCCACCATGTCCAGGCCATGTACTCCCGTAGCAGCGAACCCGTCCGTTTCGAGCGCGATTGCGCCGTCGTCCTCGTCCCTCAGGGCGAGAACGTCACCCTGCCCGCGGGCAGCGCCGGTTACATCACCCAGGCCCTGGGCGGCAGCTATACCGTCTTTGTCGAGGGCAACCTGTTCCGGCTCGCCGGCCGGGATGCCGATGCGATCGGCAAGGAGCCGCCCGTGCCGCTGGAACTTCCGGACGACGCCGACGACGCGGCCGTCGAGCGCATGGTGTGGAGCCAGCTGCGCACCTGCTTCGATCCGGAGATCCCGATCAACGTGGTCGATCTGGGGCTGGTCTACGAGGCCGTGGTGCAGCCGGCCGAGGGCGGCGCGCGCACGATCGAAGTCAAGATGACCCTCACTGCGCCCGGCTGCGGCATGGGCGAGATCCTCGTCGACGACGTGCGCAGCAAGCTGGAGCTGATTCCCACCGTCAGCGAGGCGGATGTCGAGCTGGTGTTCGACCCGCCGTGGAACCGCTCGATGATGTCGGAAGCGGCGCGCCTCGAGACCGGAATGCTCTGAGCCCGGCACTTCAACGCATCTCACGCCACCTGAATCCGCCCATTGCGTCATTTTGTGACGTAATGGGTATTTTTTTGCCTCGAGATAGCAGGTTTTGGAGTTGATCTTCGGCCGTACTGTCGCGTAGCGTCAGTTATCGGTCAGTTTTGTCACGTCGAAGCAAACGAATCGCGGTGTCCGGTCTCGTAAGGGGGCGTGTGGCGGTCGCCTGGCGGCGGCCGCAGCGGAGCACGGATGGGGCGGGGAACGAGGGCAGGTGGCGCGCGGGTCGATCGTCGCGCGCGCCACCGGCGGAGCACGCCGCCACGGTGTGCTCCGTTTTTTATCGAGGCATCACCAAGACGAGGGGTCACCATCAGGATGAAAACGCTCATCGCATGCTTCACCGCAGGCACGCTGTCGCTCGGCGTCGCGGTCGCCGCACCGCGGGACGCGCGGCCAGCCGCGTTCTCGTACACGTTGCCGGCCGAGCACACGGTCGAACTCAAGCGCATGCCAGCGGTCGATGTCGCCCGCCTGCAGGCCGAGGACGCGCGCCAGGACCGCGCGCTGGGCCAGCGCCCCGTGCGCTTCGCCGCCCCTCACACCGTGGACATCACGCCCGACAGCGCCGGCGACTGGGACGTGTTGCCGAACGGCGACCTGGTCTGGCGTCTGCGCGTCGAATCGCGCAATGCGCTGTCGCTGAATTTCGGATTCTCCGACTACCGCATGCCGGAAGGCGGGCGCCTGCTGGTCTATCCGGCGGGCCTGGCGAAGAACGCCGACCCTGCCGCCATCCGCGCGTTCGATGCCTCCGACAACAGCACCCGGAACGTGTTGTGGACCCCGATCGTGCCCGGCGACAGCGCGGTGATCGAAGCCGTCGTGCCGAAGGCGAAGCTGTCGGAACTCAAGCTGCGGCTCACCAGCATCAACCACGATTACGTCGGGTTCGGCCGGCTCGCGCGCGACGGTGCGCTGGCGCAGACCAAGGGCGTGTCGGGCAGTTGCAACGTCGACGTGGTGTGCCCGGACGGCGACGACTTCCGCGACGAGATTCCCTCGGTCGGTGCCTATTCGCGCTTCGGCCAGTTCTACTGCAGCGGCTCGCTGCTCAACACCACCGCCGGCGACCGGAAGATGTATTTCCTCACCGCGCACCATTGCGGCATGGGCACCGCGGATGCCGCGGCCAGCATCGTCGTCTACTGGAACTACGAAAACTCCACCTGCCGCACACCCGGCAGCGCCGAAAGCGGTGCCAACGGCGACGGTAGCCTGGCCCAGAACCAGACCGGCGCCGTGGTGCGTGCCACCTACGCCGCATCCGACTTCACGCTGCTGGAGCTCGACGACGCCGCCGACCCCGCGTTCAACCTCAGCTGGTCGGGCTGGGACCGTCGCGACATCGCGCCGCAGGGCGCCACCGGCATCCATCACCCGCGTGTGGCGGAGAAGCGCATCACCCATTCCGACAACCCGCTGCGCGTCGAGGGGTATCTGGGCAACAGCGGCGCCAGCCACCTGTGGGTGCAGTGGAACCAGCGCGGCACCACCGAGGGCGGCTCGTCCGGCTCGCCGATCTACAGCCCGGAAGGCCGCGTGGTCGGCCAGCTGCACGGCGGCTACGCCTCGTGTTCGACCACCGGCGCCAACCACGTCGACTGGTACGGCCGGCTGTTCACGTCGTGGACCGGCGGCGGCAGCGCGGCGACGCGTCTGAGCGACTGGCTCGACACTGCCGGCACCGGCGCGCAGTTCGTGGACACGATCGGCGCCGAGGCCGCGGAGCCGGGCGCGCCGACCGCGGACTTCGACTTCATCGTCGATGCCGCCACGCTGACCGTCAGCTTCACCGACACCTCCAGCGACGGCGACAGTGCGATCGTCGACTACGCCTGGGACTTCGGTGACGGCGCGACGTCCGGCGCCGCGAGCCCCACGCACACCTATGCCGAAGCCGGGGTCTACACGGTCAGCCTGACCGTCACCGATGCCGATGCGCGCAGTCACACCGTGAGCCGCAGCATCGAGGTCGGCGATACCGGGCCCGACGCGATCGAACTGGTCAACCGCACGCCGGTCGGCGGCATCGCGGGCGCGGCCGGCGATGCGGTGCTGTATCGCCTCGATGTCGAGGCCGGTGCCACCGGGCCGCTGATGATCCTGACCTCGGGCGGCAGCGGCAACGTCACCGTGCACGTGGCGTTCGACGCGGCGCCGACGCTGGACACCTACGACTATCGCTCGGCCCGTCCGGGCAACAACGAGTCGATCCGCGTGGCCACGCCGCAGGCCGGCAGCTACTACATCCTCGTGGTCGGTGAGACCGCGTTCTCCGGCGTGACCCTGCAGGCCCGCCACAACTGATCGTGTTCCGCGCAGGGACGCGCGGCGACGACGCCCCGGCCCGATGGGCCGGGGCGTTCTTCGTCGGGGCAGGGCGCGCCCGCGCGCGCGCTACCATCGGACGCGGTGCTTCAGGAGCGATCACGATGAAGACGACGACACGCGCGCGGCGGACGTGCATGCGGTGGCTGGCCACTCTGCTACTGGCGACGATGGCGACGACGGGGTGTGCGATGACGAATCAACCGACAGGGGCCGACGCAGGGCCCGCCCAGCGTTTCATCGTGAAGTTCCGCGACGACAGCCCGGCGGGCCGGGATGCGGCGGCCGTGCAGGCCAGGCTCGATGCGATGGCCGTCGCGGACGCCGCGGGCCCCGGCGTGACGCTGCGCTGGTTGCACCGTACCGGTGTCGGCGCCGATGTGATCGTCGTGACGCCGCTGCTCGATCCGGCGCAGGCGCAAGGCTTTTTGGAGCGGCTGTCGGCGGCCCCCGACGTGGAGTACGCCGAGCCCGACGGCAGGATGCGGATCGCGCCGGACACAGCGACGCCCGCGCGCTGACCGGTACACCGTGACGCGGGCACCGGCTTCGCGGCAGTGTGCCCCAGGCGATGACAGGCAGGACCGGCCTGCGAGAGGCGGTCGTGGCTGGCCCGCTGGCCCGACGATGCGGATCTGTGACCGACGGCCTGCTTTCGCCGCGTTCTGCGGCCCTGTGGCGCTTGCAGGGCGGGTCACTTGTCCTCTAGCGTCAGATTCGCACCTGTTGCGTCAGCAGCAGGCGTCGTCGGATGCCGAGGGGGCGGTTCGGACGGGGAGTCAGCCGGCGCGCACTGTCGCGCGCCCACCACAATCCGGGGAGTCACTGCATGTTGAAGTCCAGCTCACGCGCACGCAGGCGCGTGCTCGCATCCGCCATCCTGGCCGCCGTCGCGTGCGGCGTCGCCGTTCCGGCGCTGTCGGCCGAACGTCTCGATCTCAGCGGTCTGAAATCCGCCGATCGCCACGACCGCTTCATCGTGAAATACCGCGACGATGCCGCCGTCCGCACCAATCCCGCGGCACTGCAGACCGCACTGCAGAACGCGGCGCGTGCGCTGCCGGCGACGGGCGCGGACCGTCTCGCGATCCGCGCGCTGCGCCGGACCGGCACGGGTGCCGACGTGGTCACGACCGGGCGCACGCTCGACCGGGTCGAGGCCGAACAGCTGATGCGCCAGATCGCCGCCGACCCGGCGGTCGAGTACGTCGAGGTCGACCGCCTGCTGCAGATCGCGCTCACGCCCAACGATCCGCGTTACAGCCAGCAGTGGGGCTTCTTCAATGCCACCGGCGGCATCCGCGCCGACCAGGCCTGGGACGTGTCCACCGGCGAGGGCATCGTCGTCGCGGTGCTCGACACCGGCAGTACGAACCACAGCGATCTCAACGGCAACACCATCGCCGGCTACGACATGATCAGCGACGCGACCGTCGCGGGCGACGGCGGCGGGCGCGATGCCGACCCGGCCGACCCGGGCGATTTCTACGCCGGCGATCCGTCCAGCTGGCACGGCACCCATGTCGCCGGCACCGTCGCCGCGCTGACCAACAACGGCGTCGGCGTGGCCGGTACCGCGTTCGGCGCGAAGGTGTCGCACGTGCGCGTGCTGGGCCGGGGCGGCGGTTACACGTCCGATATCGCCGACGGCATCATCTGGGCGTCCGGCGGCAGCGTGCCGAACGTGCCGGCCAATGCGAACCCGGCCGAGGTCATCAATCTCAGTCTCGGTGGCAGCGGCAGCTGCGGTACCACCACGCAGAACGCGATCAACGGCGCGGTGTCGCGCGGCACCACGGTCGTCGTCGCGGCGGGCAACAGCAACGCCAACGTCTCCGGCTTCACGCCGGCCAACTGCGCCAACGTGATCGCCGTGGCGGCCACCGACCAGAACGGCTCGCGCGCGAGCTTCTCCAATTACGGCACCGGCATCGATGTCTCCGCGCCGGGCGTGGGCATCGTGTCCACGCTCAACAGCGGCAGCACGACGCCGGGCGCGGAGAGCTACGCGTCCTACAACGGCACCTCGATGGCGGCGCCGCACGTCGCCGGCGTGGTGGCCCTGATGCAGGCGGCCGCGCCCAGTCCGCTGAGCCCGGCGCAGGTCGAGTCCATCCTCAAGAGCACCGCGCGGCCGTTGCCGGGCACGTGCTCGGGAGGCTGCGGCGCGGGCATCATCAATGCCAAGGCGGCCGTCGATGCGGCCGCCGGCAACGGCGGTACGCCCCCCGATCCGGGTCCGGGCACCGGCCAGCTGGCCAACGGCGTTCCGGTGACGGGCCTTGCGGGCGCAGCCGGCAGCACACGCTACTGGACGGTCACCGTGCCGGCCGGCGCGACCAATCTGTCGATCACCACCTCGGGCGGCACGGGCGATGCCGACCTCTACGTCCGGTTCGGCAGCCAACCCACCACCGCGAGCTATGACTGCCGCCCCTACCAGACCGGCAATGCGGAAACCTGCACCTTCGCCGCGCCCCAGGCCGGGACCTACCACGTGATGCTGCGCGGGTATTCGGCGTTCTCGGGCGTGTCGCTGACCGCGGCCTTCACCGCGTCCAGTGGCGGCGGCAGCGTGCTGCAGAACGGCGTGCCGCTGTCGGGCCTGTCCGGAGCGGCGAGCAGCACGCGGAGCTATACGCTGAACGTTCCGACGGGGGCGTCCAACCTCCAGTTCGCGCTGTCGGGCGGCACCGGCGATGCGGACCTGTATGTCCGTCGCGGCTCGGCACCGACGACCTCGCTCTACGACTGCCGGCCCTACCAGACCGGCAACAACGAGACCTGCAGCTTCGCTGCGCCGCAGGCGGGCACCTGGCATGTCACCGTACGCGGCTACAGCGCGTATTCGGGTGCGACCCTGCGCGGCAGTTACAGCGGCGGCAACTGAGTCACGCGGTTCCACCCCGGACGTTCCCGTCCGGGGTGGAACCGGATTCAGGGCAGGGGCTCGAAGCGGTTGGCTTCGACGTTCTTGCGGACTTTGAGCGGGTCCCAGATGCGGCCGTTCATCGCGACGTAGACGCCGGGCGGCCTGGACTGCACCGCACCGACCGCAGTGCCGATGTTGAACTCGGCATCCGAGCCGCGGAAGCTGGCCGGGCTCAGCGCGCCGGTCAGCACGATGGTCTTGTCCTGGATCGAGGCCAGCACCCGCGCGGTTTCGACCATCGAGTCGGTGCCGTGGGTCAGCAGCACGTGGCGCGCAGGCTGCGCGGCGATCGTCGCCCGGATCAGTTCGCGGTCGTCGTCGGTGATGTGCAGCGAGTCCTTGCGGATGATCGGAATCACCCGGAAGCGGAACGCGACGCCGAGCTCCTCGAGCATGCGCCCGATCTGCGGTTCGCCGACCTGATAGTCCGACTTGTCGTCGAAATAGATCTTGTCGATCGTGCCACCGGTGGTGACGATCAGCAGCTCGTCCATGGAGAGCGGTCCTGCGGGCAGCGGCGAAGGGCCGACATGATACCGGGCCCGTCCACGCGGCACCCGGGTCGGGGATGCGGCGTAAGCGTCACCACCACGACGGATGCGCTTCGGTTCAGCCGCGCGGCCTGCGATGGCCGAACCGCGCGCGCATCCCCGGCAGGCTGGCCGAGAAGACCACGGCCAGCGACAGCGCGATCCCCGCCCAGGGGTAGACGCCCAGCTCGGGATGCGACCACGCGTACATCACCCCGTGCGAAAACCAGAACAGGGCGGCGATGCCCGACCACAGCGGCGCGCTGGCAAGCCCGCGTAGAACGGCCGCCAGCAGCACCAGCGGCGGCAGCACGAACACCAGCAGCGCGGCGCCGAAGTGCGGGTCGTCCCGATGCCAGAGCAGGTACAGCACCGCGAGCAGCGCCAGCGAGGCGGCCAGCACGTGGCGTGAGGGCGGCAGCTTCATGTCGCCAGCGCCGAGGCGAGCTGCGCGATCCGCCGGCCGAGCGCGCGCGCCAGCACGGCCTCGTCTTCGGTGGGCTGGGGATCGTCGTGCGGCCCGGAGACATGGCTGGCGCCATAGGGCGTGCCGCCGCCGCGCGTGGTGCTCAATGCGGGCTCGGTGTAGGGAATGCCGGCGATCACGCAGCCGTGGTGCAGCAGTGGCACCAGCATCGTCAGCAGCGTCGCTTCCTGGCCCCCGTGCTGGGTGGTCGTCGACGTGAACACACCGGCCGGCTTGCCGACCAGGGTGCCGCTGGCCCATTCGCCGCCCGTGCCGTCGAGGAAATGCTTCAGCGGTGCGGCCATGTTGCCGAAGCGCGTGGGGCTGCCGAGCAGCAGGCCGGCGCATTCGGCGAGATCGGCGCGCTCGACGTAGGGCGCGCCGTCTTCGGGTACCGGCGGCGCGGCCTGCTGGGTGACCGCGGCCACCGGCGGCACCGTGCGCAGTCGGGCCGACATGCCGTCGACCTCGCCGATGCCGCGCGCGATCTGCCGTGCGAGCCGCGCGACCGAACCGTTGCGGCTGTAGTAGAGGACCAGGATCTCGGGCATGACGTGGACCTGTGCAGCGGGTCCGGCAGTTTGACAGGCTGCCCGCGCGCTGTCCGCCGCGCGGGCGGTGCTTCGGACAGCGGGCGGCGGGCCGATCGGACGCCGGTGCTTTGCTACGCTGCGCCGATGGAACCGCTGGACACCCTCACCCGATGGAGCGAACGCGCGATGGACCGCGCGCGCGCGCTGACCTTCGCGCGGTTCCTGTGGCGCCGGTTCCTCGACGACCGCCTGTTCGAGGCCGCCGGCGCACTCGCGTTCACCACGGTCTTCGCCCTGGTGCCGCTGTCGATGGTGGTGTTCGGCGTGCTGGCGGTGTTTCCCGCCTTTGGCCAGTGGCGCGACCAGCTCAGCGACTACATCTTTTCCAACTTCGTGCCGGATTCGGCGCGCGCGGTCGAGGGCGTGCTGCTGCAGCTCTCGACCAACACCGCGCAGTTGACGACGATCGGCGTGATCGCGCTGGTGATCTCGGTGCTGGTCACGCTGGTGAGCGTCGAGACCACGTTCAACCGCATCTGGCGGGTGAAGTCGGCGCGGCCCACGTTCGCGCGCTTCCTGGTGTACTGGACCGTGCTGACGCTCGGCGCGCTGGTCGCCACCGCCAGTCTCGCGGTCTCGGCGCGGTTCTTCGCGCTGGAGATCTTCAGCACCGACTCGGGCCAGTTCCTGCGCAGCGCGATGCTGTGGGCGGCGCCGATGCTGATCGAACTGGCCGCCTTCACCACGCTCTTCCGCGTGGTGCCGCACCGCACCGTGCAGTGGCGCCATGCGCTGGCCGGCGCGACGCTCGCAGTGCTGCTGTCGGAGGCGGTCAAGTGGGCGATCGGCCTGTATCTGGGCAGCTTCGATGCCTATGAGCGCATCTACGGCCAGATCGCGTTCCTGCCGATCTTCCTGCTGTGGGTGTACCTGAGCTGGGTGGCGATCCTGCTCGGCGCCTCGTTCGCCGCGTCGATCTCGGCGTTCCGCTATCAGCCTGCGCACATGCGCCTGCCGCGTGGGTATGAGATCTACGGCCTGCTGCGCATGCTCGGCCGCTTCGCACAGGCGCGCGCGGACGGCCGCGGCCTGCACAGCGACGAGATCCAGCGCCTCGAACCGATGCTCACCGATACCCTGGTGCAGCAGATGCTCGCCCAGTTGGAGGAGATCCGCCTGCTGCAGCGCGCCGAAACCGGCGAGTGGCTGTTGGCCCGCGATCTCGACGACATGACCCTGGCCGACCTCTACGAAGCCTGCCACCTGCGCATTCCCGTGTCGGAAGCCCACCTGCCGTGCCGCGACGATGCCCTGGGCGTCGCCGCAGCCGGGGCACTCGACGACCTGCGCATCCCGCTGCGCGACCTGCTCAAACGGCGCGTCGCCAGCCTGTACGACCCCTCGGAGACACCCGCATGATCCGCCGTACCGCCGTTTGTGCCGCCCTGCTGTTCGCACTCGCCGCCTGCCAGCGCGGGGCCGACGACACCCCCGCCGATGCCGGTGCCACGGGCACCGCGCAAACCGCGCCCGGCGCCGATGGCGCCCCGGCCTCGTCGCGCGAGCAGCCGGCGCTGCGCGTGGAGACGCTCGACGGCGGGGTCTTCGATCTCGCCGACCAGCGCGGTCGCTGGGTCGTCGTGAACTTCTGGGCGACCTGGTGCGCGCCGTGCCTGAAGGAGATGCCCGAGCTGTCCGCGCTCGATGCGATGCGCGAGCACATCCAGGTCGTCGGCCTGGCCTACGAGGAGATCGAGCCGGACGCGATGCGCGCCTTCCTCGACGAACGGCCGGTGGTGTATCCGATCGCGATCCTCGACCCGTTCGCACCGCCGGCTGATTTCGAAACGCCGAAGGGTCTGCCGATGACCTATCTGATCGCGCCCGACGGCCGCGTGGCCAAGCAGTTCCTCGGCCCGGTCACGGCCGAAGGCATCGAGGCGATGATCGCCGAGGCCGGCGGCCCGCCTGTGCAGGCGTGATGGCGACGGCCCGGTTCCACGTCGACGGCCGCGTGCAGGGCGTGGGGTTCCGCGCCGCCACACAGGCACGGGCCACGGCGCTGGGCGTGCGGGGCGAGGTGCGCAATCTCGACGACGGGCGCGTGGAGGTGGTCGCCACCGGCGCGGCCGACGCGCTCGATGCACTGGCCGGATGGCTCGCGCACGGGCCGGCGCTGGCGCGCGTGACGCACGTCGAGCGCAACGAGGTCGTCGATGACGTCGCAGGCGCCGGTGTGTCGGGGTTCTTGATCCGCTGACGTCGAAGTCAATGCCGCGCGCACGGCCGCCCGGTCGGGTCAGGCGTCCGACACCTCGCGGCTCCGGGCCGGCGTGTCCGATGCGAGTGGCGGCAGCGGCGGCACCAGCGCGTAGCACTCGCTCGACGGTCGCGTGTGCAGCGGCGGCAGGGTCGGCAGGTCCGCATCGACCCGCAGGTCGGGCAGGCGATCGAGCAGGTCCCGGATCAGCGTCAGCCGACCACGCCGCTGGTCGTTGAAGTCGACCAGCGTCCACGGGGCGTAAGGCGTGTGGGTCGCGGCGAGCATGGCTTCGCGGGCACGCGTGTAGTCGTCGTAGCGCTCGCGCGCGGCGAGATCCATCGGCGAGAGTTTCCAGCGCTTCAGCGGATCCGCCAGGCGTTCGGCGAAGCGGGCTTCCTGCTGGGCCTGGTCGCAGCCCAGCCAGTACTTGAACAGCAGGATGCCGTCGTCGACCAGCTGACGCTCGAAGGTCGGCGCGTCACGCAGGAAGGCGGCCACCTGCTGCGGCGTGGCGAAACCCATCACCGATTCGACGCCGGCGCGGTTGTACCAGCTGCGGTCGAACAGCGCGATCTCGCCGGCGGCCGGCAGATGTTCGACGTAACGCTGGAAATACCACTGGCCCTGTTCGCGCTCCGACGGCTTCGGCAGCGCGGTCACCCGGCACTGGCGCGGATTGAGATGTTCGGAAATCGCCTGGATCGAGCCGCCCTTGCCGGCGGTGTCTCGGCCTTCGAACAGCACCAGCACGCGCTGGCCGCGGACCTGCACCCAGTGCGCCATCTCCGCCAGCGCGACCTGCATCGGCGTCAGTGCGGTCTCGTAGTCCTTGCGCTTGAGTCGCTTCATGACGCGTCCTGTGCGGTGGTCTTCTTGCGTCGCGCGCGCTCGGCGCGCATGCCGGCCATGCCGCGTGCCACTTCGAGCAGCGCGCCCTGCTGCCGCGTGTCGAGTGCGCGGTAGGCCGCGAGCAGGGTGTGCTCGCCCTTGGTGCGGGCCGGATCGAAAGTGCTGGCGAGCGTGGCGAGCAGGGCGCCGACCGGCACACCGAAGGTGCGGGCCAGCGCGTCGAGCTGTTCGGCGGCCGGTGCCTTCTCGCCGCGCATCCAGGCCGACACCGTCGCTGCGCCCACACGCGGAATCGCGGCGGCGATCTCGCCCGCGGTGAGGCCGCGGGCCTTGGCGAGCAGGCGCAGGGTCTGGTCGAGGCCCACCGTCACTCCTTCAGGCGCGGACGGATCGTGGCAAGGTTGCAGGGTTTCGTGCGTGCGTCGAGCTGCTGGCGGATGATCGTCTCCCACGCGGTGCGGCAGGCCGAGGTCGAGCCGGGCAGGGCGAAGACGAAGGTGGCGTTGGCCAGCCCTGCGAACGCGCGCGACTGCAGCGAGGACGTGCCGATCTCCTCGAACGAGATCGCGCGGAACAGTTCGCCGAAGCCGGGCATCTCCTTGTCGAGCAAGGGCCGCAGCGCTTCGGGGGTCGAGTCGCGCCCGGTGAAGCCGGTGCCGCCGGTGACGAGGATGCCGTCGATCGCGGGATCGGCGATCCACTTCGATACCAGGGCACGCATCGCGTACCGGTCGTCGGGCAGCAGGGCGCGTTCGGACACCGTGTGGCCGGCATCGGCAAGCGCCCGGGCGAGATAGTCGCCCGAGCTGTCGGTCTCGAGGCTGCGGCTGTCGGAGACGGTCAGCACGCAGATGTTCAGGGCGATGGCGTGGTCGAGTGCGGTCATGCGCGCAGCCTAGCGCATCGTCCGGCGACGTCGCGTGGTGGGTGCGGCGGTGTCAGCTGCCCCGGGTGAGCTGGGCCAGCGCGTCGGCCTGGTGTTCCTGTGACAGGCGCTCGACCAGCGGATCGAGTGCGCCTTCGAGCACGTTCGGCAGGTCGTACAGGGTGAGGCCCTCGACGCGGTGGTCGGTGATGCGACCCTGCGGGAAGTTGTAGGTGCGGATGCGCTGGCTGCGGTCGCCGCTGCCGACCTGCAGCTTGCGGATCTCGGCCGTCGCCGCGGCGCGGCGTTCGGCTTCGGCTTCGGCCAGCATCGCGCGCAGGCGCTTCATCGCCTTGTCGCGGTTCGCGTGCTGGCTGCGTTCGGTCTGCGACTCGACGACCACGCCGCTGGGCACGTGGGTGATGCGGATCGCCGAATCGGTCTTGTTGACGTGCTGGCCACCGGCGCCCGACGAGCGGAAGGTGTCGACCTTCAGGTCCGCAGGGTTGAGCACGATCTCGACCGAATCGTCCTCGACCGGAATGATCGCCACCGTCGCCGCCGAGGTGTGGATGCGGCCCTGCGATTCGGTCTCGGGCACGCGCTGCACGCGGTGCGTGCCGGATTCGAACTTCAGCCGCGCGTAGGCGCCGGCACCATCGACGGCGGCAATGATTTCGCGATAGCCGCCGTGCTCGCCGGGGTTCGCCGATTCGACGTCGATCCGCCAGCCGTGGCGTTCGGCGTAGCGCGTGTACATGCGGAACAGATCGCCGGCGAAGATCGCCGCCTCGTCGCCGCCGGTGCCGGCGCGGATCTCGAGGTAGAGGCCGCCGTCGTCGCGTGCGTCACGCGGGACCAGCAGTGCCAGCAGTTGCGATTCCAAGGTCTGCAGGTGCGCCTCGGCCGCGGCGATCTCCTCCTGCGCCAGCTCGCGCATGTCGGCGTCGTCGAGCATCGCGCGCGCCGCCTCGAGATCGGCCTGCGTGCGGCGTTCCTCGGCCAGCGCGGCCGCCAGCGGTTCGAGCAGGGCGAACTCGCGCGACAGCGCGCGGAACCGGCCCTGGTCGGCCACGGTCGACGGATCGGAGAGCAGGCGTTCGAGTTCGTCGCGGCGTTCGGCCAGCGCCTCGAGCTTACGGCGCAGGGTCGGCAGCATCGGGATCCAATGGAGCGGTGTCTGGAAGCGGCGCGAGGATCTGTTCCAGGCGTTCGGCCAGGGCGTCATCGCCGTGCAGGGCGGCCTCGCGGAGTGCCGCGGTCGGCAGGTGCAGCAGCCGGTTGGTCAGGCCATGCGCCAGCTGCTCGAGCACCGCGTCCGGCGACTGGCCCGCGGCCAGTTGCTGCCGCGCGCGGGCCAGCGCATCGCTGCGGATCGTGTCGCCGTGCGCGCGCAACCGGCGCACCGGCGCCAGCCGCCCGCTGGCGGCGCGGGCCTCGCCGTAGCGCGTGACCTGCAGATCGATGATCGCCTCGGCGTCGCTCGCGGCCTCGCGGCGGCCGCGGCGGTTGTCGTCGAGCGTGCGTTCCAGATCGTCGACGGTATAGAGAAAGACGTCGCGCAGTTCGGCCACGTCCGGGGCGATGTCGCGCGGCACGGCCAGGTCCATCAGCAGCATCGGCCGGTGCTTGCGCGCGTCGAGCGCGGCGGCGACCTGCGGCCGGGTCAGCAGCGGCGCGCGACTCGCGGTGGCCGACAGCACGATGTCGGCCAGGAACAGGTGGCGGTCGAGTTCGTCGAGCGGCAGTGCCACGCCGCCGTGGCGCGCGGCCAGCTCCTGGGCGTGGGCGTAGGTGCGATTGGCGACCAGCAGGCGCTTGACGTTCGCCTGGGCGAGATGGCGCGCCGCGAGCTCGATGGTCTCGCCTGCGCCGATCAACAGCACCACCGAATCCGACGGCCGCGCGAACGATTCCTGCGCCAGCCGCACCGCCAGCGATGCCACCGACACCGGACTGGTGCCGATGCGCGTCTCGCTGCGCGCGCGCTTGGCGGTCACGAACGCATGCTGGAACACGCGGTCGAGCTCGTTGCCCAGGGTGCCGGTGCTGCGCGCCGTGGCCCAGGCCTGCTTCACCTGGCCGAGGATCTGCGGCTCGCCGAGCACCAGCGAGTCCAGGCCCGTGGCCACGCGGAACAGATGCCGGGCCGCGGCCTCGTCGCGATAGCGGTAGAGATAGGCGTGCAGCGAACCGCCCGCCAGGCCGGCGTCGCGGTCGGGATGGGTAGCCAGCCAGTCGGTCAGCGCGGTGCCGTCGTCGTCGGCGACGGCGTAGAGCTCGGTGCGGTTGCAGGTCGACAGCAATGCCACCTCGCGCACCGTCGGCAGCGCACGCAGCTCGGCCAGCGCACCGGCGAGCGCATCGCCGGAGAACGCGACGCGCTCGCGCAGGGCGACCGGCGCGGTCTGGTGGTTGATGCCGAGTGCGAACAGGGGCATTGGACTGGGCTGGCGTGCCTGGGCGACATCCGCGTTCAGGCGCTTGCGATAAGCTTTCTGGTGAAGGCGCCCATTTTACGGCCCGGTTGCCCCAGATGCCCGTTTTCGACTCCGTTTGGTCCGCGCGGCTGCGTGCGGCGCTGCTGGTTCCGCTGCTCGGAATCGCCTGCACCAGCCAGGCCCGGCCGCCGGCCGCGGGCGACGACATCCTGCAGAACGATCTGCTCGGCGCCACGCTGGCCGGTGAATTCGCGGTCCAGGCCGGGCGCCTGGACGAGGCCGCCGACTGGTACCTGGCCGCGGCCCGCCAGTCCGACGGCGATGCGGGTCTGGCCGAACGTGCCACCCGGATCGCACTGCTGGCCGGTGACGACAAGCGCGCGGCCCAGGCGTTGGACCTGTGGCGTCGCCATGCCCCGGGATCGCTGCCGATGCTCGCCGCCGAGGCGACACTGTCGCTGCGCAACGGCCGCGACCGTGCCGCGCGCCGCCAGCTCGAGACCCTGCTGCGCAGCGACGATCCCACCGGTTGGCGACATGCGTTCACCGTACTTTCGGGCGGCGGGCGCGATCCGGCCCAGGCCGCGCGCCTGCTCGACCGCATCGTTGCCGATGGCGCGATTCCCGATGTGCTGCAGGCCTGGATGGCGTTCGGCGGCCTGGCCCAGCGCCTCGACCGCGTCGACCTGACCGAGCGCATCCTCGACACGATCGTCGCCAAATTCCCCGGCGAGCCGCGCGTCGCGCTGCTGCGCGCCAGCCAGCTGCGTGAGTCGGGCCGCACCGACGAGGCCCGCGCCGCGCTGGCGGCGATGGGCGAGGACGCGGCGCTGATCGCGCCCGACGTACGGCTCGCCATCGCGGTCGAGTACGAGGCGCTGGGCGATTTCGCCGATGCCGAGCGCACGCTGGGCACAGGCCCGCAGGACGGCCGCACCTATGTGCTGCGTGCCTCGCTGCTGGCCCGGGCGGAGAACAAGGACGCGCTGGCTGCGTTGTATGAAGAGGTCAAGGCGGTCGCGCTGACCCCGAATCCCGCGCAGCGCCTGCTGCTCGGCCAGATGGCCGAGTACCTCGAGCAGTTCGACGAGGCGCTGGAGTGGTACGACACCGTGCCGGGCGGCCTGGAGCGCCAGCAGGCGCGGATCCGCGGCGCGCGCGTGCTGCACGAGCTCGAGCGTCGCGACGAGGCCTGGCAGCGTCTGCGTGCACTGCAGACCGACGGCGCCGCCGAGGAAGACACGCGCCGCAGCGCCTACCTGCTGGAGGCCGAGCTGCGCCGCGAGGACGACGATCCGGTCGAGCTCGACGTCTACAACCGAGGTCTCGGCGCGATGCCCGACGACCCGGCGGTGCTGTACGCGCGCGCACTGATGTGGGAACGCCGCGACGACATCGCACGCGCCGAGGCCGACCTGCGCCGCATCCTGGTCCAGGATCCGGAGAACATCGCCGCGCTCAATGCGCTGGGCTACACGCTCGCCGATCGCACCCAGCGGTACACCGAGGCGTTGGAGCTGATCGACCGCGCGCGCCTGGCCGAGCCCGACAATGCCGCGATTATCGACAGCTACGGCTGGGTGCTCTACCGGCTCGGCCGGCATGCCGAAGCGCTGGTCGAGCTGCGCCGGGCCTATTCGATGATGAAGGACGCCGAAGTTGCCGCGCACATCGCCGAGGTGCTGTGGGTGACCGGGCGCCGCGACGAGGCGCGCCGCTATTTCGACGAGGCGCGCGCGATCGATCCGGACAACCGCTCGCTGCTGCGCGCGCTCGAGAAGACCGGCGCATGAGCGCACGTGCATTCGCCGCTGCGGCGCTGGTCGCTGCGCTCGCCGCCTGCACCAGCGTGCCGGTGCGCCCGCCCGCGCAGACCGCGGTGCTCGATGCCGACGCCCAGGCCCGGGCCGATGCGCGGCTCGTCGCGCGTGAGGCCGCGGTGCGGGCGCTGCCCGAATTCGCGTTCACCGGCCGCGTCGCGATGTCGAACGGCCGCGACGGCGGCAGTGGCCGCATCGACTGGCGTCAGGTCGGTGATCGGTTCGAAGTCGCGCTGGCCGCGCCGGTCACCCGGCAGAGCTGGCGCCTGATCGGCGGTCCGGGCGGGGCCCGCATCGAGGGTCTGGATGGCGGGCCGCGCGACGGCGCCGACGTCGGCCAACTGCTGTGGGAGGCCACCGGCTTCGATATCCCGGTGGCCGCGCTCGCCGCGTGGGCGGCCGGCACGCGGGCCGACCCCCTGCAATCGGGCGAGGCCGAGCTCGAGTACACCGCCGACGGCCAGCTCGCCCGGCTGCGCCAGGACGGCTGGACCATCGACTACCTCGACTGGCAACCGGTCGCCGCCGAGGGCGCGCCGGCGCTGCCGGTCCGGATCAACGCCGCGCGCGATGCCGCCCGCGTGCGCCTGATCGTGGATGCCTGGACGCTCGATCCCGTCGCCGCGCCATGACCGGTCCGCTCGACGGTGACGGATGGCAGGCCTGGCCGGCGCCGGCCAAGCTCAATCTCTTCCTGCGCATCACCGGGCGTCGGGCCGACGGCTACCACGCGCTGCAGACGGTATTCCGCCTGCTGGACTGGGGCGACACCGTGCATCTGCGGGTCCGCGCCGACCCGGCCATCGTGCGCCACGGGCAGACGCTGCCCGGACTGGCGGCCGGAGACGATCTGGTGGTGCGCGCCGCGCGCGCGCTGCAAAAACATGGAAACGTCGGCCAAGGTGCCGACATCGCCGTTGAAAAACGCATTCCTTCGGGCGCCGGGCTCGGCGGCGGTTCGTCCGATGCGGCCACCGTACTGCGGGCGCTCGATCGTTTGTGGGGCTTGGATCTCGGCGAAGACCGGCTGGCGGCGCTGGGACTGGCGCTGGGTGCGGACGTCCCGGTGTTCGTGCGCGGGCGCAACGCCTGGGCCGAAGGGATCGGCGATGTCCTGCAGCCGGTGGACCTTCCGCCGGCCTGGTACCTGCTCGCCGATCCCGGCGTCCACGTGAACACCGCCGGCCTGTTCGCAACACCTGAATTGACGCGAAATGCTGCGCCCGCGACAATGGCCGACTTCGTTTCAGGTGCAGCGCTCGGCAACGCGTTCGAGCCGGTCCTGCGTCGCCGCGAACCTGCCGTCGAGGCGGTGTTCGCCGAGCTGGCGCAGGTCGGTACGCCGCGCTTGACCGGCACGGGCAGCGGCTGCTTCGTCGAATTCGCCACCCGCGAATCCGCCGAGGCCGCGCAGGCACAGGTCGCGTCGCGGGTGCAGGCCCGCGTGGTGGCCGGTGCGGCGCGCTCGCCATTGCTCGAGGCGTTGGAGGCGCGGTGATTCGTCATTGGTGATTGGTGATTCGAACAGGCCATGCGCAGCGCCTTGCCGGATCACGAATGACCCATCACGAATCACGGCTTTTCGAAGGGGCGTCGCCAAGTGGTTAAGGCACCGGGTTTTGATCCCGGCATTCGCAGGTTCGAATCCTGCCGCCCCTGCCATCCGTCCGTGCTCCGGCATGGTTCCTTCATCCGCTCGGTCAGAGCGACGCGGAGTTCCAGACATGAAAGAAGAACGCAATCTCCTGATCTTTTCGGGCAATGCCAATCGCCCCCTGGTCAAGGCCGTGTGCCGTGAGCTGGGCGTGCGCCAGGGCAAGGCGCTGGTGTCGACGTTCTCCGACGGCGAAGTCCAGGTCGAGATCGAGGAGAACGTGCGCCGCCAGGACGTGTTCCTGATCCAGCCGACCTGCGCGCCGTCGGCCGAGAACCTGATGGAACTGCTGGTGCTGATCGACGCGCTCAAGCGCGCCTCGGTCGCCAGCGTGACCGCGGTGATTCCGTACTTCGGCTACTCGCGCCAGGATCGCCGCCTGCGCTCGTCGCGCGTGCCGATCACGGCCAAGGTCGCGGCCAAGATGGTCACCGCCGCCGGTGCCGACCGGGTGCTGACGATCGACCTGCACGCCGACCAGATCCAGGGCTTCTTCGACATTCCGGTCGACAACGTCTACGCCTCGCCGCTGCTGCTGGCCGACATCTGGCGCGCTCACGGCACCGACAACCTGATCGTGGTCTCGCCCGACGTCGGCGGCGTGGTGCGCGCCCGCGCGATCGCCAAGCGGCTCGACGATGCGGACCTGGCGATCATCGACAAGCGCCGTCCGCGCGCCAACGTCTCGACGGTGATGAACATCATCGGTGACGTGCAGGGCAAGACCTGCGTGCTGGTCGACGACATCGTCGACACCGCCGGCACGCTGTGCGCCGCGGCCGCCGCGCTGAAGAAGAACGGCGCCGAGAAGGTCGTCGCCTATTGCACGCATGCGGTGCTGTCGGGCGCGGCGATCGACAACATCGAAAAATCGCAGCTCGACGAGATGGTGGTCACCGACACCATTCCGCTGTCGGAGGCCGCGCGCAATTGCTCGCGCATCCGCCAGCTCAGCGTCGCCGAGCTGCTGGCCGAGACGATCCGCCGCATCGCCTTCGGCGAGTCGGTGAGCTCGCTCTACGTCGACTGAGCATGGCTTCATCGCCCGGGCCGGCCCGGGCGTGCACGAGATGTCCGGCATCCGCCGGAACCTGACTCGCCTGGTCGCGGGCGAGTCGTTCAAACCGTCGCGAGACGGTTCACTTCAAGTAGGTAGTTCACCATGGCAACTCAACATGAAATCAAGGTGCAGCGCCGCGAAGACGAGGGGAAGGGTGCGAGCCGCCGCCTGCGTCTTGCGGGCAACGTGCCTGCCGTCGTCTACGGCGGTGACCTCAAGCCGGTCAGCATCGAGCTGAGCCACAACGATGTCTGGCTCGCCAGCCAGCACGAGTGGTTCTATGCGTCGATCCTCGATCTGAGCCTCAACGGCGACGTCCAGAAGGTGCTGCTGCGTGACATGCAGCGTCATCCGTACAAGCAGCAGATCCTGCATCTGGACTTCCAGCGCGTGAACGAGAACGAGGCGATCCGCACGGCCGTTCCGCTGCACTTTGTCAATGAAGACACCTCGCCGGCCGGCAAGGCCGCCGACGTCGTCATCACCCACGAGCTCAACGAAGTCACCGTGACCTGCCTGCCGGGCGACCTGCCGGAGTTCATCGAGGTCGACCTCGGCGCGATGGTCGTCGGCGATATCGTCCACCTGTCGCAGGTCAAGCTGCCCAAGGGCGTCGAGATCCCCGAACTGGCGCTGGGCGCGGACCACGACGTCGCCGTCGTCGTCGCCAAGCACGGCCGCGTCGAGGCCGAGCCGGCCGAGGGCGAGGACGAGGCGGCCGACGTTCCGGCCACCAAGGCCGCGAAGGACGACGAGTAATCGTCGCGCGGGCGCGCCTTCGGGCGTGCCCGCGTTGCCGTATCGATGGCAGGACTGCGACTGATCGTCGGGCTGGGCAATCCCGGACCCGACTACGCACGGACCCGGCACAACGCCGGGTTCCGTTTTGTCGACGAACTCGCCGCCAAGGCGGGCGCGTCGTTCCGGCTCGACAGCAAACTGTTCGGCGAAACCGCGAAGATCGATATCGCGGGCCAGCCGGTCTGGCTGCTGAAGCCGGCCACCTTCATGAATCTCAGCGGCAAGTCGGTCACCGCTGCGCTGCGGTTCTGGAAGTTCGAGCCCGAGCAGGCGCTGCTGGCGCACGACGAACTGGATCTGCCGCCGGGCACCGCGCGGTTGAAGTTCGATGGCGGCCACGGTGGGCAGAATGGCCTGCGCGACACGATGCAACTGCTCGGCCACGGCCGCTTCCACAGGTTGCGCATCGGCATCGGGCATCCGGGCAGCAAGGACAAGGTCACGCCGTGGGTGCTGGGCCGCGCGAATGCGGACGACGACATCCTGATCGGCCGCGCGATCGACGATGCCATCGACGTGCTGCCGCTGGCGATGGACGGCAATTTCATGGATGCGATGACGCGGCTGCATACGCCCAGGGATTAGGGATTGGGGATTGGGGATTCGGCGTGCTTGTCCGAATCCCCAATCCCGAATCACCACTCCCGGATTCAAGCCATGGGCATCAAATGCGGCATCGTCGGCCTGCCGAACGTCGGCAAGTCGACTCTCTTCAACGCGCTGACCAAGGCGGGTATCGCCGCGGCCAACTTTCCGTTCTGCACCATCGAGCCGAACGTCGGCATCGTGCCGGTGCCGGATCTGCGCCTCAATGCGCTGGCGGCGATCGTCAAGCCGCAGAAGGTGCTGCCGACCGCGGTCGAGTTCGTCGACATCGCCGGCCTCGTCGCCGGCGCGGCCAGCGGTGAGGGCCTGGGCAACAAGTTCCTGTCGCACATCCGCGAGGTCGACGCGATCACCCACGTGGTGCGCTGCTTCGAGAATCCCGACGTCATCCACGTCAACAACAAGGTCGACCCGATCGCCGACATCGAGACCATCGATACCGAGCTGGCGCTGGCCGACCTGGATTCGGTGGAGCGCGCGCTGCAGCGCGCCGAGCGTTCGGCCAAGACCGGCGACAAGGACGCCAAGGTCCGCGCCGAAGTGCTGGGCCGCGTGCACAAGGGCCTGGCCGACGGCCAGCCGGTGCGCGCGCTGAAGCTCTCCGACGAGGACAACGCCGCGATCCGCGACCTGTTCCTGCTGACCGCCAAGCCGGTGCTGTACATCGCCAACGTGCTCGAGGATGGGTTCGAGAACAATCCGCATCTCGACGCGGTGCGCGCCCGTGCGGTCGGCGAGGGCGCCGAGGTCGTGCCGGTCTCGGCCGCGATCGAGGAGGAGCTCTCGCAGCTCGAGGACGTCGATCGTGATGCGTTCCTGACCGATCTCGGCCTCGACGAGCCGGGGCTGAATCGCGTGATCCGCGCGGCCTACGGCCTGCTCGACCTGCAGACGTACTTCACCGCGGGCGTCAAGGAAGTGCGCGCCTGGACGGTGAAGATCGGGGCGACCGCGCCGCAGGCGGCGGCGGTCATCCATACGGACTTCGAGAAAGGCTTCATCCGCGCCGAAGTCGTCGGTTACGACGACTTCATCCGCTACAACGGCGAATCCGCCGCCAAGGAAGCGGGCAAGTGGCGTCTGGAAGGCAAGGAGTACATCGTCAAGGACGGCGACGTGATGCATTTCCGCTTCAACGTCTGACGCTGCCGCTGTCGCCGTTCCGCAAAGGCGCCCTTCGGGGCGCCTTTCGTATGTCCGGGGCCGCGTGGCGGGGCAGGCAGGCGTGTGCTCGTGCGCGCTGGCGGCCCTGCCGCCTACACTCGGGGACTTCCTGTCGGTGCTCCGGAGTCGCCATGCGTCTGTCGTCCCTGTCCGTCCTGTGTGCCCTCGCCATTGCCGGTGTCTCGATGCCGGTAATGGCGGCGGATGTGCCGCCTCCTTCGGTCGGCCCGGTGCTGGTGATCCATGGCGGTGCCGGCGTCGTGCGCACCGGTCTCTCGGATGCGGAGGCCGCGGCCGCGCGCGAAGCGCTGGCCCAGGCGCTGCGCACCGGTCATGCGCTGCTGCGCGACGGCAGGCCTGCGCTCGATGCGGTGGTCGCCGCGATCACGGTCCTCGAAGACGATCCGTCGTTCAACGCCGGCCGCGGCGCGGTCTTCACCCATGAGGGCGTCAACGAGCTCGACGCCTCGCTGATGGACGGCGCCACCCGAGCGGCCGGGGCGGTGGCCGGCGTGCGCCGGATCCGCAACCCGATCCAGCTCGCGCGGCACGTGATGGACGACTCGCCGCACGTGATGCTGGTCGGCGAGGGGGCGGAGAGCTTCGCGCAGAGCCAGGGCATCGAGTTCACCGATCCGGCCTGGTTCCGGACCGAGAAACGCTGGCAGCAGCTGCAGAAGGCCCGGTCCGATGCCGAAGCCGCGCGCAACGCCCATGCAGCCGTGGCGGACGATCCGCTGCGCTATTTCGGCACGGTGGGCGCGGTGGCGCTCGACGCGTCCGGCGCGCTCGCGGCCGGCACCTCGACGGGCGGTATGACCGACAAGCGCTGGGGGCGGGTGGGCGACGCGCCGGTGATCGGCGCCGGCACCTGGGCCGATGCCCGGTGCGCGGTCTCGGGCACCGGCTGGGGCGAGTTCTACCTGCGTACCGCTGCGGCGCATGCGATCTGCAGCCGGGTCGAGCTGCTGGGCGAGGGGGTCGAGACCGCGGCCGAGGCGGTCATCAACGCCGACATTCCCGCGCTCGGCGGCAACGGCGGCGCGATCGCGCTCGGGGCCGACGGGCAGATGGCCCTGCCGTTCAATACCGAAGGCATGTACCGCGGCTGGATCGGCGCCGACGGTGTGCCGCATGTGGCCATCGGTCGCGACGACGTCGCGGCGATGGCGCCGGAGCGCGCCGACCGGTAACATGCGCACCCCGTCCCGCAGGCAATCGCGGGGCGGCGGTTCCGATGACGATTCGTTGCAATGCAACGTTGACAGGATCGGTAACTGGGCCCAAAATCGCGGGCTGTTTTCACCGGCACGACGAAAACGCCGGAGGGATACCCAAGCGGCCAACGGGGGCAGACTGTAAATCTGCTGGCTTACGCCTTCGGTGGTTCGAATCCACCTCCCTCCACCATTTCGACACGGTGGAACAAGTGCAGTGCGACAGGTTGTAATGCGGCAGGCGGGTCCCGGTGCGGGAGTAGTTCAACGGTAGAACCTCAGCCTTCCAAGCTGATGGTGCGGGTTCGATTCCCGTCTCCCGCTCCATTGAACGTTCCACGCGGTACCCCGTTCCACATCGTTGCTCACGTAGCTCAGTCGGTAGAGCACCTCCTTGGTAAGGAGGAGGTCGAAGGTTCGATTCCTTTCGTGAGCACCATCCTCCGCGGATCCGCTTCCATCGCGGGTCCGAAGCGGCACGCAATCACCACTTCATCAGATTTCGAGACAAGGCAGCCATGGCAAAGGGTAAGTTCGAGCGCACCAAGCCCCACGTGAACGTGGGCACGATTGGTCACGTTGACCACGGCAAGACGACGCTGACGGCGGCGCTGACGAAGATCGGTGCGGAGCGTTTCGGCGGCGAATTCAAGGCCTACGACGCGATCGACGCGGCGCCGGAAGAGAAGGCGCGTGGCATCACGATTTCGACCGCACACGTCGAATACGAAAGCCCGAACCGTCACTACGCGCACGTCGATTGCCCGGGTCACGCCGACTACGTCAAGAACATGATCACCGGTGCGGCGCAGATGGACGGCGCGATCCTGGTGTGTTCGGCCGCGGACGGCCCGATGCCGCAGACCCGCGAGCACATCCTGCTGTCGCGCCAGGTCGGCGTGCCGCACATCGTCGTGTTCCTGAACAAGGCCGACATGGTCGACGACGCCGAGCTGCTCGAGCTGGTCGAGATGGAAGTGCGCGAGCTGTTGTCGAAGTACGACTTCCCGGGCGACGACACCCCGATCATCCACGGCTCGGCCCGTCTGGCGCTGGAAGGCGACCAGAGCGAGATCGGCGTGCCGGCGATCCTGAAGCTGGTCGAGGCGCTGGACACCTTCATTCCGGAGCCGGAGCGCGACGTCGACAAGCCGTTCCTGATGCCGGTCGAAGACGTGTTCTCGATCTCGGGCCGCGGCACCGTGGTGACCGGCCGCATCGAGCGCGGCATCATCAAGGTCGGCGAGGAAATCGAGATCGTCGGTATCCGCGCCACCCAGAAGACCACGGTCACGGGCGTCGAGATGTTCCGCAAGCTGCTCGACCAGGGCCAGGCGGGCGACAACGCCGGTCTGCTGCTGCGCGGCACCAAGCGTGACGACGTCGAGCGCGGCCAGGTGCTGTGCAAGCCGGGTTCGATCAAGCCGCACACCGATTTCGAAGCCGAAGTCTACGTGCTGTCGAAGGACGAGGGCGGCCGTCACACCCCGTTCTTCAAGGGCTACCGTCCGCAGTTCTACTTCCGCACCACCGACATCACCGGTGCGGTCGAGCTGCCGGAAGGCACCGAGATGGTGATGCCGGGCGACAACGTGAAGATGGTGGTCACGCTGATCAACCCGGTGGCGATGGACGAAGGCCTGCGCTTCGCGATCCGCGAAGGCGGCCGCACCGTCGGCGCCGGCGTGGTGGCCAAGATCATCAAGTGACGCCCTGGCCCGAGCGCGCCTGGCGCGCTCGGCTGCCAAGACGTCATCCCGGCAAGCGCCGGGGTCCAGTGACTTCGGCTCTTCGGTTCGCCGGGCAGCATACAATCAAGGTCCCTGGATTCCCGCGTACGCGGGAATGACGATCCAAAGGGCGGGCCGGAACCCCGGTCCGCCTTCGCCGTCTCAGGAAGGCCTGAGTCGACGGATGTTCCATCCTTACGCCAGTAGCTCAATTGGCAGAGCAGCGGTCTCCAAAACCGCAGGTTGGGGGTTCGAGTCCCTCCTGGCGTGCCATTCGCGGATCCTCCGCGCGGGGCCTGGTGCTGCACGGCCGGGCCTGTCAACCGAGCAGTCGCCCAACCGATGAGTCGCCGGGACTTGAACAGCAGAGTGGAACATTCGAAGGGCGCGTCCTCGACGGATCTCGCCAAATACGCCGCAGCGGTGCTTCTGGTGGTGGCCGGCGTGTTCGCCTTCTACTGGTTCGAAACCCAGCTGGCGACCGTCGTGCGCAGTGTCATCGTCGCGCTCTGCATCGTCGGCGCCGCCGCGGTCTTCCTGACCACCGGCAAGGGCCACAAGACCCGGGATTTCTTCTCGGAAACCCGCTTCGAGCTGCGCAAGGTCGTCTGGCCGACGCGGCAGGAAGCGATCCGGCTGACGTGGATCGTGATCATCGCGGTCATCATCATCAGCCTGATGCTGGCCGGCTTCGACCAGGTCATCCAGTGGCTCATCCGCCTCGTTCTGAGGCAGTGACGGAGTAACGATTCAGATGGAAACCGAAGGCGTCAAGCGCTGGTACGTCGTGCATGCCTATTCCGGCTTCGAGAAGTCGGTGGCCCAGGCGCTGCGCGATCGCATCGTGCGCACTGAAATGCAGGACAAGTTCGGCGACGTGCTGGTGCCGACCGAGGAAGTGATCGAGATGCGCTCCGGCCAGAAGCGCCGTTCCGAGCGCAAGTTCTTCCCGGGCTACGTGCTCGTGCAGATCCTGACCTCGGACGAGGGCGGCATCCCGCGCATGGACAACGAGAGCTGGCACCTGGTCAAGGAAACGCCGAAGGTCATGGGTTTCATCGGCGGCACCGCCGACCGTCCGCTGCCCATCCGCGACGACGAGGCCGCCGTGATCCTGGATCGCGTGCAGGAAGGCGTCGAGAAGCCGCGTCCGAAGGTCCTGTTCGAGGCCGGCCAGATGGTCCGCGTCACCGACGGGCCGTTCAACGACTTCAACGGCGTCGTCGAGGAAGTCAACTACGAGAAGAGCCGCCTGCGCGTCGCCGTGCTGATCTTCGGCCGCTCGACTCCGGTCGAGCTGGAATTCGGGCAGGTCGAAAAGGCCTGAGCCCCGCCGCGCCGCCCGCGTGTGACGGGCGCGCGAAACCCTGCTATAGTGCGCGGCTCACTGTCTGGCCGCGCCAGGCAACCGCACAGGCCGCCGTATGGGCGGCCTTTCGCGCGAGATGGACAACGTGAATCCGGGACACGCGATTCCCGGAACGATGGGGAGCCTGAGCTCAGGCGCTTGCACCCGGAGAGAAGAAGACAATGGCGAAGAAAGTCGTCGGTTACATCAAGCTGCAGGTCAAGGCCGGTCAGGCCAACCCCTCGCCGCCGGTCGGTCCTGCGCTGGGTCAGCGCGGCCTGAACATCATGGAGTTCTGCAAGGCGTTCAACGCAGCGACCTCCAAGCTCGAGCCGGGTCTGCCGACCCCGGTCATCATCACGGCCTATTCGGACCGTACGTTCACCTTCATCACCAAGAGCACGCCGGCTTCGGTGCTGCTGAAGAAGGCGGCAGGTGTGGCCTCGGGCTCCAAGCGTCCCAACACCGAGAAGGTGGGCAAGGTGACGCGTGCGCAGCTCGAAGAAATCGCCAAGGCGAAGGAAGCCGACCTGACGGCGGCCGAGCTGGAAGCAGCAGTGCGCACCATCGCGGGCTCCGCCCGTTCGATGGGCCTGACGGTGGAGGGCTGAGACCATGGCACAGACCAAGCGACAGAAGAGCATCCAGGCCGCCGTGCAGCCGGGCAAGAGCTACGGCATCGATGACGCCCTGAAGATCGTCAAGGACAACAGCAGCGCGAAGTTCGCCGAAGCCGTGGACGTCGCCGTCCGCCTCGGCGTCGACGCGCGCAAGTCCGACCAGCAGGTGCGCGGTTCGACCGTGCTGCCCGCCGGTACCGGCAAGAGCGTCCGCGTCGCGGTGTTCGCGCCGGCCGGTGCCAAGGCCGACGAGGCCCTGGCCGCCGGTGCCGACGTCGTCGGCATGGACGACCTGGCCGAGAAGATGCAGGGCGGCGACATCAACTATGACGTCGTCATCGCCACACCGGACGCGATGCGCGTCGTCGGCAAGCTCGGCACGATCCTGGGCCCGCGCGGCCTGATGCCGAACCCGAAGGTCGGCACCGTCTCCCCGAACCCGGGCGAGGCCGTGAAGAATGCGAAGGGCGGCCAGGTCCGTTACCGCACCGACAAGGCCGGCATCATCCACTGCACGATCGGCAAGGCCGACTTCGATGCGGAGAAGCTGAAGGAAAACCTGCAGGCGCTGCTGGCCGACCTGGTGAAGGCCAAGCCGGCCACCGCCAAGGGCCAGTACCTGCAGAAGATCTCGCTGAGCTCGACGATGGGCCCGGGCGTGATCGTGGACCAGTCGTCGCTGAGCATCGCGCGCTGATTGATACGCAATAAGCGCGTCGCCCGAACAGGCGGCGCGATTTGGGGGCATCGCAGCGGACTCCGGTCCGTTGTGGCGCCGTCAAAGACCGCAGGCGCGGTCGAGACCGACGTGGCGACGGGCAGGGATGCTCGAACTGGCAGGGAGTCGCCGCCACCGATGGTCGAGAGCGCTTAATCCCGAGGTGCATGCACCGAAAGGCCTGCGTAGATGGTGATGCCTTTTCGAAGTTTTCTGGTCAGACATTCGTCCAGCCAGACAGAAAGGCCACCACCGGGATGCTCGCGCATCCCCGGCCTCCAGGATGGAAGCCGCTCAGGACCGCAAGCGGCAGGAGCCGTGAGCGGAGTTCACAATGAGGAGTGATTAATGGCTCTCAATCTGTCCCAGAAGCAGGAAGTTGTCGCCGAGCTGGCAGAAGTCGCCGCCAAGGCGCACTCCTTGATTGCCGTCGAGTACGTGGGCACCACGGTCAGTCAGATGACCGCGATGCGCAAGAAGGCTCGTGAGACCGGTGTGTACTTGCGCGTTGTCAAGAACACCCTGGCCGCACGCGCAGTGGAAGGTACCGACTACGCGTGTTCCAAGGACGCGCTGGTCGGCCCTCTGCTGTATGCGTTCTCGACCGAGGAGCCCGGCGCTGCCGGTCGCCTGATCAAGGAATTCGCCAAGACCAACGACAAGCTGGTGCCGAAGGTCGTCGTCGTCGAAGGCCAGCTGTACCCGGCCAGCCACGTCGACGTCCTGGCCTCGCTGCCGACGCTCGAGCAAGCGCTGTCCATGCTTGCCCGCGTGCTGTCCGAACCCGCTGCGATGTTCGCCCGTGCCGTCAAGGCCGTCGGCGACAAGCAGGGCGGTGGCGAAGACGCGCCGGCCGAAGCGTCTGCCGAAAGCGCGACCGAAGAGACGGCGTAAGCCCGATCTGCCGGTCCAACGAACCCCATCCCAGAAAAATTCTCAAAGGTAATCAACATGTCCCTTACCACTGAACAGATCGTCGACGCCATCGCCGAGAAGTCCCTGATGGAAGTGATGGAGCTGGTCAAGGCCATCGAAGAGAAGTTCGGCGTGTCCGCCGCCGCTCCGGTCGCCGCCGCCGCCGCTGCCGGTCCGGCCGCCGCTGCTGAAGAGCAGACCGAGTTCACCGTCGTGCTGAAGGCCGCCGGCGACAAGAAGGTCGAGGTCATCAAGGTCGTCCGCGCGATCACCGGCCTGGGCCTGAAGGAAGCCAAGGATCTGGTCGAAGGCGCACCGAAGGACGTCAAGGAAGGCGCCTCGAAGGAAGAAGCCGAGAAGATCAAGAAGGATCTCGAGGCTGCTGGCGCGACCGCCGAGCTCAAGTAAGCGACACCTTGGCATCGCAGCACATGCTGTCGATGCACCGGGGCCGGGGGCGAAAGCTCCCGGCCCTTGGTCGTTCCTGACAACCGGGGCGACCGCAGACAACTGACACCAGTTGTCAGTGGGTAGTAGCGGGAGATGGCGTGCTGGTGCCGGCAATACCAGCGACTACCCAGTGGCAGCTCATGTTCCCCCCGGACCGCGATGCGGTCCACCGATTCATCGAGGCGTACATCCATGACGACGTCCCAGCTCCAGTCGAACTACTCGTTCACCGAGAAGAAGCGCATCCGCAAGAACTTCGGCAAGCGCCGCGAGATTCTCGAGGTGCCGTTCCTGTTGGCCATCCAGGTCGACTCCTACCGCGAGTTCCTGCAGGCCGACCGCGACCCCACGCAGCGCGAGGACCGTGGCCTGCACGCCGCGCTCAAGTCGGTGTTCCCGATCGTCAGCTACAACGGCTACGCCGCGCTGGAATACGTCGGCTACAAGCTCGGCGAGCCCGGCTTCGACGAGCGCGAGTGCCGCAACCGCGGCCTCAGCTACGGCGCCCCGCTGCGCGTGACCGTGCGTCTGGTGATCTACGACCGCGAGTCGTCGTCCAAGGCCATCAAGTACGTGAAGGAGCAGGAGGTCTACATGGGCGAGATCCCGCTCATGACCGAGAACGGCACCTTCATCATCAACGGCACCGAGCGCGTCATCGTCTCGCAGCTGCACCGCTCGCCCGGCGTGTTCTTCGACCACGACCGCGGCAAGACCCACAGCTCGGGCAAGCTGCTCTACAGCGCCCGCATCATCCCGTACCGCGGTTCCTGGCTCGACTTCGAGTTCGACCCGAAGGACGCGCTGTTCACCCGTATCGACCGCCGCCGCAAGCTGCCGGTGTCGGTGCTGCTGCGCGCGCTCGGCTACAACAACGAAGAAATGCTCAACGAGTTCTTCGACATCAACAGCTACCACATCCTGCCGGAAGGCGAGGGCGTGCAGCTGGAGCTGGTGTCGGAGCGCCTGCGTGGCGAAACGCTCAACTTCGATCTGCTGGACGGTGACAAGGTCATCGTCGAGGCCGGCAAGCGCATCACTGCGCGCCACGTCAAGCAGCTCGAGGCCTCGGGCATCACCGCGCTCGCGGTGCCGGACGACTACATGGTCGGCCAGATCCTCTCGCACGACGTCATCGATCCGTCGACCGGCGAGCTCGTGGCCACCGCCAACGACGAGATCACGCTCGAGACGCTCGAAGCGCTGCGCAAGGCCGGCATCGAAGCCATCGGCACGATCTGGGTCAACGACCTCGACCGCGGCCCGTACCTGTCCAACACCCTGCGCATCGACTCGACCAAGACCCAGCTCGACGCGCTGGTCGAGATCTACCGCATGATGCGTCCCGGCGAGCCGCCGACCAAGGACGCCGCGCAGAACCTGTTCCACAACCTGTTCTTCACCTTCGAGCGCTACGACCTGTCGGGCGTGGGCCGGATGAAGTTCAACCGCCGCCTCGGCCGCAAGGAAGTCACCGGCGCGTCCGTGCTGTACGACGCCCGCTACTTCGCCGAGCGCAAGGACGAGGATTCGGTGCGTCTGCGCGGCGAGTTCGGCCAGACCTCGGACATCCTCGATGTCATCCGCGTGCTGACCGAGATCCGCAACGGTCGCGGCGTCGTCGACGACATCGATCACCTCGGCAACCGCCGCGTGCGTTCGGTCGGTGAAATGGCCGAGAACGTGTTCCGCGTGGGCCTGGTCCGCGTCGAGCGCGCCGTGCGCGAGCGCCTGACGATGGCCGAGGCCGATGGCCTGACCCCGCAGGAGCTGATCAACGCCAAGCCGGTCGCGGCTGCGGTCAAGGAATTCTTCGGCTCCTCGCAGCTGTCGCAGTTCATGGACCAGAACAACCCGCTGTCGGAAGTCACGCACAAGCGTCGCGTCTCGGCCCTGGGGCCGGGCGGTCTGACCCGCGAGCGCGCCGGCTTCGAAGTGCGCGACGTGCATCCCACGCACTACGGCCGCGTCTGCACCATCGAAACGCCGGAAGGCCCGAACATCGGCCTGATCAACTCGCTGGCGACCTTCGCACGCACCAACCGCTACGGCTTCCTCGAGACGCCGTACCGCAAGGTCGTCGACAGCCGCGTCACCGACGAGATCGAGTACCTCTCGGCGATCGAAGAGAACGACTACGTCATCGCACAGGCCAATGCCGTCCAGGACGACAAGGGCACGATGACGCAGCAGTTCGTCGACTGCCGCTTCCAGGGCGAGTCGCTGCTTAAGCCGCCGGCGGAAATCCATTACATGGACGTCTCGCCGATGCAGACCGTATCGGTCGCAGCCGCACTCGTGCCGTTCCTCGAGCACGATGACGCGAACCGCGCACTGATGGGCGCCAACATGCAGCGCCAGGCCGTCCCGACGCTGCGTGCGCAGAAGCCGCTGGTCGGTACCGGCATCGAGCGTGCCGTGGCGCGCGACTCGGGCGTGACCGTGAACGCCCGCCGTGGCGGCGTGATCGAGCAGATCGACGCCGGCCGCGTCGTGGTCAAGGTCAATGAAGAAGAGATCTCCGGCGAGCACGATGCCGGCGTCGACATCTACAACCTGATCAAGTACACGCGCTCCAACCAGAACACCTGCATCAACCAGCGTCCGCTGGTGAACGTGGGTGACGTGGTCGCGCGCGGCGACGTGCTGGCCGACGGTCCCTCGACCGACATCGGTGAGCTCGCGCTGGGCCAGAACATGCTGGTCGCGTTCATGCCGTGGAACGGCTACAACTTCGAAGACTCGATCCTGCTGTCGGAGCGCGTCGTCAAGGAAGACCGCTACACGACGATCCACATCGAGGAACTGACCGCGGTCGCCCGCGACACGAAGCTGGGTCCGGAGGAAATCTCCGCCGACATCCCGAACGTGTCCGAGAACGCGCTCAACCGTCTCGACGAATCCGGCGTGGTGTACATCGGTGCCGAAGTGCGCGCCGGCGACATCCTGGTCGGCAAGGTCACGCCGAAGGGCGAGAGCCAGCTGACCCCGGAAGAGAAGCTGCTGCGCGCGATCTTCGGTGAGAAGGCGTCCGACGTGAAGGACAGCTCGCTGCGCGTTCCGCCTGGCATGGACGGCACCGTCATCGACGTGCAGGTCTTCACCCGCGACGGCATCGAGAAGGACAAGCGCGCCAAGCAGATCGAGGAATCCGAGATCAAGCGCGTCAAGAAGGACTTCGACGACCAGTTCCGCATCCTCGAGAGCGCGATCTACGCGCGTCTGCGTTCGCAGATCCAGGGCAAGGTCGCCAACGGCGGTCCCGGCCTGAAGAAGGGCGACACGGTCAGCTCTCTCGTGCTCGACGGCATGAAGAAGTCCGACTGGTTCCAGATCCGCATGAAGGACGAGGACGCGTCGGACGCGATCGAGCGTGCGCAGAAGCAGATCGACGCGCACCAGAAGGAATTCGAGAAGCGCTTCGCCGACAAGCGCGGCAAGATCACCCAGGGCGACGACCTCGCACCGGGCGTGCTGAAGATGGTCAAGGTCTACCTGGCCGTGAAGCGCCGCATCCAGCCGGGCGACAAGATGGCCGGCCGCCACGGCAACAAGGGTGTCGTGTCGACCATCGTGCCCGTGCAGGACATGCCGTACATGGCGAACGGCAACACCGTCGACATCGTGTTGAACCCGCTCGGCGTGCCGTCGCGTATGAACATCGGCCAGATCCTCGAAGTGCACCTGGGCCTCGCGGCCAAGGGGCTCGGCGAGAAGATCCAGCGGATGCTCGACGCCCAGGCCAAGGTGGCCGAGCTGCGCAGCTTCCTCGACCAGATCTACAACCACGACAAGGCGACGTTCGCGCAGCGTGTCGACCTGTCGCAGTTCAGCGATGAGGAACTGCTCACGCTGGCCGGCAACCTGACCGACGGCGTGCCGATGGCGACCCCGGTGTTCGACGGCGCGGCGGAGTCGGAGATCAAGGCGATGCTCGAGCTGGCGGACATGCCGACCAGTGGCCAGCACCGTCTGTACGACGGCCGCACCGGCGAGACCTTCGAGCGCGAGGTGACCGTGGGCTACATGCACATGCTCAAGCTCAACCACCTGGTGGACGACAAGATGCACGCGCGTTCGACCGGTCCGTACTCGCTCGTCACCCAGCAGCCGCTGGGCGGCAAGGCGCAGTTCGGCGGTCAGCGCTTCGGCGAGATGGAAGTCTGGGCGCTGGAAGCCTACGGCGCGGCCTACACCCTGCAGGAAATGCTGACGGTGAAATCCGACGACGTGCAGGGCCGCAACCAGATGTACAAGAACATCGTCGACGGCGAGCACGAGATGGTCGCCGGCATGCCGGAGTCGTTCAACGTGCTGGTCAAGGAAATCCGTTCGCTCGCGATCAACATGGAGCTCGAGGAGCACTGAGAGCCGGGAAGGGGATTCGGAGTGCGGGATTCGAAGGCGAAACGCCTCGAACCCGATCCGCCGAATCCCCGCTCTGACGTATCCCGAATCTCGAATCCCGACTCCCGGAGAAATTTATGAAAGACCTGCTCAACCTCTTCAACCAGGCGCGCCAGATCCCGGATTTCGACGCGATCAAGATCGCGCTCGCATCGCCGGACCTGATCCGTTCGTGGTCGTTCGGCGAGGTGAAGAAGCCCGAGACGATCAACTACCGCACGTTCAAGCCCGAGCGCGACGGCCTGTTCTGCGCCGCGATCTTCGGTCCGATCAAGGACTACGAGTGCCTGTGCGGCAAGTACAAGCGCATGAAGCACCGTGGCGTCGTGTGCGAGAAGTGCGGCACCGAAGTCACGCTGGCCAAGGTGCGCCGCGAGCGCATGGGCCATATCGACCTGGCCTCGCCGGTCGCACACATCTGGTTCCTCAAGTCGCTGCCGTCGCGCATCGGCCTGATGCTGGACATGACCCTGCGTGACATCGAGCGCATCCTGTACTTCGAGGCGTTCGTCGTCACCGAGCCGGGTCTGACCCCGCTCGAGCGCAGCCAGCTGCTCAACGAAGAGCAGTACATGCAGATGCGCCAGGAACACGGCGACGACTTCGACGCCGCGATGGGCGCCGAGGCGGTCTACGACCTGCTGCGCACGATCGACCTGCAGGCCGAGATGGCCCGCCTGAAGGAAGAGATCGCCGCGACCGGTTCGGAGACCAAGCTCAAGCGTCTCACCAAGCGCATCAAGCTGGTCGAGGCCTTCCTCGAGTCGGGCAACCGTCCCGAGTGGATGATCATGACCGTGCTGCCGGTGCTGCCGCCGGACCTGCGTCCGCTGGTCCCGCTGGACGGTGGCCGCTTCGCGACCTCGGATCTCAACGATCTGTACCGCCGCGTCATCAACCGCAACAACCGCCTGCGTCGCCTGCTCGAACTCAATGCGCCCGACATCATCGTGCGCAACGAGAAGCGCATGCTGCAGGAGTCGGTGGACGCGCTGATGGACAACGGCCGCCGCGGCCGTGCGATCACCGGCACCAACAAGCGCCCGCTCAAGTCGCTCGCCGACATGATCAAGGGCAAGCAGGGTCGCTTCCGCCAGAACCTGCTGGGCAAGCGCGTCGACTACTCGGGCCGTTCGGTCATCGTGGTCGGCCCGACGCTGCGCCTGCACGAGTGTGGCCTGCCGAAGAAGATGGCGCTGGAACTGTTCAAGCCCTTCATCTTCGCCAAGCTGCAGCGCCGTGGCCTCGCCACGACGATCAAGGCCGCCAAGAAGCTCGTCGAGCGCGAAGAGGCCGAGGTGTGGGACATCCTCGAAGAGGTGATCCGCGAGCACCCGGTGCTGCTCAACCGCGCGCCGACGCTGCACCGTCTGGGCATCCAGGCGTTCGAGCCGGTGCTGATCGAAGGCAAGGCGATCCAGCTGCACCCGCTGGTGTGTACCGCGTTCAACGCCGACTTCGACGGTGACCAGATGGCGGTCCACGTGCCGCTGTCGCTGGAAGCCCAGCTCGAAGCGCGTGCGCTGATGATGGCGTCGAACAACATCCTCTCGCCGGCCAACGGCGAGCCGATCATCGTGCCGTCGCAGGACGTCGTGCTGGGTCTGTACTACATGACCCGCGCCCTGGAGAACATGCCGGGCGAAGGCATGATCTTCGCCAACATCGCCGAAGTGCGTCGCGCCTACGACAACAAGGCCGCCGGCCTGCACGCCAAGATCAAGGTCCGCATCACCCAGACCGTGATCGGCGAAGACGGCTCGCGCGACAAAGTGACCTCGATCGTCGAGACGACCGTGGGCCGTGCGCTGCTGATGGAGATCATGCCGGACGGTCTTCCGTTCGAGCTCGCCAACACCGAGCTCAACAAGAAGAACATCAGCCGCCTGATCAACTCCTGCTACCGCCGCCTGGGTCTGAAGGACACGGTCGTGTTCGCCGACAAGCTGATGTACACCGGCTTCGGCAACGCGACGCGTGCCGGTGTGTCGATCGGCATCAACGACATGACCATCCCGACCGAGAAGAAGGGCATCCTGGCCGAGGCCGAGACCGAGGTGCTGGAAATCCAGCAGCAGTACCAGTCGGGTCTGGTCACCGCCGGCGAGCGCTACAACAAGGTCGTCGACATCTGGTCGCGCACGAACGAGCGCATCGCCAAGGCGATGATGGACACGATCGGCACCGAGAAGGTCGTCAATGCCAAGGGCGAGACCATCGACCAGAAGTCGATGAACTCGCTCTACATCATGGCCGACTCCGGTGCGCGTGGTTCGCAGGCCCAGATCCGTCAGCTGGCGGGTATGCGCGGCCTGATGGCCAAGCCGGACGGCTCGATCATCGAGACGCCGATCATCGCGAACTTCCGCGAAGGCCTGAACGTCCAGGAATACTTCAACTCCACCCACGGTGCACGTAAGGGTCTGGCCGATACCGCGCTCAAGACCGCGAACTCCGGTTACCTGACCCGTCGCCTCGTCGACGTGGCCCAGGACGTGGTGATCACCGAGGTCGATTGCGGCACGCTCGACGGCCTGATGATGACCCCGATCGTCGAAGGTGGCGACGTGGTCGAGCCGCTGCGCGACCGCGTGCTGGGTCGTGTCGTGGCCGAGGACGTGTTCCTGCCGGGCAACGACGAGGATCCGATCGTCACCCGCAACACGCTGCTCGACGAGCAGTGGGTGGTGAAGCTCGAGGAAGCCGGCGTCCAGTCGATCAAGGTGCGTTCGACGATCAGCTGCGAGAGCAGCTTCGGCGTGTGCGCGATGTGCTACGGCCGTGACCTCGGTCGTGGTCACCTGGTCAACCAGGGCGAGGCGGTCGGTGTCGTCGCCGCGCAGTCGATCGGCGAGCCCGGCACGCAGCTGACCATGCGTACGTTCCACATCGGTGGTGCGGCGTCGCGTGCGGCCGCCATCGACAACGTCACGGTCAAGACCACCGGCTCGATCAAGTTCAACAACCTCAAGTTCG